>PMTT01000874.1 GCA_003167275.1 Bryobacterales bacterium | reverse complement strand
CGAGGGCGTCCGCCCCACTTTTTACCAGCCCTTCCTATCAGGATAAAGCAAGGACTCGAAAGGCGGCTGGTGGGCGAGCGGGGCGAAGTCCTGATCCTGCCGCGCAATCATGCGGTTGCGAGGTTCCAACTCGATGGCGCGTCTCAGACTCTCATAGGCCCGCTTCGGGTCGCCCCCCAGAGCCAAAGCCAGGGCCAAGGCATAGTGAACGTGGTCCGCGTCCGGAGAGATTTCGAGGGCCTTTTCGAGGTGTATCCGGGCCTCGGAAACATTGCGGGTATTGATCAGGGCCACGCCGTAGTTGTAGTAATCCTCGGCGGAAAGCAAATTCACCGGGGCCTGTTCCAGGCGGCGGTCGCACATCGCGATATGTACCCGGGAACGCTGCGCCACGTCGCGCTCGGGTCCGCCCGCGGCACTGACGAAGAGTTCCCGTGCCTCCCGCATTTGGCGGGCGTGGAACAGTTTCATGGCAGCTTCGAAGCTACTGCGCTGCTTCCGTGGGTCGGCGGACTGCGCCAAGGCGGCGGTCGCCACTCGTGAGGAGACCGGTGCGCCGTCGGAATCGGACGGTACAGGTTTGCCGGTCTGCGGTTTGGTGAACCGGCGTTCGGTGGTTTTCGGTACGGCGCCTTGGTTTTTCCCGGTCATGTTTAACCAGCCGTTACTGGCACAGGAACGATTAGGCGTTTATACCAGACCATGGCACACCGGCGCAAGCGGTTGCGAAAGAACGGGCGCGGAACCGTTTAAGGAAGACAATTCGAGGTGCGAAGCATTCTCGACGCGGAGACGGCCGGGATGCGGAGAAATGACAGGCAAGGGAGGCCCGTCCCACTGGCCCATCAAGGGCTGCAAGTGGTTGAGGAAATTGAGGAAACGTTGTTCCGGAATCTGCTGTCACCGGCTCTTCTGTGAGGGGCGAATTGGCACGGTCGGCGCTGCGTCGTCTGTCGGCACGGAAAATTAGCTTTGCGCGGAATTCAGCGATTCCTCCACCACGCGTAGCAGCCCGTCCAACGTGAAAGGCTTGGGCAAAAGCGTGAAGCCTTTTCGCATGACGAACCGCTGCACCACGTCGGCGTCGTGAAAGCCCGAGATGAACAGGACCCGCAGATCCGGTTGCAGGGAACGCAGCCGCTCCGCCACCACCGGGCCCGTCAGGTCGGGCATGATCACATCGGTCAGGAGCAAGTGGACCGGTTCGGTGCTGTTCTCGTAGACGTGGATCGCGTTCCACCCGCTATCCGCCAGCAGGACGTGATAGCCCGCCATCCGCAGGCTCTGATCCAGGAATCCCAGAACGGCACGGTCGTCATCGACGGCCAGGATGGTCGCCAGTGACTGAGCGGTGTGAGGCGGCGCCGTTGACATTCCAACATTCCTGCGGGAAAGATTCCACGCTCCTTCCATTATACGAGCCGCGAAAGCAGTTTCCCAAAGGCTCAAAAGGGCCACAGGGGGAGGAAGCGACATTTCCAACGGCACCGCGCGCCGTCAACCGTCACGTCGGTACTGCGCGACTTCCGGCGATATTCCTCGCTTCCACTTGCGTGGGTATGGTTAGGGCATGAGCGACGCGAGCGCTACAGGTGTTCTTGATGGTCTGCTGGAATCCCTGAGTGAATGTCTCGACGCGGAGTCCGCTCGGCGCGTGGCTCGCTTTCGTGTCGCTGCCCATGTCCAACAGAGGGTCGACATGCTCGCGGAGCGGGCAAACGAAGGTCTTCTCACTGACGAAGAACGGGATGAATATGAGGCGTTCATCAATGCATCGGACCTTATCGCCATTCTGCAGCTAAAGGCCATGCGCGCCTTGGACTCCAACCAACACGCGTGATTCACTCCCCCCCTTACTCATCGACACCGTCCCGCTCCCCGGTCCATTCCATGAGCTTTTGCTGCAACTCCTCTTTGCTGGGCAAGTAGAGCTGATACTCCCGTGCGTGGATGTTGGCGTCCTTGGGCAGGGTGATTTCCACCAGCGCCTTGTTCTTCTGCTTGCAGAGCAGGATGCCGATGGTGGGATTCTCCTCGCTGGTTTTCACGAAGCGGTCGAAGTAGTTCACGTACATCTGCATCTGTCCGAGGTCCTGATGGGCAACCTTACCAATTTTCAAATCCAGCAGGACATAGCATCGCAGGAGGCGGTTGTAGAAAACCAGATCCACGAAGAAGTGCTCCTCGTCGAAGGTGAAGCGCTTTTGGCGCGACTCGAAGAGGAAGCCTTTGCCCATTTCCAGCAGGAAGCGCTCGATCTGGCCGATGATCGCGGACTCCAGGTCGGACTCCGAATAGCGGGCGCGCTCGTCCAGGCCGAGGAACTCCAGCAACAGAGGTTCCTTGAGCAGGTCGCTGACCTTCTCGACGGTTTGCCCTTCGCGCACGAGCCTGCGAATGCCCTCCTTGTCGCGGCTGAGGGCAAGGCGCTCGTAGAGGCCGGAATCGAACTGGCGCTTTAGTTCGCGGAGTGTCCAATTCTGTTCGTGGGCTTCTATCTCATAGAAACTGCGCTCGTTAGGGTTGGCAATGCCAAGGAGGAAGACGTAGTGCGACCAGCTCAGGGTGAAGGGACGCAATGGAGGCCCAGATTTTCCAGACAGTGTCTGGAAAATTGCCGATTGGCCAGACGCCGTCTGGCTTTTTCGGGGAGCATCGAATTCGTCAGACAGTGTCTGACCAATTGCGGGGGCGCTGAATTGGTCAGTCACCGACTGACCAATTCGGGACGCCCCGGATTTTCCAGCCAGTGTCTGGAAAATTGGGCTTCGGTCTTCGTAAAGCAGGAAAAAGGTACGCATGTAGGCTAAATTACTGGTGGAACAGCCTTTACCGAACTCGCCAGTCAGCCGCTCCGCCAATGCCTTGATGACCTCCTTTCCATAAGCGGCCCGGTCTTTGCCGCGCTGCTCCTCCTGAACAATCCGTCTGCCAATCTCGAAGTTGGTTTGGACTTGCACCAAGTCCACGCCGCGTGCCACCATAGTGCGCGCCCCGGCGATCAACTCGCGAATACTGTCGAAAAACGCTGCGTCGATCTTCACAATAGCCTTCGAATGCTTTCCAGCACCGCCGCGCTCTCGGCATCCAGCGCGGCGATTTCATCCATGATCTCCTCGGGGCTCCGGTGCACCACCGCCTCGCCGCCGTTCGGATTCTTCAGCGGTATACGCACCCCTCACAGGATAATCGCGCCGATCACAGGCAGTTCACGAAAGTGGGCATCCCAGGTAATGAGAGTAGCCCCGGCCGAGGCACAGGAGGCGGCAATCCAGATGTCGTTCACGGGGATCGGGCGGCCCCTTCGGCGGAGATCGGCGAGGAACTTGCCAAAGAACTCGGCGGTGACACGATCCACCGGTAACACTTCGACCACTGGTGAGGCTAGAAACTCATCCAGTTCCGCGATATTCCTCAGGCTGTGTTTGCCTTGCTCAAAACCGGCGAAGAGCTCACCGAGTACAACCGCCGGGACGCCAATCCATTCGGCCCGGTCGAGAAGAGTAACTACCCTCGGCTCGCCGCGTTTGAAATGGCTGTAGGCGACAGTATCGAGACAGTACCGGCTCATTTCCACAAGTCCGGGTCGATCTCGTTGAGAGAGTGGATGCTCGAGAGAAATTCCTGTTGATCCGCTTCGGTCCAGGTGCCTGCGAGGCGTGCAAGGCCGTTGTTTCGAGTACCCGGCACGCCAAGGCTTTGCCGCAGAAGATCGATAACCGTCTGGTTGAGCGACGTCCCCCTGCGGCGTTTTTCCCGTTCGAGCGCGGCCGATACCTCCTCGGGCAGGTTACGGACCGTCAGATTTAATGCACTCATTGACTGCATTATACGAATGCAGGGCAGCGCCGGTCAAGAACCCGGCCGTTCAGGCGACGGCCAACTGCCGCAGAACGTACGGCAGAATTCCGCCGTTGCGATAGTACTCCACCTCTTGCGGGGTATCCACGCGGACATCCACCATGAAGTCAACCACCGCACCGTCGTCCGCCACCGCACGCACCGAAACCTTCCGCCCGCCTCCATTCAGCGAGGCACGCACGCCCTCGATGTGGAACGTCTCCTTGCCAGTGAGTCCGAGGCTGACAGCCGTTTGACCCGCTTCGTACTGCAGCGGCAGCACGCCCATGCCGACCAAATTACTGCGATGGATCCGCTCGAAGCTCTCGGCGATCACCGCGCGCACGCCCAGCAGCATCACACCCTTCGCGGCCCAGTCGCGTGACGAACCGGAGCCGTATTCCTTGCCCGCCAGGATCATCAGCGGCACACCTTCGCCCTGATACTGCACAGAAGCGTCGTAGATCGACTTCTGTTCGCCATCGGGCAGGTGGACGCTCCAGCCGCCCTCGGTCCCCGGCGCCAGTTGGTTGCGCAGGCGGATGTTGGCCAGCGTTCCGCGCACCATCACCTCGTGATTGCCGCGGCGCGCGCCGTACGAGTTGAAGTCGCCCGGCTGGACACCCTGCGAGATCAGGTAGCGGCCCGCCGGGCTGTCCTTGGGGATCGAACCCGCGGGAGAGATGTGATCGGTGGTCACGGAATCGCCCAGCATCGCCAGGACGCGCATGCCATGGAGGTCCGTCACCGACGTTTCCGGATCGGCCATCTGGTCGAAATAGGGCGGCTTCTTAATGTAGGTGGAGTGGTTGTCCCATTGGAAGGTGCCGCCCGAAGGCACCGGCATGGTCTGCCAGTTCTTATCGCCGTCGAAAGCATGCGCGTACTCGTGTTCGAACATGCCTTGGTTGACCGAGTCGCGCACGGTGCACCGCACCTCCTCGTTGGAGGGCCAGATGTCGCGCAGGTAGACCGGATTCCCGTTGGGGTCATGGCCCAGCGGATCGTTCGCGAGGTCGATATCCATGGTCCCCGCGAGGGCATATGCGACCACCAGCGGCGGGGACGCCAGGTAGTTGGCCTTGACCAGCGGATTGATGCGGCCTTCGAAGTTCCGATTGCCGCTCAGCACGGCGGCCACTACCAGGTTTTCTTTCTGGACTGCTTCGGCCACCGGTTCGGGCAGCGGTCCGCTGTTCCCGATACAGGTGGTGCAGCCGAACCCTACCAGGTGGAAGTTGAGCTGTTCCAAATATGTCAGCAGGCCGGCTTCGCGGTAGTAATCGATCACCACCTTGGAACCCGGCGCGAGGCTCGTCTTGACCCACGGCTTCACCATCAGACCGTGCTCCACGGCCTTCTTGGCGAGCAGGCCGGCGGCCAACATCACGGACGGGTTGGAGGTGTTGGTGCAACTCGTGATGGCGGCGATCACCACCGCGCCACTCTCAACATTGGCGGTCGCGCCGTTGATCACGGCAGGGGAACTCTTCTTCGGACCGGGGAAGGCATCGTGGAAGTTCTTGCGCACATCCGGCAGATCCACACGGTCCTGAGGACGCTTCGGCCCGGCCATGGACGGCGTAACGGTGGCGAGGTCCAGTTCCAGGCTGGCGGAGTAGATCGGGTCCACCGTTTCATCGGTGCGGAACAGGCCCTGCTCCTTGGTGTAGGATTCCACCAGGTCGATCAGTCCGGCATCGCGATTGGTGAACTTGAGGTAGGCCAGAGTCTCCGCGTCCACCGGGAAAAAGCCCATGGTCGCGCCGTATTCAGGCGCCATGTTGGCGACGGTGGCGCGGTCCGCCAGGCTGAGCGCGCTCAACCCGGTGCCGTAGAACTCGACAAATTTGCCGACGACACCCTTCTTGCGCAGGATCTGGGTAATGGTCAGCACCAGGTCGGTAGCCGTGCAGCCCTCCCGCAGTTTGCCGTGAAGCTTAAAGCCAACCACAGGGGGCAGCAGCATGGAAACGGGTTGGCCCAACATGCAGGCTTCGGCCTCTATACCGCCGACGCCCCAGCCGAGCACGCCGAGGCCGTTGACCATGGTGGTGTGGGAATCCGTTCCCACCAGCGAATCCGGATATGCCTGTCCGTTGGACCGGAATACCACCGAAGCCAGATATTCCAGGTTCACCTGGTGGACAATTCCGGTGTCGGGAGGCACCACGCGGAAATTGCGGAAGGCGGTTTGCCCCCAACGCAGCAGCATATAGCGCTCGCGGTTGCGTTGGAATTCGAGCAGCGCGTTCAGGTCGAAGGCGCCACTCGATCCGAAATTGTCCACTTGGACGGAGTGGTCGATGACCAGATCGGCGGGCATCAGGGGATTGGCGCGGCTCGGGTCGGCGCCCATCCCGGCCAGGGCGTCGCGCATGGCCGCCAGGTCCACCACGCAGGGAACGCCGGTGAAGTCCTGCAGCAGCACGCGCGCCGGCATGAAGCTGATTTCCTTGCCGCTGGAGCCGGCAGCGGAGGGTTCGCCACCGCGCGCCACGTATTCCACATCCGGGGCCGAGACCCGGCGTCCGTCCTCGTACCGCAGCAGGTTTTCGAGCAGGATCTTGGTGGAGAACGGGAGTCGGGGAACATTGCCCACGCCCGTTTCTTCCAAACGGGCGAGACGAAAGTACTCGTATTCGGTAGCACCGACGCGCAGCTTCGCTGCCGCGCCAAAACTGTTTTTCGACATTACTTTGATTATAATTGCGCGCGGCGCCTGGCCGCTCTCGGGCGGGCTGTAAAGTTTTCGCGGAAACAGACGATCTGCCTTATGTGTCATCCTACGGATCCACTGCGGCCGCCATAGTGCAACGGACGCGCGGAGAGCTTGCAGCACTCGTGCAGGGTTTCGATCGCGACGCTGCCGGCTATGGGCAGCGTATCCGCAAGCTGCTGAAGGCCGATCGGGAGGCCTTCTATGCAGGCGCCATCGAGATTCTGAGAACCCGCGACGAGTCGCGCGGCGCTCAATACCTGCTGTCGGTGCTGGCGGCTGACGAACTCCTGTTGCGCGCGCTTTGCGAGCCAACGCTGACCAAGGAACAAGCTCTGGCATTGGCCCGTGCGGCTGTCCAGGCCGGAGTCATGGCGGATGTGGTTCTGGCGAAAAACCTGTCGGAACACGCTGCTTCGATTGGCGATGGAGCCTGCCCACCCGATATTCAGCGGCTCATGGATGTCCTGGCTGATATCTCGGATGGGTCCCGGGTTCTTCCGTTCCTGATAAGCCTGTCGCGGCAGGCGAATCCGTACCTTCAGTCCAAGGCAGTGCTCATGATTGGACGCATCAACCGGAACGTCAAATGGGTCCAGAGCAGGCTCATGGAGGCCGACCCGCGGGTCCGCGCTAACGCCATTGAGGCCCTCTGGGGCATCGATACGGAAGAAGCGCGACGGCTGCTCCGTTCGGCCGGACGCGATGGCAATAACCGGGTTGCCGGGAACGCCCTCATGGCACTATACAGGCTGGGGGACGGTTGGGCCATCCCGGAACTGTTCAAAATGGCCGATCACGAGTCACGCCGCTTCCGTGCCACGGCCGCCTGGATCATGGGTGAGACCGGAGATCCACGTTTCACGAGAACCCTGGCTCGCATGGTGGGTGAGCCGAATACTGCTGTGCGAACCCGAGCCTTCGCGGCGCTTGGACAGATCCGGGCAGCCACCGCCCAGGCCCGGCAGGCCGGCGAACGGCGGGTGGTGGCCCGTTTCCAACGAAATCGGCGGAGCGGTTGGCACGAACTCCACCTGGAAGTCACTTCCATGGAGGGGCGCGAACAGGTACGGGTTCTGCCGACACAACTGATTCTCGTCGAAGACGGCCGCGAGGTCGTAAACTATTCATTCGAAGAGCGCCAAGTCCGGCCATCGCTGGCGGTCACGTTCATTTTCCCCAGATCCTCCGAGCCTGGGACCCCATTCCGGAGAGGGGCACTGCATGCACTCGAATGGAAGCGCCCGTCGGACCTCTGGGCGATGGCGCCCTACATCCCCAGCGTCCGCTCTTTGCATACCAGCCTGGCGGGAGAGGAGATTAACTTCGAACCGGTTGAGCCTTCCGCGCTGGAGGATATTCCGCCCCAGTTCATTTCCGACATGGAGGTTTTAAGGGCTGGCTTCGATAAGTTCGCTCCCAAGGGCGATTGCACCAACCTGTGGGGCGCTATCCGCCGCTCCGTCCAGATCGAGGGCGGCCCTGCTCGCGGTAAACGCCACTTGGTGCTCTACAGCCAGTCCGAGGCCGGGCAACCCGTCGACTACCCGGCTTTGACCTCCACGGCCATGGCGTCCCGTACCTCCGTGCATGCGGTCTCCTTGATCGCGAATCCGGCGCTGGAAGGCTTATGCCAGGCGACTCAAGGAACGTTTCAGGCAGTGGCATCCGAAGACGAGGTCGTGGTCGTGGTGGAGCAGATTTGCCTCAGTTTACTGGCCAGGTACACCGTGCGTTACCAGCCCACAATGGATGCGCGCGAACTGCGGATTATCGTCACCGCTCCTCCCGGGTGGGGGGAGGCCACCATTCCCATTCCGGCGCTACCCACTCCGCGAGCCGGATAAAGCGCGAATGGCCAGGATTGGCTGCCCCACGAGGCTGCCCCACGGAGCTGATACGTGGGCATGGGTGAGGCCGAAGCGCACTTTGTGGGGCAGCAATCCTGGCGGCAATCCTGCCTGCCGCCGCCTCTCAGGCGGCGTTTTCGGTCCAGGCGTGAGTCTTCGTCTCTGCAACGAGCCGCCTGGAAATGCCGGTCCGCGGAATCGCATCTCCAAGACAAAGTCCGTGAGGTGCTGATCGTTGTAGGGGCCACGTAAGTTGTGGGGCGGACCCCCTGGTCCGCGTCCGTAGCGGACTGTCGTCCAATGGAATCATCATCTGGCCCTAGGCGGAAAGGCCGACCAGGGGGTCGGCCGCGGACAGGGGGTCCGCCCCACGATGAGGCCACGATGAGGTCAGTGGCCCCCGTCTACTTCTTCAGGAACGTCCCCTTTTCGAGTTCCTGGAACGCCTGCCGGAGTTGTTCCTGGGTATTCATCACGATTGGGCCGTACCAGGCCACAGGCTCTTCCAGCGGCTTTCCCGAGACCAGGAGGAAGCGGATTCCGTCGTCCCCGGCCTGCACCGTGACTTCGTCTCCGCGGTCGAAGAGCACCAGCGAGCGGTTATCCGCCTGCGAGGGCGGGGCCGTGTCCGCCCAGCCCACCGCTTCGGTCGGCACCTCCAGCGGGCCGGACGCGTTGCAGAACTTCCCGCTCCCCGAGAATACGTACGCGAAGGCGTGGCGCGTGGTCTCCACCGGGAGGGTCTTTCTCCGCCCGGGAGGCACCGACACATCCAGGTACATCGGGTCGGCGGCGATCCCATCCACCGGGCCCGCCATCCCCCAAAAATTCCCGCAGACNNCCCGACTGGTCGCCCTTGGGCATCTCCTGGTGGATGATTCCGCTTCCCGCCGTCATCCACTGGACGTCGCCGGCCGCGATGGCGCCGTGGTTCCCCATGCTGTCGCCGTGCTCCACGGTCCCTGCGAGGACGTAGGTGATGGTTTCGATCCCGCGGTGGGGGTGCCACGGGAATCCCGCCAGGTAATCCTCCGGAACGTCATTGCGAAAGTCGTCCAGCAGCAGGAACGGGTCGAACTCGGTCGTATTGCCGAAGCCGAATGCGCGCCGCAAATGCACGCCCGCGCCTTCCGTCACTGGTTTGGCCTTGATGAGCCGCTTCACGGGTCGAATGGACATCTGGATTAGTCTCCGATATCTAAGAGTCTACCCTGCTTGGCCAGGGAAGGTCCGCGACCAAAATGGGTGGGGCGGACGCCCTCGTCNNTGGTCCGGCTCTTCGTTCGTCCCCACCGGCCGACCAGGGGTCGGCCGCGGACCAGGGGGTCCGCCCCACTTCCTGCCCTACGCCAATGCGACCGTTTTGATCACGGTCTCGATGGCGGGCGCATGCACCAGCGTATTGTGGATCAGGCACGCCTGAACCGCCCGCAGAACGCCTGCTTCGTGCCGCTCATCGAGCCCCGGAACCAGCACCTCGATGCGGAATTGTCCCATCCGTGCCGGCGGCCTGAGTTTCTCCGCCGATACGTGGATCTCCAATCCTTCGGCCGGCAGCGAGTGGGTTTTCAGGTACTGGGCGGCGTAGAAACCGGCGCAAGCCCCCAGCGACGCCAACAGCAACTCCGGAGGTGTCATGCCAGCATCCGACCCGCCGTTGGCCGGCGGCTGGTCGGAGATCACGCGGTGTCCGCGCGTAGTCGCTTCGAACTTCACATTCCCAAGGTGCTGGATCCTGACTTCCATACTCAACACGTAACACGGGGCAATCCTGCCGTGTGTCTCCTTGCCCCTGAGTGGACCGGCGGCAAGACCCCGGCGTTGTCAGACGCCTCAGTCCTTCCGCGCCTCCGTCGTTTTGCTGGCAAAAAGCAGGTTGGATGGCATCCGCCGGAAGCCGTAGCCGATTTGGAAAGGCAAGGGCTTGCGATCCGGTTCTTCGTAGGCTTTGCGTAAGTCCGGCTGTTCGAGCCATTTGAAGCTCCCGTACGGACGGACATACTCCCCATAGAGCTGCACCCGCCAGGGTTGATCGCGAAAATAATGGTACGGGATGCCGGAATCGTCCTGCAGGACCGCCGCGCTCTTCGCCAGCACCTGGTCGCGGATGATGGAGAAATCGGCGTGATGAGTCATGTACGACGTAGCCTTGAAGTACGTGGTGACTCCCTTCAACCCGTCGAGATAAGTCAGAAACCCCTTGTTGTCCTTCATCTTCTCGTCGGAAAGATTAATCGAGAAGTAATAGAGCTGGTGGATGGAATGATCCGAGTCCGTCTGAAATTCGATCTGCACGCCTCGATTTCCGATTTCGCCCGGCGGAATCACACCTCGCGCCACAATCTTCCCGTCGGGCCCGATGCGCACCATCCGGTGCCCCAGAATCGTGTGGTTGCTCCTCACCAGTAATTCCAGAATCGGCGAGAAGAGCCCGTCGGTGACCTGGCCGCGGAACTGGCGGTCCATCTGCCGGGTAATGAAGAAACTGCGCTGCAGCACATCGGAAAGCGTGGTGCGCGTTTCCTCCAGGGTTTTGGCGAGGTTCTTGCCGGCCATTTGCTTGGGCGTGGGGAGCGTTCCGGGCGGTTCCAGGGCGACCAGGACGTAGGTCGGATTGTGCGGGAAGAAAACCGTCAGCATCAGCGCATCCGGCCCGCTGAAGGGATAAAAGACCAGGGAGTCCGGGATCGGCGGGCTGGTCAGTTCTTTGGCCTGGAACTCCCGCATCGAGGCCAGGTTCTTGGCTTCGATGCTGGCCCATGCCTTGTCGAGCGCCTGGCGATGTAAGATCCAGGCTGGCTGCTGTTCCAGTTCGCTAAACGGGCTGTCCGGAGTTCCCGGCAAGCCTGCCAGGAACCGGCCAACGTCGTTGGCTTCCCGGGAATGCGGAACTGCATCAGGCGGCGGCTCCGTCTGCGCGGCGGCGGTTTGCGCCACGGTTGGGGAAGAATGGCTGCACGAGAGCAGCAAAAGGGCCAGGCAGGCCCCCAGGGTCTTTCGCCAATCGAGGCAGGGTTGGCAGATGATTTCGTTACGCTTTGTACTTGAGGACATGGACGACTTGATACCAATATAAATCGATTGCAGACCTGAACGGTAATAAAACCGTGGGCCAGCGTACTGTACATCCTGGAAATTGAAGCGACGAGGCAAACTCNNCTCCTCAGTAGTCGTCCAGCGGAAAGCCTCCCCGGCGCAACCATTCGAACAGCAGACCAACCTGGCGGACTGCGATCTTCAGCGAGCCTGGATCCCACGGGAAGACCCCGCATTGACGCTGTTTCAGCCAGTCGCCGCAAACATCGCGCCGGGCGCGCATGCGCTCCGGACGGAACTGTCTGGATGTCTCGCCCGGAAGCCATCGCCAGCACCCGCCGAGCGCCAGGAAGGCCCGCGCGGCCAGATATTGAAAACGGACCATGCTGGGCAATTCGCTCGACGGATAGTGCTTTTCCCAGAATAAGGCCGTCCCATCGAACAGCCGCCGGGCCTGCTCGTACTCCGAAAGATGGGCCTGGCTCTGCCCGCCGGCGTGTAACACCTCGACCTCCGGGCACCAGCCGATCTTGTACCCGGCGCGCCGCACCCGCAGACAGAGGTCGGTCTCCTCCTGATAGAGGAAGTAGTCGGGATCGAACCCGCCAATCTCGTCGAGCACGGAACGGCGGATCGCCAGGCAGCAACCCGAAACCCAGGCATACTCGTGGCGCGCAATGCCCCTTTCGAGCACTATCATCCCCTCGCCGGGATAGAAGCGTCTGGGTGGAAAGGGCACCCGCTCCGGCCCCTCGATCACCTTCGGTCCAGCGACGGCGAAGCGAGGATTCTCGTCCAGGAACCGCACCAGGCGCTCGAACACCTGGGGCGCCAGAGTCTGGTCCGGGTTCAGAAACAACACATGCCGGCCCCGAAAGTGGCTCCGGTTCTGGTTGTGCGCCCCGCCGTAGCCGATATTGCGCGGATTCAACGTGAGGTTTCCGATGGCGCAATCCTGCAACCGGGCCGCGGTTCGATCGGTGCTGGCGTTATCCACCAGGAACAACTCCCAACGGACCCCCTGCTGCATCGACAGCGATTCGAAAAAGGCATCCAGGCAGTGCGCGGAGTTGTAGGTGACCACGCTCACCGAGAGATCCGGAGTCCCGCCGGCATCCCAGCCCTGGGCAGACAGCAGCAAGACGTTCAGGCGGTTTGTAATTGCGTTTTCCAAAAGCTCTCCACGGCCGCGTCCACTCCGGTGAACCGGCAATGCTTCAGCCCCGGGTGCCGTCCCAGGCGCTCCGCAATATAGCGGAAATTCGCCAGGAAACCGGGTTGGCAGAGATCGCCGCTGCGCAGTACGAACACCAGCGGCTCGGCACAGGCGCGATCGATTTCGCGGGCCATGTGCGCCCAAACTTCGCGCGGGTGGACCACCAGATTCATAGGCCGGCTGGCCTTCAAGAGGAACGGAAAGCGCCGTACCGGCACCCACCGGGGCGGCTCGGTGGTGGTCAGGGGAACCAACCACACCGCACGCTCCATGGCCTCCCGGGAAGGATTCGACTCCGGCACCAGGAAATCCGCCGCCGACGGCAGGTAAGGCGCCCGCGGCGCACGCCGGTAGTCCGGCAACCAGGCCGTAGCCAACGGATCGTCGAAGGGAGGGTGGTCCGGTATTCCCGGTTCCACCGTCAAGTCATACCGGATGCCCTGCTCTTGAAGCACCGGAATCAGATCGCCCGCCATCCAGCGATCGCCCATGCGGCACGCCACCGGACGCACGCCGAAAACCGAACGGTAGCCCTCCACTCCTCGGCGAACGCATTCCGCGCGCCAGCCAGGGTCGCCGAAATCGTTGAACCACTCGCGCCTATGATCGTTCCATTTCCAGAAGTGAGTGTGGATCCCGGTGAAGTCTCCATACCGCTCGATCCACTGGATCAGGCTCGGCCAAGCCTCCAACACCCAGTCCGGGCGGCCCCAGGTGGCCTCGATTTGCGGATCGAAGCGCAGGAACCAATTGAGTCTCACTGGCGTCTGGGAAAGCTCCTCAATCCGGGAGCGGAGTTGTGCCAGTTCCCGCAACGCGACCTGCGTCCCCTCCCACTCGTCGCCCTGGATGCGTTTCCGCCCGTCAGGCTCGGCATCGATGGCGAAGACGATGCATCGTTCCGTGTACACTCGAATACCAATTCCCTTGCTTGAAGGTTCCTATTCTAACGGTAAGCTCGATATTCTGACTGTACGGAATCTAACGCTGCCGCATGAGCGGCGCAGCAACAACCTCAACGAGCCGCGACCGCCACAGGAAGTGGTTGCCGCTACATCACGGGGCCGATGCGCCAGGGGACGAATTCGTGGTGTCCCAGGCGCTCGGCGCAGGTCCGGCGGCCTGAGGCGGCTTCCAGAATCAGGTCGAAGATCTGGCGGCCTACCTTCTGCACGGTGCTCTCGCCGTCGGAAATCGCGCCCGCGTTGATGTCCATGTTGTCGGTCATCCGGCGGTAGGTATTGCTATTGGTGGCGATCTTGATGACGGGGATGGTGGGGAATCCGATGGCGCTCCCGCGCCCGGTGGTGAAGGCGATCAGGTTGCAGCCACCCGCCGCAAGGCCGGTGAGCGAGACGGGGTCGTAGCCGGGCGTGTTCATGAACACGAAGCCGGGGGAAGTGACGGACTCGGCGTAATCGTAGACCTCCATCAGCGGCGACGTGCCGCCTTTGGCCACGGCTCCCAGCGATTTCTCGATGATGTTGGTGAGGCCGCCGGCCTTGTTGCCGGGGCTGGGGTTGTCATCGAAGCTGCTGCCATCGAAGCGGCCGATGTAGTGTTTGTACTCGCGGATGCAGGCCAGCAGCTTCTCGGCCACCTGCCGATTGCGCGCCCGCTTCACGAGCAGGTGCTCGGCGCCGAAAATCTCGGTGGTTTCGGCGAGTACGGCGGTGCCGCCGAGTTCGGCCAGGAGGTCGGAACAGTAGCCCAGGGCGGGGTTGGCGGTGATTCCCGAGAAGGAATCCGACCCGCCGCAGTTCAGCCCGAGCACGATCTTGGAAGCGGGCATCTCGACGCGGCGTTCGGCGGCGGCCTGCTCGATGAAGCGGGCGATCTGGCGGCGCGAGGCGTCCACGGTCCCGCGGGTTCCGCCGCTGGATTGCAGGGTCAGGCCGGCGAGGCGGTCGCTGGACGGGGCGCCGGGGCCCAGGTAATGGTCGATCTGGTTGGTCTCGCATCCCAAGCCGAGGATGATGGCGGCGGAGACGTTGGGGTGCACCAGGACGCCGCCCAAGGTGCGGCGGAGCTGGTCGAGGTCGGGGCCCATGGAGTGCGCGCAGCCCTCGCCGTGGGGGAAGGCCACGATGCCATCGACGCCGGGCGGGAGGGTTTCGTCCTCGTAGCTCCTGGCGATGGTCTCGGCGGTGTGGGCGGCACAATTGCTGGCCGCCACGACCGCGATGTAGTTGCGGGTGCCGACGCGGCCATCCTCGCGCAGGTAGCCGAGGAAAGTTGGGCCATTCTGCAGGGGTTGTGGGAACGGCGTTTCGCCCGCGGGAAACTCGTAGTTCAGGTGCAATTCCTCGAAGGAGAGGTTGTGCGTGTGGACGTGGTCGCCCGGTGCTATGGCGCTCTTGGCGCGGCCGATGGTCTGGCCGTAGCGCAGCACCAACTCGCCGGGCTGGATGGCACGCAGCGCCACCTTGTGGCCGGCCGGAATGGCGTCGCGGGTCACCAGGCGGACGCCGTCCACGCGCAGTTCGGCGCCGGCAGGGACCGGGACGCGGGCTACGGCGATATCGTCGGTGGGGTGGAGGTGGATGGCCGAATTCTCGGCGGTGGGGAGTTTGGCTATGTCCAGAAGCATCGGGGTGGCTCTACCTTCATGGTAGCTGTTACGGAGTGGCCGCATCGATCGATGCGGAAATCGGAGGGCTTTTGCGGGAAAGAAAGGAGTTATTGGATGGGGACCGCATCGATCGATGCGGCCATGCTTAAGGCCCGCGAAGGCCCGCCGCTTCGATCGAAGCGGAAAATCGGGGTAGATCGGTTGGGAATAAAGGACTTAGCGGTTTGGAACCGCTTCGATCGAAGCGGAGGTCATTTCCTTTCCGTTCAAGGTCCGACCTCGCCGGCTCACCATCCAACTTCGCCGACACAATTCCATGGTAATACAGAGGCGGCTAAAACCAAGGCGCAGGCAAGTAGAATTCTGGGATAAGCCATTACATAACATGTGTTTAGCAATATTTCAAGAATCTGTGACTGTAATCCGGCCAGCGTCTCGAAACTGCATGAAAGGCGGCGGGGCATACTTTCTCACCAGCCCTTCACGGCGGGCAAGCTAAAGCATGCCCCGCGTTATCAAAAAGGGGTTGCAGGTCTGGAGTTGTTATCGGACGAGCACGTCTTGAATCTGATTGCGGATCGCGGACTGCATTTGTGGCGGCATGAGCTCCTTCGCTTCCAGCGCCTTCCAGGCAGCGACTGTCCGATCCACGGTCTCGCGCACAATTTCCCAGACGGGGCTGGCCGGGAGATGTGCCGTGTCGGCGAAACGCCGGACCTGGTCCATCGTGATTTCATTCAGACTACGGCTTCCGCCGAAGCTGAGTGCGAGTTTGTCGCCGGGGATGTAGGGGACGGTCGCCACGAAGTCATAAGCGGGAGAAAGGGCCGGTGTGCGGCCATCCGGGTACAACAGCGACCAGTTCTTCAAGTGCATGTCGCCGTTGCCGATCGAGACCGAAAAAACCAGGCGACGCACAAATTCATAGGCGCCCTCCTCACCGGTTTCGGCCCGCAACACGGCGGCAATGTTGGCATAGCTGCGATGCCCGTACTTGTCGTCCGGAAAGACGCCGAAGACCTGGGCGAAGTCCTCCATGTGGATCGGGCGTCCCCCGTCGGCGCGGTCGAAGCGGCGTACTGCGAGGGCGTTCCCCGCCATACGGACCGCTTCCTCGGGCAATCCGCGGATGTCGGCGATGGGCACGAGGCGAGTCTCCGGCACGCGGATGCCAACCGCGCGCGCCAGTTCCAGCATGGCGTATTCGTTCTCGGGCACGGCTGGAAACTGCATGGATGGCAACTTGACGATCCAATGTCCGCCCACGCCGTGAACGGGGATGGTGAGACCGCCCGACGCTTCCATCACGGCCGAGAACTTCAACTGCACACCGGCCAGCGAGAACTGAAATGAGTCACGGCCGGGTCGATCCGGAGACGGCTGGGCGTCCATGAGTTGGGGATGGGGCTGGTCTTCAGGAGTCAGTTGAGTGACTGTGATGGCGCCGGGGAGATCGGCGCCGAGTGCGGCAAGGAGGAAGAACTCCCGCTCCGGTTTCACGCTGGCCTGTTCGGCCAGATAAGTGCGCAGGTGCCCCTCCGGCAGAAGATTGGAAAAGAATGGCGGCACGCGCCGGCCCACAGGGCGGACGGATGTCACGAGACCTCCCGTACGACCCTTGAAGGAGAGGCTCAGCGCGGGCCGGTGGGGGTTGTCGACATAGTCCTGCTCGAAGGCGAACAAGTGGTGGTCCCCGACGAGACGGTTAATCACGCCGATGCGCCGGCCGTGGAGGTGGACCGCGAGGGAGTTGAGGCGCGGATCAAGCTTCATCGGCGCGCTCGTCTTCTTCCTCGTCTACTGAGGCGTAGAGTGGACGATCGCCATCGTGTGCGGCCACGCCGCTCTCCTGGCTGCGGTGATCCCGGATGAGGGCCTGCACTGCAGGCACGAGTGCCTGCGGAACCAGCAGGAGGTCGCGATCGAGGACACGGACTATGTCGAGAAGGGTGTCGAAGCGGGGCACGATCTTGCCGGTCTCGATTCCCGAGACGTGCATTTGCGGCATGCCGAGGCGTTTTCCGAGTTCGGCCTGGCTCCAGCCGCGCTTGCGCCGCGCTTCGATGAGCTCGCGGCGCATCAAGTCGGGCAAGCGGTTGAGGCGGAGCGGTTTGATATGCGATGGCATATTACCACTCATTAGTAATATAATATCACATATCTAGATCTAAGAGGCCCGGCTCATGCCGCACCAGGCTAGGCTCGCTCCGAGCCGGGCCAGCGAAGCCATGCGCCGCGAGATCGCCATTCGGCCCCGACTCTCGGACACAACTACCTCTTTTACCGCTGCGCCCTGCGTTGCCCCCAGGCTAGTACGAGTACAGACGTGCACCGGATGCTACGACATTGGCGCCGTTGATGCCGCCTGCGATGAGAACCTTCCCGTTGTTCAGGAGTGTTGCCGTGGCACCGCTGAGGTAGGTGCTGCTTCCCGTGACGGCGAAGGTCCCGGCGACGGGGTCATACAAGTCCGCATAGCCTAGCTGAATGAAAACCTCTCCGTTCTTCAGCAGCGTCGCCGTCTGGTCTTCGAAGCGAGTTGTCATAGGGCCCGTCGCGGTGAACGTCCCGGTGGCGGGGTTGTACAGCTCCGCGCTGAGTAATACTGACCCAGGTGTCGACTCGAAGCCACCCGCAATGACAACGTTCCCGTTGTTGAGCAGCGTCGCTGTGTGGTGTTCGCGGGCGGTGGTCATGCTGCCGGCGGCGGTGAATTTCCCGGTCGTGGGGTCGTATAGGTCTGCGCTAGATAGTGTACCGATGAAGTTGTCACCTCCCGTAATGAGAACCTTCCCGTTGTTCAGCGCCGTGGCCGTGTGGAATGCGCGGGCGGCGGTCATGCTGCCCGTGGCGGTGAATTTCCCGGTCGTGGGGTCGTACAGCTCCGCACTGGATAAATTAGCGATGTTGTCCGCTGCCGCAATGAGAACCTTTCCGTTGTTTAGCAGCGTCGCTGTGTGGGATTCCCGGGCAGAGGTCATGCTGCCTGTGGCGGTGAATTTCCCGGTGGTGGGGTCGTACAGTTCCGCGCTGGATAACACCCCCCCAGAGACGCCGCTGTCACCCCCCGTAATGAGAACCTTCCCGTAATTCAGCAGCGTTGCCGTGTGGTGTTCGAGGGCCGTGGTCATACTGCCCGTGGCGGTGAAGGTCGCAGTGGCGGGGTCGTACAGCTCCGCACTAGAGAAAACGGTGCCTAAGTCGTTAGTACCTCCCGCAATGAGAACCTTTCCGTTGTTGAGCATGTTGAGCAGCGTCGCTGTGTGGAATTCCCGGGCGGTAATCATGCTGCCGGTTGCAACGAAACCTGCCGTCACCTGGAAGCTCTGCGTCACCACCGTAGCCGCCACATAGATTGCGTTGCCGCCCTGGCTTGCCTGGATGGTGCAAGTACCTGTGGCGTTCAACGTTACGGTGGTCCCCGTGACCCCGCACACCGTGTTAGTCGGCGTCGAGAAGCTCACCGCCAGACCCGAGGTCGCCGTCGCAGCCACCGTGAACGGCGCCGATCCCAATACCTGACTTGCGAGTGGCCCGAACGTGATGGTCTGACTCCCCTTCGGCACCGTCAGCGTGAAGGTCTGCGTCCCAAGCGGGGGCACGCCATTGTTCGCCCGGAAGCTGAGCGTGAACATCCCGGCTTCGGTCGGCGTCCCGCTGAGCACGTGGGTCGCGTTATCGAACGTCACGCCCGCCGGCGGCTTTCCCACCAGGTTCAGAATCAGCGTTGGGTAAGTTGGGTAACCTGTCGCGGTTACCGTGAACGATCCAGCCGTGCCCATCGTGAACGTAGCGTTGTTCGCGCTGGTGATCGCCGGAGACTCATCCACCGTGAGCGCAAACGTCTGTGTCGTATTCGAGCCCACACCGTTGCCGGCCGTGAACGTCAGGCTATAGAGCCCGCCCGTGCCCGCGGCCGGCGTCCCGCTCAGGACGCCCGTCGTTTTATTGAACGTCGCCCACGCCGGCAGCCCTGAGCCAACAAACGTGGGGGCTGGGTAGCCTGCCGCTGCTACCGTGAACGTTCCAGCCGTGCCCACCGTGAACGTAGCCTTGTTGGCACTCGTGATCGAGGGAGCCTGATCCACCGTGAGCACAAACGTCTGGGTCGCATTTGAGCCCACACCGTTGCTGGCCGTGAACGTGACGTTATAAGGTCCGCCCGTCCCCGCGCTCGGCGTCCCGCTCAGCGTGCCCGTGCCGTTACCGTTGTCGGTGAACGTCATTCCGGCCGGTATGTTTCGCGAACTCTTCAGCGAGGGAGGGGGGAAGCCAACGGCTGTTACCAGGAATGAACCCGCCGTGCCTACCGTGAACGTTGCCGAGCTGGCGCTCGTGATCGCCGGAGCCTGCACCCCTGTGCCGGATAGCCCCACCGGGAGCATCGTGGCGGGGGGATAGGTGACGGTCAAGGTTGCCGACTGCGCGCCCGGACCCGCGGTGTACTGAATATTGACTGTGCAGGTCCCGCCCGCCGCTGCCAGCGTTGTCGACCCGCAAGTTGACGTCCCCACATGAAAGGCAGTCCCAGAGGGAATGCTGAATCCCAAAGCTGACCCTGCGAAGGAGGTGCTCTGGTTATTGGTAATCGTAACCGGCAGGACGCTCGACGTGCCCACCGCCCGGTTGCCAAACGCCAGCGTGGCCGGCGAGACCGATACCGGAAGAATCCCCGTTCCCGTAAGCGCCACCGCTGGCTGAACACTGTCGGAAGTCGAGAAGGACAATACCGCTGACCTGGTGCCCGTGGCCTCGGGAGAAAACTTCACAAGGATCGTGCAAGTGCCATTCGCTGGCAGTGTGACCGGCGAGGTGCCACAAGTGCCCGTGAGCGGCAGGAAATCGACGGGATCCGGATTCGTCGTCGAAGCAATTCCAAAGTAGAACGCCGCGTTCGTCGGCCCATTCAGATTATTGGTAACCAGNNCGTCACCGGCTGTACGCCGGTACCTGTAACATTCACCGTCAGCGGGGCGGTGTCGCCCGTGCCGGAAATGGTCAACGTGGCCGATTGAGGGCCCATGCCCGCGGGTGCCGACGCCGGTGTCGGGCTCGGACTGAACACCACACTAACGGTGCAGGCGCCCCCTGCCGGTATCGAGGTGTTGCACGTGCTTGCTCCCGTTACGAAGCTGGTCGAGCCGGTGAGGCCATAGCCCAATACGCCCGTGAAGGGTGTGCTCAGGTTGTTCGTAATTGTGACCGCCAGTGGCGCGCTGGGCGAGCCTAGCCCCTGGTTGCCGAACGCCAGTGGGGATGGAGTCGCCGTGAACGGCTGCACGCCAGTACCCGTGAGACTCACGGTCAGTGGGACGGTGATCGGACCGCCGGTGACCTTTAACACTGCCGACTGCGGACCCAGGCCCGCGGGGTTTGCCGGAGGCGTTGGACTTGGTCTGAACACGACACTGAAAGTACAGGTCCCGCCCGCTGCTGTCAGGACCGTGTTGCAAGTTGACGGGTCCGTCTGGAAATTGATGGAACCGGAACCGGTGATACTGAAACTCAAGCTCGAACCCGAGAGGGGCGTGCTCTGATTGTTGGTGACGATAACCCACAGCGGCGCGCTTGGGGTGCTGCCCAGTGCCTGGTTGCCAAACGCCAGTATGGCCGGTGACACCGTCACAGGTTGCACCCCCGTGCCAGACAGCGCCACCGTTGGTGCTGTGGTGTCGGGAGTGCCGGTGACGGTCAAGGTCGCCAACTGCGCGCCCAAGCCTGAGGGGTTTGCCGCCGGGGTCGCCGATGGCAGGAACTGGATAGCGATGTTACAGAACCCACCCAGCGGCGCCAGCGGTGTTGCGCCGTTGCAATTGTTCGTCGCCGCCGCCGTCCGCTGGAAATTGGAACCTGTGATGCTGAAACCCAGACCAACCACCGGCAAGGAAGCGCTCGTATTATTGGTGATCGTCACGGTCATTGGGGCGGAGGGACTGCCCAGAATCTGGTTGCCAAAAGGCAGCGTGGCCGGAGCGACGGTCACGGGCTGCACGCCGGTACCTGTAAGACTCACTGTCAGCGGGACAGTGTCGTTGGTGCCAGTGATTGTCAACACTGCCGACTGCGGGCCCAGACCCGCGGGCGTTGCCGCGGGGTTTGGACTGGGGCTGAACACGATGCTGACGGTACAGGTCCCACCCGCTGCTGCCAGCAAGGTAGAACCGCAAGTTGACGCGCCCGTCTGGAAGTTGTTGGAACCGGGACCGGTGATGTTGAACCCCAAACTTGTTCCCGAGATGGGCGTGCTCCGATTGTTGGTGATGGTAACCGACAGCGGCGCGCTCAGTGTGTTCAGTGCCTGGTTGCCAAACGGCAGCGTGGCCGGAGCGACGGTTACCGGCTGCACGCCGGTTCCTGTAATACTCACCGTTAGGGGGACGGTGTCGTTGCTGCCGGTGATGGTCAACAATGCTGACTGCGGGCCCAGTCCTGCGGGCGTTGCCGGGGGGGTTGGGCTTGGGCTGAACACGATACTGAAGGTACAGGTCCCGCCCGCCGCGGCCAGCAACGTGGA
>PMTT01000688.1:9380-11219 GCA_003167275.1 Bryobacterales bacterium | reverse complement strand
ATTCGCGGCCACCGGCGCACCTACATCGGAGCGCTGCCCGGCCAGGTGGTCCAGATGATGAAGAAATCCGGCACGCGGAACCCGGTCTTCATGCTGGACGAAGTCGACAAGATGTCCATGGATTTCCGTGGCGACCCCTCGGCCGCCCTGCTGGAAGTGCTCGATCCCGAGCAGAATTTCATGTTCGTTGACCACTACCTGGATGTGGAGTATGATCTGAGCCAGGTCTTCTTCATCGCAACAGCCAACGTTCTGCACACCATTCCCCCGGCTTTGCAAGATCGCATGGAGGTCATCCGTCTCTCCGGCTACACCGAACTGGAGAAGATGGAAATCGCCAAGCGGTTCCTGGTGCGGAAGCAGATGGAGGCCACCGGCCTTTCGAAGGACCGGATCGAATTTGCGGATTCTGGGATCGGCGGGCTGATTCAGTATTACAGCCGCGAAGCCGGGGTTCGCAACCTGGAGCGCGAGATCGGCAACGTTTGCCGCAAAGTGGCGCGCCAGGTGGTCAACAGCGAAAACGGCAAGGATAAGAAGCAGCTTGCCAAGGCCGTGATCGATGGTGCCAAACTGCCCGACCTGCTGGGTCCGTGGCGTTTCCGCGACCTCGAGGTCGAGAAGAAGAACGAAGTGGGAGCGGCGGTGGGGCTGGCGTGGACCGAAGTCGGCGGCCAGCTTCTCACTGTGGAGTGCACGCTGATGGAGGGCAAGGGTAAGCTGACCATCACGGGCAAGCTGGGCGAGGTGATGCAGGAGTCGGCGCAGGCGGCCATGAGCTACATCCGGTCGCGCGCGCACCTGTTCGGGTTGCCGCGGGATTTCTACCGGAATCTGGACGTCCATATTCACGTTCCCGAGGGCGCCATTCCCAAGGACGGTCCTTCGGCCGGAATTACGCTGGCCACTACCATCTGCAGCGCGTTGACGCGCATTCCGGTGCGCGCGGACGTGGCGATGACCGGTGAAATCACGTTGCGTGGCAGGGTGCTGCCTATCGGCGGGCTCAAGGAGAAACTCATGGCGGCGCATCGCCATGGCATCCTGGAGGCGATCGTTCCGAAGGAGAACGAGAAGGATCTCCCGGACATTCCGGACGCCATCAAGCAGACCATGAAGTTGAACTTCGTGGAGTCGATGGACGAAGTTCTCAAGATTGCTTTGGAACGGGAGCTTGTCGCGCTGCCCATGCCTCCGGGTAATCCAGCCATGGAGTCCCAGTCAGCAGTGGAAGAGACCCGCGCGCATTAGTTCACCATCTCGTGGGGCAGGTCACCGGCCTGCCCTGCAAGAACACAGGCAAGAATGCCCGTGCCACACAGGGCGAGGTTCTTTGCAAGCAGACTTTATAGTTAGTTCCGCCAAACCGGCCGCGTTCCCCTCCGACCGGCTGCCGGAAGTCGCATTCTTAGGGAGAAGTAACGTAGGGAAGTCCAGCCTCATCAACGCCCTTACCGGCCAGAAAGGGCTGGCTTTTACCAGCAACACGCCAGGCCGCACGCAAACGATCAATTTTTATCGGGTGGACGGAGCCTTTTACCTGGTGGATCTTCCAGGGTATGGATATGCGCGGGTGCCGCCTGGACATCAACTGGAATGGAAAAAGCTGATCGAGCAGTATTTGGAGAATAGAGAGACCCTAAAGCTTTCCTGTCTGATACTGGATCCTCGCCGCGGTTGGATGGACAAGGATTTGGAATTGAAGCGGTGGCTTGAGTATCACGGCAGACAGTACCTGGTAATCGCCACAAAGACGGACAAGTTGAATCAATCTGAGCAAGAGCACGGACTACGCGCCATCCGCCAGGAAGGCGTGGAGCCGCTGCCGTTCTCGGCCTT
>PMTT01000688.1:0-9319 GCA_003167275.1 Bryobacterales bacterium | reverse complement strand
GAGCGCACCGAGCGTGCCGAACGTCCCGAGCGCGCCGAACGGGCCCCCAAACCAGCGGCGGCTCCCAAAGTCGTTTACTCCGCTGAACCAGTACCGACGCCTCCTCCAGCGCCAGCCGCTGCCGAGGTGAAACCCACGGAACCCAAACCTGCGGAACCCAAGGCGGCGGAACCTAAAGCTCNNCCGGCCCCCGTGGTGGAGCCGATAGGTCCCCTCGGTCCGGGCCATCATCGCCGCAAGGGGGCTGCCCAGGGCGTGAAGAACGGAACTCCCACGCTCGACCTGGTGGAACTGAAGGACATGAGCATCCAGAAGCTCAACCAGGTCGCCAAGGACATGGGGATTCAGGGCGCGGCGGGACTGCGCAAACAGGAACTGATTTTCAAGATTCTCCAGACCCAGGCCGAGAAAAGCGGCCTGATCTTCTCCGAGGGCGTTCTCGAGTGCCTGCCCGACGGCTTCGGCTTCCTGCGCGCGCCCGAGTACAACTACCTGCCCGGGCCGGACGACGTGTACGTCTCGCCATCCCAGATCCGGCGCTTCGACCTCCGCACGGGGGATACCATCTCCGGCCAGATCCGGCCGCCCAAGGAAGGCGAGCGGTATTTCGCGCTGATCAAGGTGGATGCGATCAATTTCGAGCCGCCCGAGGAAGCCCGCAACAAGATCTTCTTCGACAACCTGACGCCGCTTTATCCCAACGAACGTTTGAAGCTGGAGACCGTCCGCGACAATTATTCGGGCCGCGTGATGGACCTGCTGGCGCCGATTGGCAAAGGCCAGCGCGGGCTGATCGTATCGCCGCCCCGCACGGGCAAGACTATGCTCCTGCAGAGCATCGCCAACTCCGTCACCACCAACCACCCCGAAGTCACCCTGATCGTGCTGCTGATCGACGAGCGTCCCGAGGAAGTCACCGACATGCAGCGCAGCGTGCGCGGCGAGGTGATCAGTTCGACCTTCGACGAGCCAGCCACGCGACACGTGCAAGTGGCCGAGATGGTGATCGAGAAGGCCAAGCGTCTGGTGGAACACAAGCGCGACGTGGTGATCCTGCTGGATTCCATCACGCGCCTGGCGCGCGCCTACAACACCATTGTTCCGCCCTCGGGCAAGGTGCTCTCGGGCGGCGTGGATTCCAACGCCCTGCAGCGCCCCAAGCGGTTCTTCGGCGCGGCGCGCAACATCGAGGAAGGCGGGTCGCTGACCATCATCGCCACCGCCCTGATCGACACCGGCAGCCGCATGGACGACGTGATTTTCGAGGAGTTCAAGGGCACCGGCAACATGGAAATCCACCTGGAGCGCAAGCTGGTGGACAAGCGCGTATTCCCGGCGATCGACATCAATAAGAGCGGCACGCGCAAGGAAGAGCTGCTGCTGCCCAAGGACGAGCTGAATCGCGTCTGGATTCTGCGGAAGGTGCTGAATCCGCTCTCGCCTGTGGAGACCATGGAACTGCTGCTCGACCGCCTGGCCAAGAGCCGGAGCAACGGCGAGTTCCTGGGCTCGATGAGCAGCTAAACTGGAAGGTGGGAGGGGACGTGGCTACCACAACGACACGTTTGACCATTGATGATTTCGAGCGGCTTCCGGCGGAAATGGCGGAGGGGCATGAACTGGTTGACGGAGAACTGATTGACGTGTCTGGAAATACTCCGAATCACAATTCACTTCGGGACCTGCTGATTGCCCTGCTCCTCCTATTCGTTCGCGAGAGGCACCTCGGTACGGTGATTGGTGAGCAAGAGTACGACTTCAATGGGAATGCGCACGGGCCGGATGTGAGCTTCTTTGGTTTGGAGAAGCAGCCTTTGCTCCAGCCCGACAAGCGCGTGCAGAGTTTCGTACCCGATCTCGCCATCGAGGTGGTTTCCGCCAATGACACATTCAACTCCCTCATCCTTAAGAAAGAGCGTTATCGCAGATGCGGCACTCGGGAGGTCTGGATCCTTGTGGGGGTATCCCGCGAGATCCTCATATGGTCCGAACACGGAAACCGGATCCTGCGCCAGGACGCTGAGCTTTCAACGCCTTTGATACCGGGTTTTCAGATTCTGGTCAAAACGCTCTTCGAAACGCTGTAGGTTGGCGTCCGTTTCACGTGAAACAGCTCTTGTTTCACGTGAAACGGACCAAAATCGGCCACGCGCCAATTCTCGATCCTTTAGAATCAACAAATCACAAAACATCCAGTGGAAAATGGATCAGGGTGGCCCCGTTTGGGACAGGTCGAGTACCTGCCCTGCCGGCGGCTGCCGCGGTCGCGTCTGGGACCGTTTTGCGCGGAAGCTGGATTGGGCGGGCGGCTCGGCTGCACTGCCCGCGATGTACTGCCTCACACCAATCAGGCCTGCGCGCAGGCTGACCGAAAGAATCAGAGCCCGTTTGAATCCGTTTCCATTCCGAATTCCGTAGTAACCTATACTAACTTCGATTCCACTCAGAGGAGGTAGTATGCGCATGAAGGTTTCAGCAGGCCCATTGCTTTTGCTCGCGGCGCTGTTCTGCTCGGCCGCGTGGTTCACTTCGTCACCCGCCAAGGCCGCCGACCACCGGGATTCGCCGGTCGTGGATGGCGCGCCCGAAGGCGATATCACGGATGTTTTTGCGTTTCTCGATCCCAACGACAGCACCAGGGTCGTGTTTGCGATGGGCGTGAACCCGTTCGCAGTCCCGGCTCTCAACGACAGTTACCGCTTCTCGACGGGGTTTCTCTATCAGTTCAAGATCGACACTACCGGAGATTCCGTTGAAGATACCGTCATTCAGGTGACCTTCAAAGATGCCGCCAGCGTTTCGGCTGGCGCTCAGAGCGTGCATGTTCGCGTCGGAGCACCGGACCCCGGTTCCACCGGCGCCATCAACACGGTGATGACGAGCCCGGCCATCGATGTCACGGGTGCAGTGAACACGATGCTCAGCAACAACGGCGTCCAGGTCTTCGCCGGCTTGCGGGACGACCCGTTCACTTTCGATGTGGGGCAGTTCTTCCGGATAAAGGCCGGCACTTCCACATTGTTCAGGGCCGTTCCGGCCAGCCCCCTTGGACCGTTGAGCGGGCGCCCGGTCGGCGCCAACGGGCAGAGCGGCATCGACGGCTTTGCCGGTTTTAACGCTACCTATATCGTTGTATCCGTCCCGCTCAGCGCACTCAGGCCGGGAGAGTTCCAGAACAAGGGCAATATCTATAACATCTGGGGCACTGTGAGCGCTCCCTACGTGGACGACTCCTACGTCCAGTTCGAGCGCATGGGACAGCCGGTCTTCAATACGGTGTTCATTCCCAGCGCGATGAAGGACGCCTTCAACGCAGGCGTGCCGGCTGACGACATGCTCCGCTGGTCCGGTTTCGTGCCGGACGCCCTCACGACCACAGACAACGACGGTACCGGGAATACCATCTCCGGGCGCGCCGGATTGTTGACCGCGCTTGGGGTTACGTCGCTTCCCTACGGCGCGCCACTGTTGCTTCCGGCGAGTTTCAGTAACACCAGCAAGGACTTATTGCGCGGTGCGCTGCTGCCGGACGTCCTCCGGCTGGACACGATTGCGGCTTCGTCCAATCAGGAGATCGGAGTAAACGGCCTGCTCAACGGGCGGCGTCCGGGGGACAACGTGATCGACATCGCTTTGCGGGTAGTCCGCCAACTTGCCGATATCAACTTCCCATCGACTGGCCCAACGGCTGGACTTCCCGGCAGCGGAACCGCCCGTCCGGGCGCCCTCGCGTTCGGAGACTACCGCATTTTCGTGGTTCTCGAAGGCTCGGACTTCATCGGGCCGGATAGCGGAATCACCGATCTCACCACCAACAGCAACGACGCTACGTTCCTGACTTCATTTCCNNCTGCCCACTGCCTGGAGATGACATGCGCTTCTCTTTATTAATCTTGCTGGCTTTTACCGCGTCGGCGGACGACTTGCGATTCGCAAGCAGTCCTTCGGTGAAGATGACCACCGACGATCAGATCGCGATCTACCAAAAGTGGGCACAGGGCGACCCAGCCAATATCCAGACGCAGACTCTGCTGGCTGCCGCGTACATTCAGAAGACGCGGGAGACAGCCGATCCGGGCTATCTGGAGCGGTCCGACGCGTTGGTGAAGCGCGTGCTCGAAGGGCAGCCGCGCAACTACGAAGCGTGGCGTCTGCGCAATATCATCGAGCTCAACCGGCACCATTTCTCGGTAGTGGCGGACTACGCCGGGCAACTGACCAAGCGGGCGCCAGTGGACCCTGAGAACTGGGGAACACTAGGCGATGCCTTGATGGAGTTGGGCCGCTACGACGATGCTCAGAAGGCTTACGCGACAATGGCATCGATCAAGGTCAGCCTGTTTAGCCTGAATCGTCTGGCCTACTACAAGTTCGTGACCGGCGACGCGCAGGGTGCGATCACCGCAATGCGGCAGGCCGTGGAGGCAGGAGCGCCCTATCCCGAAAACAAAGCTTGGTGCCTGGCCGACCTGGGTTCCATGTATTTCAAGCTGGGAAAGCTGGACGAAGCGGAACGCTCTTACCGTGACGCGATTGCGGCGTTTCCAGGGCAGCACCTGGCCCACGCGGGCCTGGGCATGGTGCTGGCTGCACGAGGCCGCGCCGGCGAGGCGATCGAGAGTTATACACACGCGCAGGCGATCGTGCCACTGCCTCAATATTCGGGCGCGCTGGCGGATCTCTATACGGCTGAGGGCAAAGCTGACGAGGCGCGTAAACAGAACGCCAACATCGACATGATCGCAAAGCTCGAAGAAGCTGTCGGACAGAAGGCCAACCGCACGCTCGCATTGGTGTACGCCAACCAGGGGCGGAACCTGGACCGGGCCCAGGCCCTGGCAGAAGCGGATCTGGAACTGCGGCACGATATCTACACGTGGGACGCACTCTCCTGGGTCGAGTACAAGCGGGGTCATGTGGACGAGGCCCTGAAGGCTTCCCACGAAGCGCTCAAGACGGGCGCGAAGGAACCCCTGCTGCTGTACCATGCCGGAGTGATCGAGCGCGCTTCCGGAGATGTGGAAGGCGGGAGAAAGTTGATTGAGGGGGCGCTGGCGCTGAATCCCCGGTTCGACCCGGTGCAGGCGGCCAATGCCAGGAAGGCTTTGGCGGAGATGGCGGACAAAAGGTAGGGCGCGCTAGGTACGGTATGCTTTAGCTTGCCCAGCACTTGATTTGATGGAACTGGTGGGCAAGCTAAAGCATGCCCCACAAGGGCTGAGCTGTTTTTTGAATGGGCAAGCTAAAGCATACCCTACGGTGGGGCATCGCGCTCTTCCTGGGGCTGGTGGGTGTACTTTCCATTCTCACTCCGCCAAAACAGTCTGCGCATGCCGGCGATCCCCTGCTTGCAGGCGCCAGGATCGATCCTCAGGTGCTTTCCATCATCCAACGATCCTGCCGGGATTGCCATTCCGAGGCCACTCAGTACCCCTGGTACAGCTATGTCGCCCCCGTCTCGTGGCTGGTCGAATCCGATGTCGACGGAGGCCGGCGGCACCTGAACCTGTCCCACTGGAGCGAATACCCACTGGCGCGCAGGGAGAGAAGCCTTTCCGAGATCGCAAACCAGGTCAAGGATCGCGATATGCCGCTTCCTCAGTACACCTGGATCCATCGGGACGCCAGGCTCTCGGCAGCCGACGTGGATGCAGTATTTCAATGGACCCAAACGGAACGCGCCCGCCTGATTGCCGAAAGTTCGGGAAGCCAGCGTTAGCGCCTGCGGCCCACCGTGCCGATGGCGCTCAGTGTACGGCGGTATTCGCAGCGGCAAGACGGGTGTTCCCCTCGGCCCAAATCCCCTTCAGGTTGCTGCCGGAGCCGCTGAAAACGGCAATTCCCACTACCGCGACAAAGCCGACTAACAACGAGTACTCGACGATGTCCTGGCCGCGTTCGTCCTTGATGAAAGCACGTACCACGCTGATGAAAGCACGTATGAAATTCGTCATTTTGGTTTTCCTCCCTGTCTCCTCGAAGGTTGAAAACCAAGTATGCCGGAGAAGCGCTTAGGCTTGTAGTTCTGCGAGTTCCGGTCCGGTAAGGTGGAGAAGGGCTCCGTACGGCTGGGACTTTGGCGGTGAACGACTAGGACTTTTGCAGATTTTCGCTCCGTGGAGAACGGCACAAAAAGTGCTCGGCAAATTCCAGTTCGTCACCAAGAATGCGGGATCGGAGTGATATCATGGGAGGCAGATGAGCTTACTGTCGCCGAGATTACATTTACAAGTTGCGCAGAAGCAGATTCTGACCCCAGGCCTGGTGCAAATGGTCACCGTGCTCCAGCTTAACCGGCTGGAGCTAAAGGAGATGATCACCCAGGAGATCGTCAAGAATCCGGTTCTGGAAGAATCCACCGAAGCGCCCGGAGAAGAGATCACGCCGGAGGAACTGCAGCCCCTGCTGGAAGTGGAGGCGCTGGTCGACCCCGCCGACAAACAACTGCTGGAAGCCGCCGTCCTGAACGATGCCAATTCGCTGGCGGGCTCGGTGGGGGATGTTGCCATCAATGGCAACCTGTTCCCGGATGCCGAAGAGACCGCGTCGGCGGCGGCCGAGCCGGACTTGGCAGCAGCCACCGATCCGGCACTGGAAGCGCCAGCCGCGACGGATCCATTCGATGAAATCGACTTTGGGTCGTTCTTTGACGATTATCTGGATCCGGGTTATAAGAGCCCTGCCTCGGAATCGGTGGAGAAGCCGTCCTTTGAGACATTTCTATCGTCTCCCGTGACGTTGGGCGATCATTTGCGGTCGCAGTTGAGCGTCAGCGTGATGCCGGATGAAGTCCGCGATGCGGCGGACTCCATCATCGGCAATTTGGACGAAGACGGCTACCTTTCGGCGTCGCTAGAAGAGATCGCTTCGCTCGGCGAACTCAAGCCCGAGCAGGTGGAAGCGGCCCTCCGGGTGGTGCAGAACCTGGATCCGGCGGGGGTAGGCGCCCGCAACCTGCGGGAGTGCATGCTTCTGCAGATCGAGAGCGTGAATGGCAAAGGCGGGGTGGCCTGGCAGATTGTTTCGAACCATATGCGGCTGCTCGAAACACGCCAGTATAAGGAGATCGCGAAGGTGCTGGCGCGCCCGATGGAGCACATCGAGATTGCGGTGAGGATGATCCAGCATCTCAACCCGCGGCCCGGGCTGCGCTACTCGGGCGCGGGGGCTCGCGTGGTGGAACCGGACGTCTTTTTCACCAAGGATGGGGACGATTACATCATCCAGATGAACGACGAGGACGTGCCGCAGCTTCGGCTGAACGCGCAGTACCGCAAGATGCTGGATCGCGAGAATGGCGCCACGAAAGAGGTACGCGACTACGTACGCGAGCGCTACACCTCGGCCATTCAGCTCATGAAGAACATCGAGCAGCGCAAGCAGACCATCATGAAGGTATGCCAGGCGATTGTCCGCCGGCAGACGGAATTCCTGAGCCTGGGCCTGGACGCTCTGAAGCCCATGATGATCAAGGAAGTGGCCGAAGAGGTAGGTGTGCACCCCTCGACGGTGAGCCGCGCGGTCGCCAGCAAATATGTTCACACGCCGCAGGGGGTGTACGAACTGCGGTACTTCTTCTCGGAAGCCGTGCAAGGCCCCTCCGGCGGCGGGACTCCCCTGCTCCTGCTGAAACGCATGGTGAAGAAGATGATTGAAGAGGAGGACCGGAGCAAGCCTCTCACCGACGACCAGATCACCACGCTGCTCGAGGGCCAGGGCATCAACGTAACCCGCCGAACGGTGGCGAAGTACCGGGAAGACATGAAAATCCCGTCTACGCACCAGCGACGCCAACGGAATTGATCGCCGGGCGGCGCTACGGCCGGCGGCCGCCGGGGGGGGATCGGGCGGCGGGTGGTTCGGCGTTACCCAGGTGACAAGACGGCCGGTGGGTTGACAAGACAGCACCGCGCACGCTCTTGAAACGAGTTATAAAGGGAGAGGGGCCGTTGGGGCAGACCCGTCGCTTTCCTGGTTTGCCCGGCACAAGGAAGAACCCATGAAGATCACCTACACAGGCAGACAAGTAGAGTTGGCTCCAGCACATCTGAAAAAGCTCGAAGCGCGTTTCGCCAAGATTGGTGTACTTCTCGATGGCAAACGGGAATGCGAAGCGCACGTGATCCTGTCACTGGAGCGTCATCTCCATCACGCCGAAGCCACAATCAACTATTTCAATCACCAGTTGGTCGGACTGGGGTCGAGCACGGATCTTTTCACCGCGATTCACTCCGCGGCGGAAAAGCTGGAGAAGCAGGCGGTCAAAGCAACCACCAAGTGGCGCGACAACAAGCGCACGCCGCACAAAGCGGCCTCTGAAGCGGAGACGGAACGGCCTGCCGAGACCGAGCCGGAAGCCGAAGCCGAGGCTGCTGGAACGGAGGGGCGGGTTCACCGCGTCAACCATCACCAGAAGCGCAAGCCCATGACACTGGAGGAGGCGCTGCTCCAAATGGACAAGACCCGCGACTACCTGGTTTACCGGGATTCCGTGACCGACAAAGTCGCGGTCCTGGTCCGCCGGCGCGACGGGGACTTCGACCTGGTTGAAGCGTAGCCGTAAGAGAATGAACGGCGCTGGGAAATGTGGGGCAGCCAATCCTGGCTGCAGCCGGCTTTCAGCCGGCGATTGCGATGGGCGAAAATTCGCCTCAAGCCTGAAGAGGCCGCCTGAAAAGGCGGCTGCAGGCAAGATTGCCTGCACCACAAGCTTCACGGAGCGCCTCTAGGAATGGCGCGTAAATCGTCACCGCCGAAGCACCCGCCAGAGGCGGTTCGCAAGCCGGAACTCGTCATCATCACCGGTCTGAGCGGATCGGGCAAGGGCTCTGTCTTGAAGGCGCTGGAAGACCTTGGATTCTACTCGGTGGACAATCTGCCGGTGGATTTGATCCCCAAGTTCGCGGAACTGATTTGCGATAACCCAAGCATTCAAGCGGCGGCGCTGGTGGTGGACATTCGCGAAGGCGAGGGTCTGAAGCGGTTTCCCGCCGTATTCTCCAGCATTCGCCAATCCGTGGAAGCCAAGCTGGTGTTTTTGGAGGCGGAGGAGCAGGCGATCGTCCGCAGGTTCAGCGAGACACGGCGGCCGCACCCCCTGGGCGCCGGAAAGTCCGTAACCAAGAGCGTCCGCTCGGAACGGGCTCTGTTGGCGCCTATCCGCGCCATGGCGGATCTGATCATCGATTCGTCCAAGTTCACGGTTCACGAACTGCGGGAATTCATCGGCGAACGATTCCGGGGGCAGCGCGACCAATCCAGCATCGTCCTCTACGTGACCAGTTTCGGGTACCGCAACGGCGTACCGCCCGACAGCGAT
>PMTT01000679.1 GCA_003167275.1 Bryobacterales bacterium | reverse complement strand
AATCAATGCCTGGATTTCTTTGCACGGAATCCGCAAATTGAGAGGATTCCTTTCTACGACACCGCCGGCAGCGTCAAGATGGTGATGGAGGAAGGCCTTACGGACGCTGCGGCGATCGCCTCCTCGGTGGCCGCAGGAATTTATGGTGGCCGCATCCTGCGCCGGTCGATTGAAAGCGACCGCCGGAACTTCACGCGTTTCTTTCTGCTCCGCACCCCCGAATACGCCCAAAAGCATCCTTGCCAGGCCGCCGCGCATGTCCCTTGGAAGACCTCGCTGGTCTTCAGCACGCGAAATATCCCGGGTGCCCTGTTCCGGGCGCTGAGCGCGTTCGCGCTGCGGGATCTCAATCTCACCAAGATCGAATCGCGGCCCCTGCGGGGAAAGCCCTGGGAGTACCTGTTCTATCTGGACTTTCTGGGACAGGTGGATTCGCCCAACGCCCAGAACGCGCTGAATCACCTGCGGGAGATTGCGGATATGTTGAGGATATTGGGGTGCTACCCGAAGGGGGCGTAAAGCGAGGGGTCGCGTGCTGGCGTCCGGTCCGCAGATCTTAGGGAGCGGGTAGAATAGGGTTGAGGGCGAATTCATATGATGCCGACCAACGAATACGTCGAAGTCCGAAATGGGGGCTATTACGTTGCGGGCTCCCGCATTGGCTTGGCCGTTGTGTTCTACGATTTTCAGCGAGGAGAGTCTCCGGAGGCGATTTTCGAGGCTTACCCGTCAATCGGACGCCTCGGAAAGGTCTATGGCGCAATCGCCTTCATGCTCGATCACCCGGCTGAAGTGAAAGCCTACCTGGAGGATCAAGAGCGTTTGTACAAGGAGATCCAGGAGCGTTTTCCCATCCCTCAGGAGATGGTCGATCGTTTGGAGCAGGCCATGTCAGGCTTGCCGATCGAGACTGTGTGAAGATTCGCTTTCAGCTCGATGCTGACCTCAATCCGAGGATTCGGCAAGGGGTACTTCTAAGAGAGCCGTCCATCGACTTCCGACCAGCCGGCGGCACAATTCCGGATGCCATGCCCGATCCCGAAGTCTTGCGCCTTGCCGCAGACGACGGTCGTGTTTTGGTCTCTCGCGACGCCCATACCATGATCGAGCATTTCTTCGCCTTCGTCGCATCGAACGAATCGCCTGGAGTTTTGATTGTCCCCTCGACCCGCTCTATCGGAGCCGCGATTGAAGGTGTGCTCTTCGTATGGCAGAATTGGACGCCTGACGACTTGCGCAACCAGGCAAAATGGCTGCCCTTTCGGAGTCGAGGGTAGAAGGGGAGAGAATACCCCTCAGGCTCACTGGCTATTCAACAAGCCCACTTGAGGTCGGCCGCGAAACACGGAGTCCGTCCGCCATCCGGCAGCCAAATCACTTCCAAAAGGTACGCAAACCGGCCAGTGCTCGTCGAGGACCAGCGCGCTGGGGCTTACACTGGGGATAGCTACTATGGCCGTCGACGAAGATCAAAACCAAACTCCTGCCGCTGAGGCCGCACTGCAAGATTCAGGCCAAATTCCCGCGGCCATTGAAGAAGCTCCGGAAGAGCCCGGCAAACCTCCCGCCGCCGAGCCAGCGCCCCTGGAAGAGTTGCCCATCCTGACGGTGCGCGATACCGTGATCTTCCCCGGCGCGCTGCTGCCCATCACGGTGGGGCGGCCCAGTTCCGTCGCACTGGTCCAGTCTTTGGGCGAAAATCGCACCCTGGCGGTGATTTCCCAGCTCGACCCGCGGGTGGACACGCCCGGGCCCGAGGACCTCTACGAGGTCGGCACCCTGTGCGTCATGCACAAGGCGATCCGGGTTCCCAAGGACAACCTGCTGCTTTTCTGTGAGGGTATGGAGCGCGTACGGACTCGCGGCTTCACCGGCACGGAACCCTTTTTGAAAGCTCGAGTGGAGCGGATCGCCGACATGGAGCCGGAAAGCACCCCCGAGATGGAGGCGCTCAGGCAAAACGTGGTGAGCCTGTTCCAGCAGATCGTGGCGGGGACGCCCAATCTCTCCGAGGACCTCGCCGCCACTGCCGGTCAGATTACCGAGCCAGGCAAGTTGGCGGATTTTGTGGCCGGCAACGTGCCGTCGCTCAGCCCCGTCGAGCGGCAGCATCTGCTCGAACAGCCGGATGGGCAATTGCGACTGAACGAGGTCCATCGCCACCTGACCCTGGAGCTGGAGTTGCTTGAGCTGCGCGGACGGATTCAATCCCAGGTGCAGGGCCAACTCTCGCAAAACCAGCGGGAATTCTACCTCCGCGAACAGTTGAAGGCCATCCAGAAGGAATTGGGGGAGGCCGACGAGTCTACCCGCGACACCGAGGATTTGCGCGCGAAGCTGGAAGCCGTCGGCATGCCCGCGGAGGTGAAGACCGAGGTCATGCGGGAGTTGAGCCGGCTTGCGCGGTTGTCGCCAGCGTCGCCTGAATACGGCGTGACCCGCACCTACCTGGAATGGATGAGCAACCTGCCCTGGAGTGTATCTTCCGCGTCGCAGGTGGATGTGCGGCGCGCGGCCGAGATCCTCAACGAAGATCATTACGACCTGGAAAAAGTGAAGGACCGCATTCTGGATTATCTGGCGGTCCTGCAACTGAAGCCCGTAGTCAAGGGGCCGATCCTGTGCTTCGTCGGCCCGCCGGGAGTCGGCAAGACGTCGCTGGGGCGTTCGATCGCGCGCGCCCTGGACCGGAAGTTCGCCCGCATCTCCATGGGCGGCATGCACGACGAAGCGGAAATCCGCGGCCACCGGCGCACCTATATCGGCGCGTTGCCCGGACAGATCATTCAATCGCTGCGGCGCACCGGCACCAACGACCCGGTCTTCATGCTGGACGAAGTCGACAAGCTCGGCCGCGATTTTCGGGGCGATCCGGCCTCGGCGCTGCTGGAAGTGCTCGATCCCGAGCAGAATTCCACCTTCCGGGACAACTACCTGGACGTGCCGTTCGATCTTTCGAAGGTCCTGTTCATCACCACGGCGAACGTGCTGGACCCGGTTCCCGATGCGCTGCGCGACCGGATGGAGATTATTCCGCTGGAGGGCTACACCGAGCAGGAGAAGGTGATCATCGCGTTTAAGTACCTGGTTCCCCGGCAGACCACCGGCAACGGCCTCGCCGAGGAGGGCGATATTCACTTCACGGAAGAGGCGCTGCGCTTCCTGGTGCGGCGCTACACGCGGGAGGCGGGGGTGCGCAACCTGGAGCGCGAGATCGGGACGATTTGCCGCAAGCAGGCGCGCCGCATCGCCGAGGGTACGCGCGAGAAGGTGGAAGTGACCCCGGAACTGGTGGAGCGGGATCTCGGCCCGCCGCGCTTCCGCACCGATACCGAGGTGGCCGAGCGCACGCGGCGCCCCGGTGTCGCGGTGGGGCTCGCCTGGACGCCGGTGGGCGGCGACGTGCTGTTCATTGAGGCCGGACGCATGCCCGGCGGCAACAAGGGTCTCATCATGACGGGCCAGCTTGGTCCGGTGATGCAGGAATCGGTGCAAGCGGCGCTCACCTGGGTCCGCGGGAACGCTACGAAGTACGGCATCGACCCGGACCTGTTCAAGACCAGCGACATCCACGTCCACGTGCCGGCGGGAGCGATCCCCAAGGACGGCCCGTCGGCGGGGATTACGATGGCCGCCGCCTTGCTTTCGATGCTGACCGACCGGCGCGTCCGGCCGAACCTGGCGATGACCGGCGAGATCACGTTGACGGGCCAGGTGCTGCCAGTAGGCGGGATCAAGGAGAAGGTGCTGGCCGCGAAACGCGGGGGCGTCCGCGAAGTGATCATGCCGTACGAGAATGAAGTCAACGTGCGGGAGGATTTGAAGACGGAGCAGATCGGCGAGATGAAGGTGCACTACGTAAAGGCGATGGAAGAAGTGGTGGAACTGGCGCTGGAGAAGAAGGGGTAGAGCGGGGCTCCTGGCGTGCTCCGAAGCTTGAGTGCTCAGTCTCGGAGCTCCAAGGCTCCCAGGCTGGCTCCCGTTAGTCCTTCAGCGGTAAACGTCTCGCCGGTGGCGGACGCGCAGGATCTCGATGGCATCCGCGCCGGATTTGCGGAAGACGTACCGCCAGTCGCCGATACGCAAGCGGAACTGTGGAGGATCGTAGCCCTCAAGCTGTTTCACATTGCCGG
>PMTT01000045.1:2181-11142 GCA_003167275.1 Bryobacterales bacterium | reverse complement strand
GGCACGGGCGGTGCCCCTTTGCCCGCGTTGTTGAAGAGGACATCCAGGCGTCCGAAGACTTCCTTGGGTGTTGCGAACAGGGCCCGGACCGCGCCCGGGTCGGTGACGTCGGTGGGGATGACCAGCATCCTGCCGCCCGATGGCGCCGCGGATCGCTCGGTTTGTTCGAGCTGTGCCGCACGCCGCCCCGCCAGCGCTACCGAGTACCCCGCGGATTGAAGAGCCAGGCTGACCGCACGCCCAATCCCGCTGCCTGCGCCGGTAACCAGCGCGATTTTGTCTTGGTTTGCCATGGGGTTCGATCCATCATTGTGACACGTGGCGCAAGCACGAGTGCTTGCGCCACGAAAGGCAACCCAACACATGCAAGGATGCCCGTGTTATACGCCCCAGAGATAGTCTTCGCCGGCGGGCGCTAAGGATTCTCCCGATTTCCGGACTTCCGCGCGGCCGCGCTCCAGCGCTACCACGTCCAGGTCAAACCATCGGTCGCTCTTCACCAGACGCCGCAACGCGCCGGTGACCTGTTCTTCGTCCAGCAAGCTCGTGGCTTCGAGCAGCGCTCCCAACATGATGATGTTGCCGACCTTGGAGGCTCCCATTTCGTCGGCCATTTGAGTGAAGGGCTTGGCTACCACCCGGACGTCGGCTCGGGCACAATCGTCGGGGACGACCGGCCCGTTATAGAGAACCACGCCGCCAGTTTCCAACGAAGGCAGGAATTTACGCAGCGACGGCTCGTTCAGCGCCAGCAGCACGTTGGGGCTCGAGACCAGCGGCGAATCGATCGCGTGGTTCGACAGTCGAACGTGGCAGTTGGAGGTGCCGGACCGCATCTCGGGGCCGTAGGAAGGAAGCCAGGAGACTTCGTAGCCGGATTCGAGGCCGGCTTCGGCCAGCACTTCACCGAGCATCAGGACACCCTGGCCGCCGAAGCCCGCGACTTTGATGCGCAGATCCAGTTCCCGGGTGGGAGTAGTGGGGAATTCGTCGATAGGTTGCCCGTTCGAAAGTCCGAGAATCCGCGGCAGGTCTTCCAGGGCCGGAGGCGGCGGCGCTTCGGGCCTGGCGAGCGCCTGCTTCGTGCGGTCGCGGTAGTTGGCTACCCCGAAGGTCGCGGCCATCTCCTCGCGCACAAAGGTCTGCGCTTCAATGGGGTTCATCTTCCAGATGGTGGGGCAGGGCGAAAGCACCTCCACAAACGAGAATCCGAGCCCTTTCACCTGATTTTCCACCGCCTTGCGGAGTACCCGCGCGGCGTTCATGATCTGCTTGTTGTTGCCCAGCGACACGCGCTCGATGAAGACCGGGGCTTCGAGAGAATTGAGGAGCTCGCAAACGTGCAGCGGGTAGCCTTCGTTCAAGGCCGAGCGTCCGTAGGGCGACGTCGTGCTCTTCTTGCCCAGCGGCGTGGTGGGCGCCATCTGCCCGCCGGTCATGCCGTAAATCCCATTGTTGACGAAGATCACGGTGATGGGCTCGCCGCGGTTGGCGGCGTGGACGATCTCGGCGGTGCCGATGGCCGCCAGGTCGCCATCGCCCTGGTACTCGATCACGATACTCCCGGGTCGGCTGCGCTTCACGGCGGTGGCCACCGCGGGGGCGCGGCCGTGAGCCACCTGGATGTTGCCGACATCGAAGTAATAATACGCGAACACCGAGCAGCCCACCGGGCTGATCAGCACGGTGCGGTCCTGAATGCCCAACTCGTCGATAGCCTGGGCCAGCAGTTTGTGGACGATGCCATGCCCGCAGCCCGGGCAATAGTGGGTCTGGTGCTGCAACTCCGCCTTGCGCTCGTAGCAATCGTAGAAGCACTTGGCCTTCTCGTGTACGACGGTGTAGCTAGCCATGGACCAGCACCTCCTCCATCGGCTCGGCGTGCGCCAAAGCCGCGAACTTCTGCTCGAGAAACGCCAGCACATCCTCGGCCGAGGGGACGTTGCCCCCGACGCGGCTGAAGAATTCCACCGGCAACCGGCTTCCGAGCGACAGGCGGACATCGTCGAGCAACTGCCCGGTGCTGAGTTCCACCACCGCGAACGCCTTGGCGCTGCGGCTGAGCTCGCGCACCTGGGCGGCCGGGAAGGGATAAAGCGTGATCGGACGGAGCAACCCCACGGCCAACCCGCGCGCGCGGGCCAGTTCCACCACGGCCTTCAAAACCCGGCCCATGATGCCGTAACCCACCAGGATGATGTCGGCGTCTTCGGTGCGCCAGCATTCGGCCCGGGCGATGCGGCGTTCAGCCTTCTGGTACTTGGCTTCGAGCTTGCGGATGTGGCGTTCCAGCAGGTCGGGCTCCAGGTAGATGGAGGTCACCAGGTTCGGGCGGGTCTCCGCCGTGCCCGTTACGGCCCATGCCGGAGCGGGCGGAACAGGGCGGGGCGCGGCGAACTCCACAGGTTCCATCATCTGCCCGATGTAGCCATCGGCCAGCAGCACCACCGGATTGCGGTATTCATCCGCCAGATCGAACGCCCAGGTGGTGAGGTCGGCCATTTCCTGCACCGAATCGGGCGCCAGCACCAGCGTGCGGTAGCATCCGTGGCCGCCGCCCTTGACGATCTGGTTGTAGTCGCCCTGCTCGGGCGCGATGTTCCCCAGACCCGGGCCGCCCCGCATGATGTCCGCGATCACGCAGGGGAGTTCCGCGCCCGCGATATAGCTGAAGCCTTCCTGCATCAGGCTGATGCCCGGCCCGCTGGAGGCGGTCATGGAGCGCACGCCCGCCGCCGCGCCGCCGTACAACATATTGATGGCGGCCACTTCGCTCTCCGCCTGCACGAAGACGCCGCCCACCGGCGGCAGGTAGAGCGCGGCAGCCTCCGCGATCTCGCTGGCCGGAGTGATGGGGTACCCGTAGAACGCCCGGCAGCCCGCCAGAACGGCGGCCTTGACAATGGCTTCATTGCCCTTGGTGAGTTGTTTCTGCATGGGTTTCCTCCGGCGCTATGCCGCGGCAGCCAATCTCAGGACGGCGATGCCGCCGGGTTCGGGACAGACAAAGAAACAGATGCCGCACCCGGTGCACCCTACACCCCCGTAAACCGCCGGATGGTACCCGTAATGATTCAGCTCTTCCGCCATGTGCAGCACCTTGGGAGGACACGCGTCCACGCAGAGTCCGCATCCCTTACATTCTTCGGAGTTCATCTCGACCGAACCGCGGTCGGGTTTGCCAATCATCGCCATGCCGCTCGCCCCCACAAACAGACCCACTTAAAGTTGGTGCTTACAGTCACCGTAGTCAGTATATATCCCGACAAACAGGTCTACAATACCAATTTACCCGCAAAATGGACGCCTGCGGGTAAACTGTTGGGAAAATAAGCAAATTAGTTTTGCCCATGCCGCTTTTCGCCTTATGAGGGTACCGGCCCCAGTATTGTGGGATAAGGCTCTGCCTTGTCCATCCGAGCGCAGCTCGGACTCTTCTCCACTTTGGTTCCAGCTTCGCCGGGTTAAGCCGTTAGGGCCCCATCCGAGCACTCTCCCTTCTCTCCGCCTCCGCCCTATCCCATCCGCCTGCTTCAGCCGATAAGTCCTTTTGGAGTCCCGCTCCAAGGCGATATGAGGTGGCGCGGCATGTGGCTGGCGAGGCGTGTGGTCGGTGCACGACGCTCCATGCTCGCATGTTGTGCGGCCCTCTTGTTCCTCCTCATTGCAGCCAGTGGCTTGTGGTACACCCACTCCGCCCTGAGCTGGACCCAACTGGCGGGCCGTACCTGGCGCATCGGCTTCCATGACACCGAGCCCTTCGTCTTCCGCGGCCCCGACGGCAAGCCGGCCGGGTTCGCCAGGGACGTATTGGCGGAAGCCGCCAGGACATCCGGCATCCAACTGCGGTGGGTATACGTTCCGCAGGGCTCCATGACGGCCTTCCAGACGGGCCTCATCGACCTTTTCCCGCGCAATTCCAACGTTGCCGGGATGGCCCGGCCAGCCTATATCACCGATCCGTGGTTCGAATCCTCATTCGGGCTAGTGGAGTTGGGCGCTCCGGATTCGGCCGTCCCCTTCAATCTTGCACCCACCCGCGTGGCGACCGGCCCGACACCGTTCGCGCGGGTCTTTGCCGGGCTCGCCCTGCCTGGCAGCCTGATTCTGCCGAAGAAGAATTGGAGTGAGATGCTGGCCGGCGTCTGCGCCGGTGAGGCCGATGCCGGATTCGGCGAGATTCGGGACGCCACCTCGATCCTGTTGGCGCAGCGTTCCATTTGCCGCGACCAGCCGCTTCGCGTTCTGCCCCTGCGGGATGCTGTACTGCAAACCGGCATCGGGTCCACGCTGCCGGCCAGGAGAGTGGCCGATCGCCTGCGGCAGCGCATTGGAGCCATGGCGGAAAGCGGGCGCCTGGCGCAGATTTATGGCGGTTGGTACCAGGCGGCGCCCAACGAAATCGCCCTCGTCGAGTTGTTGCGCTCCAGACAACGGCAGCGTCTCCTGTCGGCATTCACGGTGCTGCTGTCCGCGCTGTTGCTGGGCACCGCGGCCCTGGCGTGGAGAATGCGCAGCCTGCGCGTGGCGGCCCTGTGCGCCAGCCACGCCAAGTCCAGATTCATGGCCACCATGAGCCACGAAATCCGCACGCCGCTGAACGGCGTGATCGGTATGGCCGGCTTGCTGCTGAGTAGCCGGCTCGAACGCGAGCAGCGGGAAATGGCGGAGACGGTACGCACTTCCGGTGAGGAGCTGCTGGCGATTCTCAACGACATCCTCGACATTTCCAAGATCGAGGCCGGCGGCATGGTGATCGAGCCCGTCCCCTTCGATCTGTCCGCCGTCGCCGAGGATGTGGTCCGCCTCTTGGCGCCCCGGGCGCGCGAAAAGTGGCTGGAGCTGGTACTGCGCTGCCCCCCCGAGCCGTCCCGCCATCTGGTGGGGGACGCCGGCCGCATACGCCAGGTCCTCGCCAACCTGGTCGGTAACGCCATCAAATTCACCGAGCGCGGCCACGTCATTGTGGAGATCGGCGCAGATATCAAGGTGGCCACCAAAGTGGCCACCAAGGGGGCCGGCAGGGCGGCCATCGGCATGGCCCTCGCCGGACGCCGGCAATGGATCCGCTTTGCGGTCCACGACACCGGCATCGGCATACCCCTCTCCAAGCAGCACCTGCTGTTCCAGGAGTTCTCCCAAGCTGACAGTTCCACCACCCGGCGGTTCGGCGGCACGGGCCTCGGTTTGGCCATCGCCCGGCGCCTGGTGAACATCATGGGTGGGGAGATCGGCATGGTGAGCGAAGCCGGCCGCGGTTCCACTTTCTGGTTTCGCTTGCCCTTGCCCCCCTTGCCGGACGACCCGCTGGCGCCGGCCGCTCCCGCCGAGCCCGACCTCTCGGCCGTCCGCCTGTTGATCGTGGACGATCACGAGGCGGCAAGGAGCGCCTTGGCCGATCTGACGGCGGGTTGGGGCATGCCAGTAACCTGCGCCTCTTCAGGCGCGGAGGCGCTCGGTTGTCTGGCCGCCGCCTCGGCCTCCGGCGCGCCCTTCGATTTTGTGATGACCGACGACCAGATGCCCGAAATGGACGGCCCCGGCCTCGGCCGCGCCATTCGGGCGGATGGGACCCTCGGCAGTCCCAAGTTGATCCTGCTCGCTTCCAGTGTCCTGGGTAGCGAAGCCGAGCGCCGGCGCGCCGACGGGTTTGCCGCTTGTCTGCTCAAACCCGTGCCGCGGGCGCAACTGCGCCGCACCCTGGCCGCGCTCGCCGCGCCCGCCGCGCCCGATAGGGAGGCGCCCGATGGCGAGACGCCGCCCCCTCAGTCCGCCTCCGATGCGCCCACGGCGCGCGTCCTGCTGGCCGAAGATAACGCCGTCAATCGGAAGCTCGCCTGCAAGCTGCTGGAGAAACTCGGTTGCCGCGTGCACGTGGCGGCCAACGGCCGGGAGGCGTTGGCCATGTGGCAAGCCCAGACCTTCGATCTCGTCTTCATGGACTGTCAGATGCCCGAAATGGACGGTTACGAAGCTACCCGCATGATCCGCCGTGAGGAATCGGGCCGGCATACGCCGGTGATCGCCCTCACCGCCAATTCCATGCCCGGCGACCGGGAGGAATGCCTGCGCGCCGGCATGGACGCCCACCTCTCCAAACCCATCCGCCCCGAAGAACTGGCCGCGGCCCTCGCGCAATGGTTGCCCGCGCCCGCGAAAGCCTAACCAATTCCGTCGAGCCCCGCCAAGCCGATCCCGTGCGAGACCCGCAATTCTACTGCTGTGCTGTCCGGGGCGGCTGACTCTCCATCACAACGCGCAGAATCCGGTTAATGCGCGTCTGGTAGCCCTTGCCATGGCCTTTGAGCCAATCGAGCACGTCCGCATCCAGACGAATCGTCAATTGCCTTTTCGCCGGGGGCCAGGCCGTCGTTGCCTTCTTGAGAAACGTCTTGTCGAGCGGCGGAATATCCGAATAGTCAATATCGGCATCCCGCATGCGGTCAATCCGTGCCAAGTCGCTTTTGATAGATTTCTTGTTCACGTCGGTTTCCCTTTCTCATGGAGATGATGCGCGTGCCCTCATCGCGCGGTGAATGAGCGATGACAACCAGCCGCCCGGCCAGCAAGCCCAAAGTGATGAGCCGTTCTTCCCCGTAGTCGAAGCGGTCATCCTCGAACGTCACGCAAGGCCCGGAAAACACCTCTTCGGCATCCTCGAAGCAGAGGCCATGCTTGGCGGCGTTCTTCCGGTTCTTCGCTTTGTCCCATTCGCACTTCATTAACGAATGTAGCTCTTTTTGTAGTTACACGCAAGCCCTGCTCTTGCCGTCCGGGACGCGGCCCCGGCCGCCCTCTGGGTCGGCAGCTTCCCGGCTTTTTCCGCTTTGAAACTCATGGGCCGGCAAGAGCTAGCCAATTAGCTCGAGCAACCCGTCTACCAACTGGTCCAGCATCGCAGGATCGAGGACCGCGAGCCTCTTGCCGAGACGATCGATGGAAATTGTCCGAATCTGCGAGATCTTTACCCATGAGGGTTTGGGCATCATGTCCGCGGGAAGCGCCATCGTCAACGGGAATCCGGCTTTTTGCGCCTGACTTGTAATCGCCATCGCGATTACGGTTTCCGACCTCCTGTTGAACAGGTCGTGGCTGAGAATTAGGACCGGCCGCATTCCGGCCTGCTCGCGACTTCGGAGCGGGTTCAAGTCTGCCCAGTAGACTTCGCCTCTCAGTATTCGGGCCAAGCGTGGTCTCCCAGACCCTGTTCGGCCAACTGCATCTCCTCTTTCGGGTCGATTTTAGCCAGCTCGCGCGCCAGCCGCGTCCGCTTCTCACGCTCGCTCAGTAGGTTTACGGCCGATTGGAGCGCCCGGCTTCGGTTCGGGTACCTGCCCTCCCTGACCCACCGGTCGAGGTCCGCGACGGTCCTTTGATCCAAGGTGACGGCAATTTTCTGCACCACACCTCGAGTATGACAAAACATCCTACTTTTGCGCAACGCGGAGCGTCGCCGTCCGAAGCTGACTTCACCCCTCGCGCGACCCTCCCGCACCTGCCCCACGGGTCTCAAAACCAAAAATACCAAACGAACCCATTTGTGCGCCCGCAGCCTATTTGTATCAGTGCTTTACAGACGAGCCACGAACCCATCCGAACACCCCGAACCGGACCCATTTTCAGCCCCACCAGGCGCCGCCAACCCGCGTGGTATAATTCAATTTAGCCATCACTCTGTCCCCGAGGTTAAATCCACTTGGCATTAGTAGAAGGTTGCAAGCACTCGCTGGAGATTTCCATCCCCATTGCAGTGGTAGAAACCGAAACCAGCCGCGTCGTCGACGACATTCAGAAGCGCGCCAAACTACAGGGCTTCCGCCCCGGGAAGGCGCCCGCCAACCTGATCCGCAAGCAGTTTGCCGGCGATATCCGGCAGAAGGTGCTGGAGAATCTGATCCCCGTCCACCTGCAAAAGCAGCTCGACCTGGAGAACCTGAGCGTTGTGGGCACCCCCGATATCGGCGACGTCCATTTCCACGCTTCCGAACCCCTGAAGTTCACCGCCACCTTTGAGGTGTACCCGACGGTCGAACTCGGCGAGTACCACAACGTCGAAGTGCCCTACCAGGATCCCGAAGTCACCGAAGCGGACATCGCCACGCGCATCGATGAGATCCGCCAGCAGAAGGCCCAGTACATCAATATCGATCCGCGCCCGGTGGTGGACGGCGATTTCGCCGTCGTCTCGCTGGAAAGCCTGGCAGGCGTGACAGGCGACCCCGTCAAAACTGAAGAGATGGTGCTGGAAATCGGCGCCAAGGAGACGTTTGCGGCCTTCACCGAGAACCTGCGCGGTCTCACTCCCGGGGACGAGAAGGATTTCGACGTCGCCTACCCGGAAGATTATGGTTCCGAGAAGCTGGCCGGTAAGACCGTCAAGTTCCACGCCGTTCTCAAAGGCCTGCGCCGCAAGGAACTGCCCGAGCTCGACGACGAGTTCGCCCAGGAGCTCGGCGACTACCGCACCGTCGACGAACTGAAGGAAGCCGTCCGCAAGGCCATCTTCGCCCAGCGCCAATCCGAGGCGCAGCAGGAAGCCAGGAACCGGATTATGGACAAACTGGTGGACGCGCATGACTTCCCAGTGCCCGAAGCCTTCGTGGAACGTCAGATCAAGACCCGCGTCGAGCAGCGCCTGCGCGCCATGGCAGAGCAGGGCATCGATCCGCTGAAACTCAAGCTGGATTGGGATAAGCTGAAGGAATCGCATCGCGACAAGGCCATCCGCGAGGTCAAGGCTTCCATCCTGCTCGGCAAGGTCAGCGAGCGGGAGAGCATTCACGCCACCCGCGACGAGGTCGATGCCGAAGTCGAAAAGGTCGCCCGCCAGCAGCGCAAGCCGGTGGCCGCGGTGCACATGGAATTCGAGAAGGATGGCACGCTGGGCCGCATCGCCAGCCACATCCAGACGGACAAGACGTTGAACTTCCTGTTCGAGCATGCCCGCAAGACGGCCGAATC
>PMTT01000045.1:312-2157 GCA_003167275.1 Bryobacterales bacterium | reverse complement strand
TGCCTTACCCTGACGGCGCTGTGCCAACGGCGGAAGAGGAGAAAACTACGTGAAGCGTGCCGGGACCGATGATGCTTTACGCTGTTCGTTTTGTCATAAGAGTCAGGACGTAGTCGGAAAGTTGATTTCCTCTCCCAGCGACTATCCTCGTGCGTACATCTGCGACGAGTGCATTGCTGTCTGCAATTCGATCCTCGAGGACGACAAGGTCGAGGTGCCTTCCGGTACCCCGAACAAGATCCCGAAACCGTTGGAAGTGAAGGAGTTCCTGGATCAATACGTGATCGGGCAGGAAGCCACCAAGAAGAAGTTGGCGGTGGCGGTTTACAACCACTGCAAGCGGATTCACATGAACCGCATGCGCAACACCGAGGTCGAACTCCAGAAATCGAATATTCTGCTGATCGGTCCCACCGGTACCGGTAAAACCCTGATGGCGCAGACCCTGGCCAAGATCCTCGATGTGCCGTTTGCCATTGTCGATGCCACCACTTTGACCGAAGCCGGGTACGTCGGCGAAGATGTTGAGAACATCATCCTCAAGCTTCTCCAGGCGGCCGATGGCGACGTACAGAAATGCCAGCAGGGCATCATCTACATCGACGAGATCGATAAAATTTGTCGTAAGGACGAGAACCCGTCCATCACCCGCGATGTTTCGGGCGAGGGCGTCCAGCAGGCGCTTTTGAAGATTCTGGAAGGCACCATTGCCAACGTTCCCCCGCAGGGCGGCCGCAAGCACCCGCACCAGGAATTCACGCCGGTGGACACCACCAATATCTTGTTTATCTGCGGCGGCGCTTTCGTGGGTCTGGAAAAGGTAATTGCGCGCCGCACCGGCAAGAAGAGCATGGGTTTCCTGCCCGAAGAGGAAAAAACCATCGGCCGTCCCTCCAGCGTCAGCGGGCGGCGCGATATCGATCTGCTGGGCCAGACCCAGCCGGTCGATCTGATCAAGTTCGGTTTCATCCCGGAATTCATCGGCCGTCTGCCGGTGAGCGCCGTGCTGGAGGACCTGGACCGCTCGGCTCTGATCCAGATTCTGACCAGGCCTAAGAACGCCATCATCAAGCAGTATCAGAAGCTCTTTGAATTCGAGAACGTCCGCCTCAGGTTCAGCGAAGATGCCATCGAAGCCATCGCCGACCTGGCCATGGAACGCAAAGTGGGCGCCCGTGGTTTGCGCATGATTCTCGAAGACCTGATGCTGGATCTCATGTACTACCTGCCTTCCTATAAGAAAGTACGCGAATTCCAGGTCACCAAAGAGATGGTGATCTCGCAGCGAATCAGTCTTACAATATTGGAAAAGGCCGGTTAACCGTAACATCCTGAACATACCGCGCACCGGGGGACTGGGGTTGTACCGATCCCGGTGGGGAGAACAATGCTTACTTCGAAGGAAAAATCCGATACAAAACGTCTGCCGATGATGCCTATCCGCGACGTGGTCATCTTTCCGTACATGATGACCCCGTTCGTGGTGGGGCGCGAATCCAGCGTAAGGGCGTTGGAAGAGGCCATGGCCGGCGACAAGAAAATCTTTCTTGCCACCCAGCACGATGCCTCCGTCGATGAACCCAAACCCAACGAGATTTACAGCGTCGGCACCATCGTCAATATCGTGCAGAGCCTCAAACTCCCCGACGGCAACATCAAAGTCCTGGTGGAAGGCGTGGAACGCGCCAAAGTGGTTTCCGTCGCCGATGACGAGGGCTTCTTCCGCGCCACCGTGCGCACCTCCACCTACCGGGTGGAAACCGGCCCGCAGCTCGACGCCCTCATCAGCCGCGTCACCGGCCTGTTCGAACAGTACGTCAAACTCAGCCAGAACCTGAACTACGA
>PMTT01000045.1:0-227 GCA_003167275.1 Bryobacterales bacterium | reverse complement strand
AAGGCGCAAAAAGAGTACTACCTCAACGAGAAGATCAAGGCCATCCAGAAGGAACTGGGCCGCGGCGAGAAGAGCGAGATCGATGAGCTCAAGAAGCGCATCGAAACCTCCGGCATGACGCCCGACGCCCTGGAGAAGGCCATGGCTGAACTGAAGCGGCTGGAGAATATGCCGCCGATGTCGGCCGAATCCACGGTCTCCCGCAACTATCTCGATTGGCTGCTGGC
>PMTT01000424.1 GCA_003167275.1 Bryobacterales bacterium | reverse complement strand
CACCCAATAGTCGCTCAGGCGGGTGGAGCAACAGTCCGTGCGATTCCAGATCAGGATGGAGCTGACCGCCGCGGATGCGCCCAGGTCCACCTGCCACCAGGCGTTGGTATCCAGGTTCGTCGCAGTCACTGACCCGTCGAAGAAACTTCCATCGGTATTGCCATCCACCGCGGACGCGGCCACGGCACTGGGGAAACCGGGAAAGGTGCTGCTCTGGCTGGCGCTCTTCCCCAACGACAGATTCACGGATGGAGCAGGTACGCCGAACACCTGTACCTCGGCGAGGCTCAGCGAGTGCGTGTCGTTGAGCTGCAAGCGCACATAGCGGCCTTGCGCACCGATCGCAATCATGGTGGAGGGATCGGGCGGCGAAGTCTGATGGCTGGCGAACGTCCCCGCCCGGTTCTGTAGCGTGGCCGGCGTGTCGGTCGGCAGGAACGGGGTATCGGAAACAAACACCCAGTAATCGCCCAGCCGGGAGCCGCAGCAGTCGGTGCGATTCCAGACGGCCACCGAGGCGACCGCCGTCGAGACCCCCAAATCCACCTGCCACCAGGCGTTGGGCTCGGCGTTTGTGGAGGTCACCGAGCCATCGAAGAAATTCCCGTCAGTACCGCCGTCCACCGCCGATGCGGCGCCCGCGCTGGCGAATCCCGGAAGCATGCTGCTCTGGGTGGCCGGCTTGCCAAGCGCCAGATCCGCGGGCGCCGGGGCTCCGCCGGTACCGAACACCTGTACCTCGGCGAGACTCAGAATATCCGTTCCGCTGAGTTGCACACGCACGTACCGGCCTTGCGCCCCACCCGTCAGGATGATGGCGGAGGGGCTGGGAGTCGAGGTCTGATGGAAGCCCAACGTCCCGGACCGGTTCTGCAGCGTGTCGGGGGTGTCCGTGGGAAGGAATGGCGTATCGGAAACGAACACCCAGTAGTCGCCCAGACGGGAGCTGCAACAGTCCGTGCGATTCCAGACGACCACCGAGCTGACCGCCGCCGAAGCACTCAGATCCACCTGCCACCAGGCGTTGGAATCGGCGTTTGTCTCAGTGACGGAGCCGTCGGAAAAGTTGCCGTCGGTATTGCCATCCACCGCCGACGAGGCCACGGCGCCGGGGGATCCGGAAAGCGTGCTGCTTTGCGTGGCGATCCTGCCTAACGCCAGGTTCGTGACTCCCACGGCGCCCGCCTCGAGATTGGTCAGTGAGAAGGTCGCCGACAGGGCCGTGGCCGTGGGGCCCGACGTCGTGACAAGAGCCCCAACCGTGTAGCTCCCGACGATATTGTTGGCGGTCGCCGTCACACGCGCCACGCCCGACGCATTCGTCGCCACACGCGTTCTACCGCTGCTCGACAACGTCGCGGTGGCGCCGGCGGACGGCGCGCTGAAGCTGACGAAAGCGTTGCTGACCGGGCGGCCGGCCGTGTCCCTCACGGTGACTTCGAGAAGAGCGGCAAACGTGGTACCCACGGCCGTCGATTGCGGCGTTCCCCCCGACGCAGTGATACTGGCGATTTGCGTGTTGGTCAGCGTGAAGGATGTCGCCGCCCCTCCCACACTGGCGGTTACCAGATAGCTCCCCGCAACGCTGTTGGCAGTTGCCGTAACGCCGGCCTGGCCCGCGGCGTTCGTTACGACCGTGCCGGCGGACAAGGATGCGCGGGCCCCACTGTCAGGGACCGCGAAAGTGACGACTGCGCCGCTGACCGGGTTGCCGGCCGAGTCCTGGACAGTCACTTCGAGAGGCTGGACGAATTGAGTGCCGAGCAAAGCGATTTGTGGTGTGCCTTTGGATGCTGTGATACTGCCGGTGGCGAGGTTCGTGAGTGAGAACGAAGCGGTGAGTCCCTGATAGCTCGCCGTGATCGCGTAATTGCCGGCGATGCCATTGGCGGTAGCCGTTACGCTGGCCACACCCACGGAGTTCGTGACAGGGGCCGCGGACGATAACACCGCGCTCGCCCCGGTGGAAGGCGTGGAGAACGTCACGCCGGCGCCGCTCACCGGCCTGCCATCTTTCACCACCGTAACCTTCAGCGGAAGGGCGAAGGGGCTTTGGGTGAAGGCGGACTGTGTGGCTCCTCCCGTGGCAGTGAGGCTCACTCCTGCCGTGACACCCAACAGGATGCTCACTCCGTTCAGGCTGCCGGCGTTGCTGGCGGTGACGATGTCGGCGCGGCCGTCCCCATTGAAATCCGCCACCACGGCGCCGAAAGGAGAGGCGGAAGTAGGGGAACTCAACACCAGATGAAAAGTCCCATCGCCATTGCCCTGCAGGATATTCACGTTGCCCCCGCTCAACGTGATGAAATCGATGATTCCGTCGCCATTGAAGTCGCCGGTCGTCAGCCCTCCTCCCGAAATGGGGTAACTGACTGGCGCCTGGAAGGTCCCGTCGCCTTTGCCCAGGAGGACCATCTGAGTTTTACCGTCCCCCACGACCAGATCCATTTTGCCGTCGCCATTGAAATCCGCGGCGGCAAGGGAAGGGAAGTTCAGAATCGGCGAAGCGTTCAGGGTCACCGGCCCTCGGAAGGTCCCATCGCCATTGCCAAGCACCACCACCGTGTTACCCGAAACAGTCACGAGCGCCAGGTCTGCCTTGCCGTCCCCATTGAAATCTTCCAGGGCCCCTACGGGGTAGTACGAGGCAGGCGTAGAGGCGAACGGCCCGCGGAAGGTCCCGTCGCCGTTACCCAGATAGACGGTCAGTCCGAAGTTCCCCAAACTGACCAGATCCGCCTTGCCGTCGCCGTTAAAATCGCCAACCATCAAGGCGCCCAGGGGGATGCCGGTGCGGAAATTGACCGGTGGACCGAAAGTCCCGTCGCCGTTGCCCGGAAGCATGCTGACGAGTTCTTCGCTGAGATTGTCGCCGCCGGTGACCACGATATCGGGGTTGCCATCGCCATTGAAGTCGCCGATGACGATGGTTTCGGGGTTGAAGGGCACCGCGTAACTGACTGGCGCACGGAAGGTCCCGTCGCCGTTTCCCAGCAGGACCGTCACGCTCGCGGGGAGACCCGGAAGAGCGATGTCGGGCTTGCCATCGTTATTGAAGTCTCCCACGGCCAGGCCGTTCAGCGGGGCGCTCAAACTCAAAACGCTGCCGCGGAAGCCCACGGCGGCGACGGCCTTCACGGTCTGGACGACATTGGCCGTCCCGGGAAGGTACGTGGTATCGCCGCTGTAGTATGCCTTCAACTTGCGATTTCCCGCCGGCAGTTGGGTGGTGGAAAGCGATGCTGTCCCGGAAGCGAGCGGCTTGGACCCCAGAATGTTGACGCCGTCGTAGAAGGTCACTCGGCCGGTAGCATCCGGGGGCGTGATGGTGGCGGTGAGAGTGACTGGCGCGCCGAACACCGCGGGGTTCGGCGATGCGGCAAGCGCCACTCTCTCCGGGAGCAAATTAGACAGCGAGAACTTTACGGACAGCCCTCCGACGCCGGCAGTCACGGTGTAAGCGCCAATCGTGCTGCCCGCGGTGGCCGTCACACTGGCTACTCCGGAGGCGTCCGTCAACGCGGTCCCGCTGGATAGCACCGCGGTCGCGCCGCCGGCGGGGGCCGTAAACGTCACGCCCATGCCGCTCGCCGGGCTACCCGCCGCGTCCGTGAGCTTCACCTTCAACGCACCCGGAAAGGCCGTGCCGGGCGCGGCGGATTGCGGCGTTCCGCTCAAGACCGTCAGGTTCACAGCTTGTCCGCCGGTATTGGTCAATGAGAAGGATGTCGACACCCCTTGGTAGGAGGCGGTCACCGTGTAACTGCCCGACTGAAGGTTTGCCGTGGCGGTCACCCTGGCTATGCCGGAGGCATCGGTCACCGCGATGGCGCTGGAAAGCACCGACGTGGGCCCGCCGAAAGGCACGGTAAACGTCACTGCCGCGCCGCTCACCGGGTCGGCGCCATCGCGCACCGTCACCTGTAGCTGGACGGGGAATGGCGTTCCGATGGCGGTGGATTGGGGCGTGCCTCCCGTCGGGGTGAGGCTGACCGTGGTGCCCAGGAGGAGGCGCTCGGTAGTAACGAGGTCGGTCTTGCCATCCCCATTGAAGTCTCCCGCTATCAGCAGACCAAAGGAGGAGGCCTGGATCGCCAGGTTTCCGGGCGAAAGGAATGTACCGTCGCCGTTCCCCAGCAGAATGCTCAAAGTAGTTCCATCGCTGACGGACAGATCGAGACTCCCGTCCCCGTTGAAATCCCCCACCGCCAGGGCGCCGGAGGCCTGTACGATGGCGTAAGTCACAGGCGTCTGAAAGGTCCCATCGCCCTTGCCGAGCAGGACGGCCACCAGGGGACTGGAGCCACCCTCGGTGGCGATGTCCGCCTTGCCATCCCGGTTGAAGTCCTCCACCACCAGATTCATGGGACGTGCCGGAACCGTAATGCTCGATGGCGGCTGAAAGCTTCCGTCGCCATTGCCCAGCAGGATACTCACCGTGGCGGTGCTGCCGTCACTGGTGACGAGGTCGGCAATGCCATCGCCGTTGAAGTCTCCCAGCGCCACACGATTGGCTCCCATCCCGGATTGAAGGCTGGTAGGGTAAGCCACCAGCGATTGGAAAGTGCCGTCGCCTTTGCCGAGCAGAATGCGCACTCCGGCGTGTAAGTCTGCAATCGCCAGGTCGGCGATGCCATCGCCGTTGAAGTCCCCCACCGCCACGGAATAAGTGTTCGCGTCGACAATGGGGACGGGCGGTTGCAAGCTCCCATCGCCGTTTCCCAGCAGAAGGCTGACCTTGTTTGTGACGGTCCCTACGGGCCCCGTGTCCTCCATCACCAGATCGGTGTTACCGTCGCGATTAAAGTCTCCTACCGCCACAGGGACGAGCGTGTTCAAGGTGGTGGAGGTGATGTCGAAGGGTACGGCCGTAAAGTTTCCGTCGCCCTGGCCGAGATAAACAAAGAAGATGCCGAGGTCTTGTGGGGAGAAGGCCAGGTCAGCTTTACCATCGTTGTTAAAATCCGCCATGACCGCCTGCCCGCCAACATGCAGGAAGAACTTTCCCTGGGCGAACGTGCCGCTACTGGGTTGGGCATTGACGGTCTGCACCACGACGTTCGAGGTTGCCGCGCCATTGGCGGCGTCCCCGGCGTAGTGGGCCTTCAGTTGGCGTCTTCCCGCCGGCAGCAGGCTGGTGGAAAGCGATGCCGCCGTACCGAAAGAGAGCGGCCTTGACCCCAGGATGGTGACACCGTCGTAGAATGTCACATGGCCTGTGGCATTTGGGGGCGTCACGGTGGCGGTGAGATTGACGGGCGCGCCGAACACCGAAGGATTCGGCGATACGGAAAGAACCACTGTAGGCTGGGCGGGGAGCAGTAGCGGTAGACTGCCCAACAGAAGTAGGCACTTAGCAAAATGGGGGAAACGGGGTGATCTGGGGGAAAACATTATGGGGCCTTGGACTTTTGTAGGCCCAAATATATAAGCATTCCGGTGGCCAGTGCAGGCCACCGACCTGCCTTCATCCTTTATTGGCCAGGCAGGCGCCCGGCGTTCGACGCGCTTTTCCGCGCCGTTTTTGCAATAAACGTGGGATCATGACAGAAACCTATGGTTGGACCGAATCCAATTGGTCCAACCATAGGCTGCAAAAGGACTTAACGAAATCTGTGGGGGTCTAATCTACAGAACACGCCTACTGCAAAAACCCTGGGACGTTGCGGGCATCGACCGAAGTGCCTCCAGATCTCCGTGGCGGTCAGTTGTTTGCCGCAGTGCCAACCGCAGGGCATGCGCGGCCAAGGCGGTCGTCCGCCCCGATTGGGTTTGGAGGGGCAGTAGCCCTTCCCGAACCTTGGGCCGTAGCGGGCAAAGCGTGAAATGCCTCCGCATCTGGCTGGTGGTGACCTTGGCGCCGCAGCCCCACCCGCAGGGCATCCGCGGCCCCGGTGATCGCCCATGGATATTGATGGCTTTCGGCAAGAACTGCATAAGGAGATGCTGGCAGCGGGGATTCCGGTCTGACGTGCCTCGCTGTTATTCTCCTTTAATGTGAGCCGGGCACGGATGTTCTCAAGCTGTTCGCCCATAATGTGAGCCCGTTCACGCTTAATGTGGGTTGGAGGGGTGTCGTTGTTCGCGCATAATGTGAGCGGGAAACGGCCTTGTTCTCAAGCCGGACCGTTTATGTTCTCAAGCCGCTACAGGTAAGGACCGCGAAGTCGGGCTCCGCCAGGGTTTCACGGCCGTTGGCTTGTCCTTGCTTTTGACGCGGATGTCGCCGTTCGACAGAAAGTCCCAGGTGAAGCGCGGGCGCGGGATGCCGCTGAGGAGGGCCTGGTAGTAGGCCAGCATACTCTCTCGGTCGAGTATCCGTATGCGGTGCAGAGGCTTGAGGTGTCGCCCGTCAGTTTCTGGCGTGCGTGCGCTTGAGAAGAAGGCGGGGCGAGCGGTCGGCTGCGAGAAGGCTCGTCCTGGGTAGCTCTCGGTGACTCGGATGATTCGTAGTTTGACAACATCAACCAGCTCCATTGTGGCAGCTTAATCCCGCAGGATCGGAAACGCCTCTGCACGAAACTGATCGACACGCATAGGGTTGTGGTACCCAGCCGGCAAATATGGTTGCAGATCTCTCTTGATGTAATGTCGCGCACCAGTTTCCGCCAAGACCTCCAGTACATCATTCGTAAACTGTTTCCAGTTTGTCGTTTTCGTCAGGCCAACATAATTCACGCGGCCAATCTTGTAAAGATCTACAAATTGATTGGTCCGGCGGATGATTTCCAGCGTGGCCTCCACGTCCAGTACGGGCTCCAGGCTCACCCACGTGAAAATACCTGCGTCGTGAAACGCGCGTAACGTCTTGATGCGATCGTCTGGAGGCGTCGCATCGCGCTCCCATTTCTTCGAAAATGTCTCGTCGAGCGAGGTCAGTGTGGAGGCGAAGGCGTCGCGCCCTGGGCGAAACAGATCAAGATCTCGCAAGGCCCTATGCCCGCCCTTGGTTAGCGTACAGATACTGAGACCAAATGCCCGCAACATTTGGAGTACCTGTCGCGTCAGGGTGTGATCACCTGGGTGATATGGATCCGTCGTGAACGAAAGCATAACCTGTTCTGTGATGTTCAGGGCCTGATATTTTCGGGCATCTTTTTCCAAACGCTTGAGAAAGTCTTTCCGCGGTATTGCACCAGTGTCAAATTCTTCGCGCGGCATATGCAGGACAATTGGTACGTAGCAGTATGCGCATTTGTGCCCGCAACCGCGATATGGGTTTGTGGCCAGTGCCGAATATTCACCAGCTTGGCCGGCAGGGGCATAGATGATTGAGCAACCTTTGACGCTCACGCCGTCGGGGTTTAGTTCTGGATATTTCACGTTCGTTTCCTTTCTTTCATATGGTGCAGATGGATTGCGGCCGCTCTTTTGCGAACCATGGAGGGTCACCGGATGCGCTCGTTAAGTTCCTCCGGTGAAAAGCGCTCCTCCACTCCGGGACAGTTCGAGGCTCGTGGCTGGCGGCCTCAACTTTTTCACCTTTCTGGCCCGCCTATGACAGGTTCTCCGCAATCCACTGCGGCACATTGCCTGTCCTAAAGATCACACGACCGCAATTACCGTATTGATGCTCGGTCCTGATGATTTGGGCGCGAAGAAACAGCGCCAAGGTGTTGATTCTAAATCCCGTGGGCCCCTGTTATCGTCACTCGCTCAATGATCTGGAGGTTCGATCAATTCCTCGCCAGGAAGCGACCATGCCATTGAAAATATGGGGTTAACCCCTTTTGCGCCGGGGGTTCGCGGATGTTGCAGTTCGAGCCGCGGAATGCGCCCACTTTCATCCCGCGGAACACGGAAGCACCACCGCCTGAACGCCGACAGCGCTCCGGGGGTTCATCACCGAGTGAAATCCGCAGGCCGGTCTTTCGAGGCAGCCAACAGGCTCCCGGCCCGGGAAGGCTCGGAGTGGTGGGCACTCGATCTCTTCCGGCATCACGCGCCAGTTGGAAACGATCGCGGACGGCGTCGACTCCGGCAGTATGTTGAATTCGAAAACCCTTCCGATCGGCAGCCGGCTGGGGACAGCGCAACCAAGGGCGCCACGGCCATCGGAGCCACCAAACGACGGCGCGCGGTACGGAGCACGTCCCGACTCGACACCTCGGAAGCGGACGGCCCGATTATTTCACCTTCTTCGGCGGGAATGCTGGAAAGGGTTCGGTGTCGGGATTGATCTGGACGGCGGTTGCTGAATTTGAATGGATACTTGCCGCCGCTCATGCGGAAGCGCGCGCATATCCCCAGTCTCGATCTGTACGCGACCGGCCACACCTCCGAGGGACGCGTTCCGTAGGGTTACGTCACTGACGTTGCCCGTCTGATCCTTTTTGCTCCGGATATCGACCGGCTAGAATAATGTGATCGCCACCTAAAGCGTCTCCTCATAATGCCGACTCCTCGTATCTGCGAAGCGCCATTGTAGGGGCTGGTCACCTGGATTGACGGACGCCAACTATTCTCCGCCGACATTGGACATCCTCAAACAGCCGTTCCCCTCCTCGGCACATCTGCCGCATGACGACCTAGCTTTGCCAGGTCATCCACGATCTGGACAGGAGAGCAGTCCAGGAACCAATCCAAGGTGGAACCGCTGCCACTGTGGTGGGCAAAGTGGCCTGAGCTGGCCAGTCTGAATGTCTGAAATGGGATGGGTCTGCGTGGAACGAGGGTGGGGCCTCCCTGAACTCCTCACTGGCGGGGAGAAGGCGCTGATACTGCGGTTGATCTATTGGGCAGGATCATGTTGCCCGGAACCACCCCGATTAGAACGCGGAATCGGGGCGTTGCTGCGGCGCAGCCCGCCAGTACTTAAGGGGTTGGTGTGGTACTTGACGCGATTGAGGGTCACGTGTTTCAATTCGGATAGCCGGGACCGTGGTCCCGACTGCAACGGCCAGCGCAGGGCCTTTATAACTGCGACGACGCGCTTCAAACTGCCTCTAGGGGCGGGATCCCACCAAGCGCAGGGTCCGAAGCATCAAAGATGCCGGTCCCATCACAACCCACATTAGACGTGTGTCCCGTGAGGTTCGAACATCCGGGATTCGCAGTTGCGAAGCCCTTCCGAACCTAACGTTTGCGACGTTTTGATTGACGGTAAGCAAAATGAATGTAATGATGCCAACCCATCCACGTTGGCAGGAATTTCTCAAGCGTCTTGACGGGCCAGAGGGTTGCAATTTTCGCACCAAAGGCCGCCGGGAAACATGGCGCTGTGCCGGTGCTGAATCCGCGGATTCATATTTATTTTCCAGACAGATCATGATCGCCATAAGATTGACCGCCGGCGAAGTTACGGCATCGCTGAAGTACTTCCGCAAGCACGGCGGATATTGCGATTGTGAAGTGGTGTTTAACGTAGGGCGGCCCTGATTTACTGGTGTCTCGCCAAAAATGAGCAAGAAGTCTGATTGGGCCAAAGCGAAGGGAAAGTATCAAAAGTGGACAAGGCGAAATTATTTGCGCTTCTAAGGAAGCCGTATATTTTGATGATCGAAAACGACGGCGGGAACGGCGCCGCTTTGGCTGTATCTCTTGGTCGCGCTCCCGACAATCACGCGTCCTGGGGTGGCCTCAGATACGCCACGTTCCACTACGCCAAGTTTGAGGATATGATCGACGGTCTGCGCAAGGCTCACTGCGCCACCGGTGGCCGCCCCGGGGTCATTATGGTCAGCGACGTTCGCGTGCAACTTTCTTTGCCGAGAGTCGGGCACGCATTCCGAGCGGAAGACCAGGTCGAGGCAAGATTAACAATCGAAAATTCGTTGTGTTCATCGTCAGCCGCACCATTCGTCGTAGGCGTGGAATATCCGTGCGATGGCTACGATGCGACCGAAATCGCTGGCCGTGCCCCATCGGTCGAAGTTGGCCAATCGGCCATTTTTACGTTCTGTGAGTTTGATGAAGCGGTTGCGGTATGCACGCGACTAGCAATTGTCGATGGGACCTACGGCGACATAAAGCAGATGAATCCGGAGATCAACTGATATGCGTGACAACCGTTTTTTTTTTACTATTAGGCTTTGTCATAATTTGTTGTTACCGTCTTGAAAGTTGTGAATCATAGCAAATGAGGTTCGACCGATTGCAGCGAACTTGCTACACCGACTTCACCAGTTTTTGATCAGCGATGATGCCCTTTGGAACAGCATCGACCGGGGTGCCGTTCAGATGACTCAGCGCTAGCTGCCATTTACGATTCGATCATCAATTCGAAGGATGATGGCCCGGTTTGTATGATTCTTTCCACAAAGAGCTGAAAAATAAAGTGGCCTGAGATACCGTAAGGGCCGGTGCTTTGCGCCCGATTGGCCATGCCGGGGATGCAGCCAGGGTCCGCTTCGGCTGCGTAGATGTTGGTGTAGCCCTGGTAGATGCACCGCAGCAAATCCTTTTATCGTCCCGGTCGTCTCAAATTCGAGGGTGACTGGGTTCGCCAGCGGATAGTCAAACAGAATACAAATTTTGCCGCTGGTGGTAACTTGTTCATCACCAACGTCCTTCCGGGCGAGAGTCGCGCGACCTGTTGCGACATCTGGGTAATCGATCACCATCGGGCTACCTAGTGATTCCCCTTCTCGGTGCAGATCAAGAGTGATTACTGTGTTCATTTACCTTACCTTCTACCTTCCCGACAGTGCTGCCATCCAGGCCACGGGGATGCACATAGCCACGCGACTGCCGTTGCTCACTCGGAGCGAGCACTTCCGTAGCGGCCACTCGTGTCCGGTGATGTCTGTTGTACGAACTCGGTCGTTTGCGGGCGCCTCCAGAATGTCGGGGCGGGTCAGCGCCACATCATGAAAGCAGCCCATTTGTTGTCATGCGACGGGATTAGAGGAGAGGATCGACCAATGCGCCCCAAATATTCCGATTTTGTCGGAGTCTTCACGTTTGGTCGATGCTCCCATGAGCATGAATGCTTCCGGGGTTGTCTCGCCCTTGTTTTAGAATTACGTTCAGCCGCCGGCGGGGATTTCAAAACCGCCCGAATTCGACGACCCTGCCATGCTCGTATTGACGGAGGTCGGGTTCTTCTTCATATACGTACGTACGCCCTCTTTGTTGGGCCGTCGTTCGGGAACTTGAGGCGCCCAAACACTTACTGATCTACCGCCCTGTGAATCTCCAATTCGGCATCTGGTACCATTCGCGGCCGTCGAGCAGGTGACCGGCGGCTTTTTTGCCAACACGATACATGCGGTGGTGAGTTCCGTCCCCACGTGCCACGTTAACGGCATGTTTTGAAGGCAGAGTAGGCGAGAAGGCCCCCCATTGCTTGAAGAAGAGAGGCACACCGGCTGCTTCGCATTCATCCCGGATTGACCGCGCCCAATCTGGATGCATCGGTCGTGCCCCGGGGCCGGACTCGCCGCCTACGATCACCCAGTCAATCCCCGCCTGCCGGTTTTCAACGGGTTGTCGATCCGAAGAGATCTTCCGAGAAAGCCAGAGGCCGAAATCCACCGCTCCTAGCAATGGTTCCGCGCTCACAAAGCGCACCGCCGCTGGCGTCTTTAGTAGCAGCGGGACGCGCTCGGCCGCGGCCTTTTGGTCTTCGCAGGAGACGCCCATCCAGCAGTTGGGCAATGGCCCGTTATGGCGGAATGCCCAGTTTTCGGCAAATTGCTGCGCGTTGTCTGCCCTCTTCGTCAAGACCTGGAACGTGTGCTGTGGACACTTTTGCATCACAGCAAATACCTGCTCGATCTGCGCCCATTTTAGGTTCTCGTGAAAGAGGTCGCTCATCGAATTGACGAACCAGATTGTGGGAGTCCTTCTATGCAACGGCACGTCAAGCATGTGCGGGATTAACTCCACCCGGCCGGTCCAATGCGGGCCATCGGATTTCATCACTGCTAATGGTGAGCCGTCCCCAAAACGCATCCCGGGCAACTGGCGGGCGGCCATGCGCTCGGCGTAACAGTGTTCACAGCCTTTCGAGACCCGGGAACAACCTCGCGCCGGATTCCAGCTTTCTTGTGTCCAGCCTATCGTGGTCTTGCCCATATTCTGCTTTCCCCGCTTTCGGGCTATCGCTGCTGTACCCTGCCCAAAATCATAGGCTCATTCCCAGCGGCGGTCAATAGCTGATGATCCGGTAAGTCATTGAGGTTGTGTTGGTTACGCGTGGTAACGCCTCCGCTGCGCTTTAGCACGTCCGTGCGGTTTATCGTGTGTTTTCAGCAGGTTTATGGATGCCTGGTAACGGCTTGGTAACGCAAGGGTGTTCTGGCGCTCCCCGGAGTGGTTCCAGGAAATGGAAGTGCGCGCGCAAGTCGTTGTGCTAAAATGGAAAATATATTTGGAAATCGGGCTGTGGCGCAGCCTGGCTAGCGCGCTTGCTTGGGGTGCAAGAGGTCNNAAATCTCGGCAGCCCGACCAAATTCCCCAAAGACATACGGACGGGAGATCTTCCCAAAGTGGCGTTTTGGTGTCCAAGAGGGACGGCAAGCCGTCCTCCTGTATCGTGGGGGGGCCGATCCAGCCTTATCCGCGACCCCAACTTGTGCGCATTTCGTGCTCGAATTCTTCGCGTCTCTCTTCTCCGAATTGTGAGAGCCTGGCGGAGACGATGAGCAGGGCGCTCGGGTTGAGCATGCAAGAGCTGCGGGCAGCTCTTCAGCGGCGTGCGGATGGTGAAGCTGCTACCGATATCTCCTCAGCGCAACGCCGGGGGCCCCGGCTCACTCGTACCTGAGCGCCACCATCGGATCGACCCGCGTCGCACGCCGCGCGGGAACACAACTGGCCAGCACCGCCGCGCCAATCAAGACTCCCGCCATCAAGGCGAATGTCAGGGGGTCGAACGGACTCACATGGAACAGTTGATTCCGCAACAGACGGCTGGAGACCAGCGATACCACCAGGCCGATGGCCGCCCCTACGCACGCCAGCCGCATGCCTTGGCCCAGTACCATGCGCAGGATCTCGCCCGGCTGCGCACCCAGGGCCATGCGAACTCCCATCTCCTGCGTCCGCTGGGTCACGACATAGCTGATCACTCCATACAATCCGACCACCGCCATCAGCAGCGCCATTCCCGCGAAGACTCCCAGCACGCTGAGTACAAAGCGGCGCGGCGCGAGCGAACTGTTCACCATGTCCGGCAGAAGCCTGACCTGTGCCACCGGCTGCGACGGATCCACCGCCCGGACCGCCTCGCGGATGCCTGAAGCCAGCCGCGCCGGGTCCGCGGGCGTGCGCGCCACCAGTGTCGCCGATCGCTGAGGCATCTGGTAGACCGGGAAATAATACTTGCCCTTGACATCCTCACCGGCCAGATCCACCTCCTGGACGTGGCTTACGACCCCGACGATCTCGGCCCACGGCAGTTGGGAACCGAACCGCATGTGTTTTCCAACAGGATCCTCATTGGGCCAGTATTGCCGGGCCAGAATCTCATCGACCACCGCCACGGGCTGGGTATCCTTTCGATCCGTATCGGCGAAAACGCGGCCTTTCCGAACGGGGATTTTCAGCGCCGCGAAGTAGTCCGGGCTGACCATACCGACCTTGCCGTGCGGACCCGGATCGCCGGGGGGCGATGGCCGCCCCTCGATCGAAAAGGACGCCGAACCGCCTTGGCCATCGAACGGCACGTTCGTCGCGGCAGCCACGGAGGTCGCGCCGGGCATGGCCGCCAGGTTGCCGAGCACGACGCGGAAGAAGGCGATGCGTTTGTTGTCGTCGCCATACTGCGCGCGCGGCAAAGTGAGGGATGCCGTGATCACCCCGCCCGATTGAAAGCCGGGTTGGACGTCCTGAAGGGCCGCCAGACTCCGCAGGAAGAGGCCCGCGCCGACCAGCAGCACCAGCGCCAGCGCCACCTCGGCCACCACCAGAGATGCCCGCAGATGCTGGCGCCCCAGACCCGCGGTATTGGCTCGTCCACCTTCCTTTAAGAGTTCGTAATGATCCGATCGCGCAATCTGCCAGGCCGGCGCCACCCCGAAAAGAATGCCTGCCCCGATCGCGGCCATCGCCGTGAACACCAGAACGTGGAAATCCATGCTCACGCTGACGGCGACGGGCAGTCCTTCCGGCGCCAGTGCCAGGAGGCCGCGCATACCAGCGAAGGCCAGCCCAAGACCCGCCACCGCACCGCCCAAAACCAACACCAGGCTCTCCGCCAGCGACTGCCGGATGAGATTCCACCGTCCCGCTCCCAGGGCCGCGCGGACTGCGATTTCGCGGCTGCGTCCCGAAGCGCGCGCCAGCAGCAGACCGGCAATGTTGGCACAGGCGATCAGCATCACAAACCCCACGGCGACCAGCAGCACCAGCAGGGGCGTCTTGGTATTACCGGCGACGAAGTCCGTGAACGGCATCAAGAACATGCCCCAGTCCGAACTCTTGGCGTAGCCGCCGTTTTCAGTGCCGCTATTGCGCAGGCGGCTGCCGAGCATCTCGACGAAGCTGTTGGCGCTGGCGAATGACAGGTCCGGCTTGAGCCGCGCCACGCCGTTATAGCTCTCGTTGAAACGGTTGTTCTCGGTGTATTCCTTGTCAGCCAGGCCGAGCGGAGCCCACAGGTCGACGTTCACCGGCCATCGGAATTCCGGCCCCATGACGCCCACGATGCGGTACGCCACGTGGTTCAGCTCGATGCTGCGGCCCACCACCCCGGTATCCTGGCCGAACAGCCGCTTCCAGGCGCTGTGAGACAGCACCACTTCCTGGTTGGCGTTGGGACGATCCTCTTCGGGCTGAAACACCCGCCCCAGCAAAGCCTTCGCGCCGAATACCTCAAACCAGCGCGAGGTGACGTTGGCCCCGCGCAAACGCTCGGGGACTGTCGAGCCGGTGTAATTGTAGTCGCCCTGATTGATGATGGCCGCCGACTCGAATTGGGCGGTGCTCTGGAGGACGTCGGCGAAGTCGGGGACGGATACTCCAATGTTGTTGAGCGCCAGCTTCTGGTATCGGGCGCGGATGGCGACGATGCGCTCGGGATGCTCGACCCCCGCCGGATTCACCAATACCTGGTTGATGACACTGAAAATGGCGCTGTTGGCGCCAATGCCGAGGGCCAAGGTGGCCAGCGCCACCACCGTGTAACCGGGGGTCCTGAGGAGCGTTCGGACGGCGTAGCGAAGATCTTTCCCAAGTGCACGCATGGTGTGAATACTCGCGTGCGGTCATTTGGTTACCGAACAACTGTACGATCCTGAACAACGCTTCCCGCGGGGTGCTTCCCGTGCCAAGTGCACGGGAAGGAAACAGGAGTGAAGTATCTCATGGTAGCTCTCCCTATGGATTGCCAGTCCGCGGTTACTTGTCACCATTGAGCAGGAGCGGGTCGGTCTCGGATGTCGGCGTGGAGTCGCCCCAGACAATCGAATCTCCCCACACGATGCTGAATCCGGTCAAAATACTGTCGCCCCAGACGATCGAATCGCCCCACACGATGCTGGACCCGGAAACATAGGTGCCCCACACGGCGCTCCAGGGAGTAGAAGAGTCGCCCCACACGATGCTGTTTCCACCAGTGGTGTTGTGAAGTTCCACCTGTTGGGTGGTTGTGTTATAAACGGTGTACGGTGACAGAGCCTTTCCCGTGGGCTTCTCCAGGTTGGAGAGAGCGGCCATCACGTCCACATAGCCCGCACCCACCGAGAACAGGTCGTGATGTACGGAATAGACTTGGCCGGTGACCGGATCGGTGGACGTGCTGTAGAGCGGGAAACTCTTGCTGGCGGTCTTCATGAGGCGATACTTCACCTGATCGGGAGTCAGACTCGGGTCCTTTTGCAGCATCAAGGCGGCGGCGCCGGCGACTACAGGCGAGGCCATACTGGTGCCGCTCATCCAGAAGTACTTATCTCCCGGACCGGCATTTCCGTTGGTCTGGTAGAACGTGGCGGACACGCAGTTTGCCGGATTGGTATTGCGGAACCGCCCATCCTGCGAGAGTACGGAGACGATCTGGTTGCCGGGCGCCACTAGATCGGGCTTGGCGACATGGTCGAAAAGCGTCGGACCTTTCGAACTGTAGGACGCCAGTACGTCGTCGGCGCGCGCGGGCGTGCCCATGGTCTTCAACGCCCCCACCGTGATCACGTAGGGATCGTTGCCCGGCGAGGTGATGGTCGCATATCCCTGAGTGTTCATCGAGTTGTTGCGGCCTTCGTTACCGGCTGCGACTACCACCACGATGCCCGCGTGCCAGGCGACCTCCACGGCCTGACACAAAGGATCTTTCGTGTAACTCATCGACACCGGCTTGCCCAGGGATAGGTTGAGCACGCGGATGTTGTAGGTCTGCTTCAATTGGACGGCGCGGTTGATGGCCGCGATGACATCGCTTTCCCGTCCGTTGCCGTAACGGTCGAGTACGATCAGCGAAACGAGGTTCACTGCCGGCGCGATGCCGCGGAAGGTTCGGGTGTAGCCCGATCCGGTCGAGTTGGCTGCACGGCTGCCGACAATGCCAGCGACGTGGGTACCGTGTCCGTAAACATCCACCGTCACCGTTTCCGGAGTGAAGCTTTCCTGGTATTTGACCCGCGATGCGCCGGCCGAAGTGGTGAGGTCAGCGTTGCCGCTGATGCCGCTGTCGATCACGGCTACGCCGATTCCACTGCCGGTCCAACCGGCGGCAAACGCGGCGTCCGCGCCTACCGCGGGTGTTACATCCCAGAGTGTCTGGCGGACAGTAGCCTCTTCGCTGACGGCCAGCACTTCGGGGGAGTGCCGGACACGCTCGAGCTCGTCACGCCGCACGGAAAGGGCCGCCCCGTGAATCAGGGGAAGGGCGCGGTAAAGCCTGGCGCCGGAATGTTGGAATTGTGCAATCTGCCTGGTCAGGTTGCCGCCACGAAACTGAACAATCAGGTCGATTCGTGCGTCCGCGGGGGCGGCCGATAAGGGAAGAGTCCCGAGAGCCAGGATGAAACAGCTAAACAGTCGCAATCTTTTTCTCCTGTGTTCACTTTGCGCCGGGGAATGCCTCCTTGCAATAGTACGGGCGGACATTTTCCGGTGGGACTGGCGGCACACGTAAGTAAGGTGGTGCTCTGGTTTCTCAGTAAAACCACCAGTCGCGCGGGACTCCCGACACAGTGCGTGTTTCCGGGTTTCAGCCGATAAGCTAGTTGGCAATGTACGGCCCGTGTCGAACATGTCTGGTAAAGCAAAGGCATATATATTTGCGGTAGTCGGGATTGGACTGGCATGTCTGGCTGTGAGCCTGCTGCATTGGGAAAACCGTGACTTGCTGCGCTTCGCAATTTATGCCGCGGTGTCGCTGGCCTGCTCGGGTCTCAAGGTCCCGCTACCCGGCATTAAAGGGACGCTCTCGGTCAATTTCATTTTTGTATTGCTCGGCATCGCGGAGCTGACTTGGCCGCAGACGGTGCTGTTGGGGGTCGGGTCGTTCACGGCGCAGTACCTGTGGCGGGCGAAGGAAAACCGCGAGGTCGTCAAGTGCCTTTTCAATGTGGGCAACGCCGCGCTGGCAACTACGGCAAGCTGCTTCGTATTTCAGTGCCACGCTTTGCGGGAAATCGGTATGACAACGCCGCTGGTCCTGGCGTTGGTCTCCACCGTCTATTTCGGGTTGAACACCGGCACAGTGGCTGGCGTAGTCGCGCTGACCGAACACAAGCCGATGCTCCAGGTCTGGCGCGATTGTCACTTCTGGTTCTTCTGCTACTACCTGGCGGGTGCTGCGTTGGTGTGGATGGTTACGGCCCTCGACCAGAAATTCGGCTGGCAGCTCTGGGCGCTGGTGGCGCCCACCGTTTTCGCCCTGTACCGTTCCTACCGTTCGTACCTGGGACGCCTCGAGGCGGAGAAGCGGCAGGCGGAGGTGAAGTCGCAATTCCTGGCCAACATGAGTCATGAAATCCGCACGCCGATCAATGGGGTGATGGGTACGGCGGCGCTGCTGCTCAGTACCCGGCTGGACGACGAACAGCGCGAATACGCGCAAACCATCCAGCACTCCGCCGGCGCGCTGCTCACCATTATCAACGACATTCTCGATTTCTCCAAGCTCGAAGCTGGCAAGTTCCGGCTTTCTCCGGAGCCGTTCGACCTCAGGCGCAACGTGCGGGAGACGCTGGACATTGTCCGGGCGGAAGCCCATCGGAAGAATCTCGCCCTCGAGTTGCAGGTGGAAGAGGGTTTGCCCAGGCTCGTAAACGCCGACGTGGGGCGGCTGCGCCAGATTCTCCTCAACCTTTTGAGCAACGCCATCAAATTCACCTCCGAAGGGTCGGTCGAGATTCACATTGCGCGGGTGCCCAACGAGTTCATGCGCGTCACGGTCATCGATACCGGGTTGGGGATCGATCCGTCGGCCGTCGGCCGGCTTTTCCAGCCATTCACCCAATTGGAATCCTCCAATAGCCGCGCTCATACCGGTACGGGTCTGGGCCTCTCCATCTCCAAACGCCTGGTTACCCTGATGGGCGGCGAGATCGGCGTAGAGAGCGAGCCGGGTAAGGGATCGGCCTTCTGGTTCACCCTGCCGATCGAAGAGGCCTCGGCTGAGGCGGTGCGGCCGCCCGTTCCCGACAATGTGGACGAATTGCTGCACTCCGGGAAGAAAGGCGGTGCTTCGATTCTGGTGGCGGAAGACAACCAGGTGAACCAGCGGGTGCTGACGCGGCTGCTGGCGAAGATGGGGTACAGTTCCGAGGCGGTATCGGACGGGCAGCAGGCGCTCGATCGTGTGCTCAACCAGGAATACCGGCTGGTGCTGATGGACTGCCAGATGCCGGTCATGGACGGCCTGGATGCGACGCGCCAGATACGGGCGCGAGAAAGGGGCCGGCGCACGCCGATTGTGGCGATCACCGCCGGAGCTTTGCACAGCGATGAGGCCAATTGCCTGGAAGCGGGGATGGATGGCTTTGTGGCCAAGCCGATCGAAATCGCCAAACTGGCCGCCGTGCTGAAGCGTTGGGATCGATTGCCAGAGGTGAGCGAGCCGGCGGCCAGCGAGGCGCGTACATGAACTTCTTTGTCAAGATCCTGTGGCGGGCGTCCTGGCGCATCGCGTTGCGCCTCGTGACGCGCCTGCCCCTGATCGCGTTGCTGGCATGCACGTTGCTTTGCCTGGCGCCGGGATTTGACGCCGATGAGCGCCGCCTCGACCTGCGGCTGAGTTCGCAATCTATTGCCGCGCTCGCGAAGGCACAGCAAGGGACAAGAAATCCATTGGCGATGTCGGCCGGTTACCTGGCGGCCGTGGTCCATGGCGACCTGGGCGAATCCACCACCTTTGGGGCGCCGGTACTGGAGCTGGTCAGCGATCGATGGCCGGCCACTTTGCGGTCGCTCGTCGGCGGACTCTGCGGGGGCTGGTTACTGGCTGCCGGCACTGCCACGCTGGTCGCGCTGCTGCGGTCGCAGGCTATGTCCTCGGCGGCCGGCACCATGGCCACGGCGCTGATCTCGGTTCCTTCGGCGCTGCTGGGGCTGATCGCGATGCTGCTGAATGGACCGGTGGCCGGGGCAATGGCCGTGGTCATTTTCGCGCGCGTGTACCAGTATGCGGGACGCATCCTCGAGCGGACGGCGGGCGCCCCGCACGTGGTGTGTGCGGTGGGAGCCGGGCTCTCCCGATGGCGGCTTTTCTGCTTCGCCTCGGTGGCCCCGGCGCTGCCGGAGCTGATCGCGGTAGGGGCCGCCTCGGTGGGGATGGCACTGGCTTCGGTGGTACCGCTCGAAGTAGTTTGCGATTCCCCGGGCCTGGGACAACTGGCGTGGAAGGCGGCCCTGGGCCGCGACGCTCCGCTGCTGCTGTTTGTAACCCTGGCGATGGCGGCGGCCGCCAACCTGTCGAACACGGCGGCGGACACGGCAATCGAGGCGCTGGCGCGGAGGCGTACATGAAGGCTGTCCGGATTAGCTGCCTGGCGGCATTGCTGGGCATCTATGCCTGTGCCATCGGGGCAGGTGTGCTGACCCGCGGCGGGTACGCGCAGCAGGATCGCGAGCACGCAGGGGAACGGCCGGGCGCGGTCCACTGGTTGGGGACCGACGATTTGGGCCGCGACCGGTTGGTCCGCCTGCTGTACGGAGCGCGCACGTCTCTGGTGCTGGCGCCGGCCGCGGCGCTGCTGGCGACGGCGTTGGCCACCGCCATCGGGTCGGCCGCCGCACTGATGGGCGGGGGGGTGGAGCGAGCGGCCCTTTACCTGACGGATGTGGTGTCGAGCACACCCTGGTTCTTTGCACTCCTGATGGTGCGCGCGGTGCTGCCTCTCAACGTGGATCCCGCTCTCTCGGTCGCCATCACGTTCGCGATTCTCGGCTTACTCGGCTGGCCGCAGGGAGTGCGGCCGATGGCGGCGCGGAGCGGGGCGATGATCCACTCTGAGTTCCTGCAACAGGCCCGCGCCGCGGGCATCGGTCCGATGCGGCTGCTGGCGAGGCACCTTGCCCCCAACCTGGCGCCGGTGGCGGCGGCTCATTTTTGGGCCACCCTGCCGGTCTTCATTTTGGCCGAGGCCAATCTCAGCCTGTTGGGGCTGGGGGTTGCGGAACCGCTTCCCTCACTGGGCAACCTGATGACCGAAATCCGCGATTTCCAGAACGTTGCCCAACACCCCTGGCTTCTGGCTCCGGCGCTGCTGTTGGTCGCGGTGATGGGCGCGCTACAAGCCATCTCTCAACCGGTGAGGTCCTCTTATGACTGCACATAAAGCCGCATTCCTGTTTCTTCTCCCGGCGTGCCTGTTTCAGGCGCCACTCTCTGGCCAGCCCGGCAGCGAACTCCGCCTGTCGCTGCGCCACGATCCCAGGAGCTTCGACCCGGCGCTGGTGGACGAAGACGCGGGCGAGACCATCCGGTACTTCACGGGTGGAGTGTTGATCCGCATGAACCGGGTCACGCAGAAAGCCGAGGCCGGCCTGGCGGAATCGTGGAAGGTCAGCCCGGACGGGCGGAAGCTGCGCTTGAAGCTGCGTGCAGGCCTCCGGTTTTCCGATGGCACTCCTCTGACTACGGACGATGTGTCGTTCACGTTCCAGCGTTTGATGGATCCGGCGCTGAACTCGCCCACCGGCGATGCCTTCCGTTCCAGCGCGGGAACGGTAGCCGTCGACATCCAGAGCCCGTTGGAGATGGCCGTTACGTTTCCCGCGCCGGTAGCGTCGATCGAGCGCGTGCTCGATCAGGTGGCCATCCAGTCGGCCCGCTCCGCTTTGAAAGAGCGCGCCGTGGCTGGGCCGTTCGCCCTGAAGGAATACAAAGCGGGGGCCTTCGTCCTTTTGGAGCGCAATCCGAATTACTGGAGGAAGGATGCCAAAGGGCAGCGGCTGCCCTATCTCGACGCGGTGCGCTTCAGCATCCAATCCAATCGGGAAATGGAGAGCGTTCGTCTGCGGCGCGGGGAACTGCAGATGGTGGATGCCGTGGACCCGGAGATCTTCGATCGTTTGAAGGCAGAGCCCGCCGTAGTTGCGGCGGATGCCGGAGCCACCACCGATGTCGAGATGTTGTGGTTCAACCAGGCAAACGGGGCGCAGTTGCCCGAGTACAAAAAGGCGTGGTTCCGTTCGCGGGAGTTCCGCCAGGCAATCTCGGCCGCCATCAATCGAAGCGACATTGTGCGCCTGGTGTACCGAGGGTACGCACAGCCGGCCGCGGGTCCACTGCCGCCATCCAGCGTCTGGTTCAATGCCAAACTGCGTGGCCCGGCGTATGACCCGGCGCGGGCGCGCCGGTGGCTGGAGAGCGCCGGATTCCGGTACGCCGGAGGGCAGTTACGGGACGCGGGCGGCAACGCCGTGGTCTTCTCGATCGTGACGAGCGCTTCCAGCAACGTGCGCGCCAAGATCGCGGCCCTGATCCAGCAGGACCTGCAGACGATCGGCGTGAGGGTGAATATCGCGGCCCTGGAATTCCGATCGTTGATCCAGCGCATCAGTGAGACCGCGGACTACGAAGCGTGTCTGTTGGGGATGGTGAATGTAGACGACGATCCCAACGGGCAGATGAATGTCTGGCTCAGTTCGAGCGCGAATCACCCGTGGAATCCGTCGGAGAAAGCCCCCGCTACCGCGTGGGAAGCGGAGGTCGACCGGATGATGGCTGCGCAATCCTCATCGGCAGACCCGCGCAAGCGGAAGCAGGCATTTGACCGGGTGCAGGAAGTGGTCGAGGAGCAGGCGCCGGTTATCTATCTGATCAACCCGCATGCGCTGGTGGCGTACAGCACGGAAGTGCGGGACTTGGTTCCGGCGCCGGCCCGTCCCCACCTTTTCTGGAACATCGATCGCCTGAGTTTGGGCAATTCCGGGGGAGCACTCAATGCCCGAACCGCTGCTGCGCGTTAAGCTGAACGTCGATTACCCCGGAAAGCCGAAGGTCTTGAATGACCTCGAACTGGCGATCGGCGAAGGCGAGATTGTCGGGCTGGTCGGACAGAGCGGCTCCGGGAAAAGCACGTTAGGGCTCGCGATACCCCGGCTACTGGCGAGTACGGCAAGGGTGACAGGCGAGATCTGCTATCGCGGCGAGAACCTTCTCGGACACTCGGCAGGCGAGATGCGTCGCATTCGGGGAAAAGAGATTGGTGTGGTTTTCCAGGGCGCCTCGTCGGCCTTAAATCCGGCTCTCCGTCTCGGGGCGCAACTACGCGAGGTGTGGAGAGCGCATCGTAGACCCGGGGAGTGGAAGACCGAGGGACGCGACCAGTGTCGAAGCTTGATGAGAAGCATGCATTTGGCGGACGATAACGCATTCCTGGAGCGCTATCCCAGCCAGATCAGTATCGGCCAGGCGCAGAGGGTTCTGATCGCCATGGCGGTGATGCATCGTCCCGCGCTGGTGATTGCCGACGAACCGACCAGCGCTTTGGATATGGTCACGCAGGCTGAGGTCTTAGGATTGATGCGAGGCCTCCGCGACCATTTCGGCAGTTCCCTGCTTTTCATTTCGCACGATCTGGCCGCGGTGAGCGCGATATGCGACCGTCTGGCGATCCTGCGCGATGGCAAGATCGTGGAAATGGGCGACACCGCGGAGATGTTCGCGGCTCCGTGCCACCCGTATACCCAATCGCTGATGGCGGCGATCCCCGCCCGGTTCGCCGTCCACCCATGATCTGGACGGGTACCGGGCAGCAGACAGTTCCTGGAGAAGATCGGGAAAACAATCGCCGAGTTTGGGGCGGCCGGGATTTCCACCGGCCGCTCCGTGAGGAACTCGAAACATTTACTGTCTTTGCTGGTTACTGTTTCTCGTTATTGTTTGAGGTTGGCCGCAGATTCGGCGGCGGCGGATCCTTCACCCACTTATCGAACCAACGCAGCTTCTCCCAGTTGACATGCTCGATGGTCTCCTTGGCGCGATAGCCGTGGGCTTCGGACGGCAGGAAGACCAGCCGCACCGTTCCGCCATTGCCGCGGACCGCTTCATACATGCGTTCCGATTGAATCGGGAAAGTGCCGGTGTTGTCGTCCGCTTCGCCGTGGATCAACAGCAGCGGGGCCTTGATCTTATTCGCGCTCATGAACGGCGACATCTTGATGTAGAGTTCCGGGTCGTCCCAGAGGGTCCGGCGCTCGTTCTGGAAGCCGAACGGAGTCAAGGTGCGATTGGGCGCTCCGCTCTCGGCAATTCCGGCCCGGAAGAGGTCGGAATGCGCCAGCAGGTTATCGGTCATATAGGCGCCGTAGCTGTGGCCGCCCACTCCCACGCGGTTGCGGTCGGTGACGCCCATCTCCACGGCCTTGTCGATGGCAGCTTTGGCATCCATCAGCAACTGATCGAGGAAATGATCGTTGACCGTAGCGCGCGGGCCCACGATCGGCATGGAGGCATTGTCGAGCACGGCGTAGCCATCCAGCGCGAAAAAGATGTCGGAGTATCCGGTGACCTCGGTGAACCGCATACGGGACCCGTTGCTGGCCGTTTCACTGGCCACATCGGCGGTCTCATATTCGTACGGATAGGCCCACAGGATGGTAGGAAGAGGCTTTCCGGGCGTGTAATCGGGCGGTAGGTAGAGGGTGAACGACATATCCACGCCGTCCGGGCGTTTATAAGTCACGAGCTCCTTGTGGACCTTGCGCATGATCGGCTGCGGATCGGGGAAGCTGGTGATCGCAGTCAATTGTCCGGAGGCGGTGCGCACATAGTAGTTGGGCGGCTCGGTGGTGCTCTCCCGCCGCGTCAGGAATTTATCCCCGTGCGCGTCCAGCAGTCCGTCGAATGTCTCGAAGTGATCGTCGTCGCATTTGAAGAGCGGCTTGGTTTCCTTCGTCACGAGATTGTATTTGGTCAGGAACGGGTGATCGCCCGCGGTCGATGGACCGTTGCCCTGCAGGAAAATATTATCGCCGTCGAGCACGATCACGCGGCCGCCGTTGGGAAGCGGCTTTTCCACCGGGCTGCCGGGATTGTTGTAGCGCGATGGACCGCTGGTCCACAGGGGTTTGGGCGCTTCCTTCGGATTGGCGAAATCGATCAGGTATGCGGTCTGCGCGCGCCCACCGCCACGTCCGCCCGCACCTCCGCCGCCGCGGCCTCCGGCTCCTGCGCTGCCGATGATCGCCGTGTGAAGGTTCTCAGTGAAAGCGAAGCCCTCAAGGCGCTGATCGGCCTCGTAGATGGTTTGGCCCGTTCCGTCGAACGGCGCTTTCAGGGCCATGATTTTTTCATGAATGGGTTGTGGCGTGGCGTTCGCGCTGGGCGTGGCGCCGGCGCGACCGCCTCCACCACCGCGTCCGCCGCCACGGCCGGTTCCGCCGTTGCCTTCAAACCAGATCAACGTGGAGGGGTCGGTGATCAGCCAACTCAAACCGCGCGGGCCGGCAGAGACGGGATTCTCTTCGTCCGCGGCTGCATTCGCCGCGCCCGGCCCGCGTCCCAGACCGCCCATTGGAATGCTCGCCTCTTTCTTGAGCACTTTGCCGGTGCGGTCCCAGATTTCGATTTCCGTGGGAAACTGGCGCGCCGGGTACGAATACGAGAACGGTTTGTGGATGTAGTTCACGATGAAGTACTTTCCATCGGGCGATGGGCGCGCCGATTCAATCATCGTGGGCTTGCCGATCAGCGTTGCGGCCCCGGATACCGTGTCCACAACTTCGAGTTGCGCCGTGGCGTAATACTCGAACAGATCCTCATCGTGCGGATTCTGCAGCAGATCCTCATACGTGGGAGCGCCCTTCTCGCCGCCCGCGCTCTCGGAGATGTGGGGACCGGCCGGCACGGTGGGTTCGGGGGGCGCGGGACCGCGATTGGCGCGCACGGCGAACACCAGCAATTTGCCGTCGGGGGTCCATTGCAAAGCCCCGCCGCCTCCACCGCCTCCGCGTCCTCCAGGAGCCCCACCGCGGCCCCCGCCGAATACTTCGTTCAAATGCAGGTTGGACACTTTGTGTGTGCGCCCGGTAGCGGCTTCACCGATCCAGACCTCGATGCCGGCCGGCGTCGAGTTCGTGAATGCGAAGCGGCTTCCGTCGGCGGTCCAAGGCCCGAGTCCTAACTTCGGATTTGCAGGCAAGCCGATCTTGATCTCGGTGCCTTCGGGAATCTTGCGCAACAGCAGGTTCGATTGGAACGTGGTGTTGTGCAGGCCATTGGTCTTCGGGTTGATGCGGATGCCTGCCAGGCGCAACATGGGCTCGGAAAGCTCGGCAATGGGCGGATAACGAACCGGGCTTCCCTGTAGCGCATATGCGTGGTTCGGACTTAAGGAAAGCGTCGGCGTTGTGGGTGAGTTAAGGATGTCTTCGACGGCTTTGGGAGGCTTTTGGTAGGTTTCCGCCCCAAAGAGAAGAAGAGTTGTGGAGGTGATGACCCCGAAGGCTCGGATAGATCTCATAGGGATTAGGAGCATGGTATGTTACACGGCGCGCGATGTCAACGGAAGCAACCCGGCGCGGCCGGCGCGGCACCTGGCGTCGCGCCCCTACCGCTCGCGGCTGTATACTCTTGGGTAATCTCGATGAGGCTCTACGCGCTTTTCCTTGCCGCTCTGCCCATCTTCGGCCAGTGGCCGCAGTTTCGCGGGCCGAATGGGTCCGGGGTGGCCGAAGCGCACAATCTGCCGGTCGAATTCGGGCCGGAAAAGAACGTAGTCTGGAGCGTGGACCTCCCACCAGGGCATTCCTCACCGGTCATCGCCCGCGGAAGGATATTTCTGACGGCCATGGATGGCGAGTCGCTTACCCGGATCGGACGCGACAAAGCTGCCGATTCGGGACAGGGTAAGCTCTGGACCATTTGCCTCGACCAAGCCACCGGAAAAACTCTGTGGCGGAGTCCGGTGCCCCGCCCACGGCGCGAACAGTACCAGGTCACCAACTCGGCCGCATCCCCGAGCCCCGTCACCGACGGGCAGAACGTCTACGTCTTCTTCGGGGACTTCGGCCTGCTGGCTTTCGATTGGAACGGCAAGGAGCAGTGGCGCCTGCCGCTCGGACCTTTCAACAACATGAACGGCCACGGCACTTCGCCAATCCTGGAAGGCGATCTGCTGCTCCTGCTGTGCGATCAGGATGCGGGATCTTTCCTGATCGCGGTCGACAAGAACACCGGCCGGGTCCGGTGGCGGGTCGAGCGGCCCGAGATCACCCGCGGGTACGCTACCCCAGCGATCTTCCACCCCAAATCCGGACCGGCGGAGGTGATCGTACCGGGCGCATACCTGCTGGTGTCTTACGCTGTGGAGACGGGGGAGAAACTGTGGTGGGTGCGTGGGATGTCGTGGCATCCGAAATCGTTGCCGGTGATCTCGGGCGACATGATCTTCGTACACTCATGGGAAACGGGCGGTGAGGTCGAGACACCCACCGAGACACCCACCTTCGAAGAGACGCTGGCCACCTACGATGCCAACAAAGACGGGAAACTCTCGCGTGAAGAGCTGCCCGAACGGATGAGGAATTCGTTCGCCGACCTGGACCTGGATCAGGATGGCACCGTGGATCGGCGCGAGTGGGATTTCTACCGTGCCCGGCGGGCGGCGCGGAACTCGCTGCTCGCGGTGCGGCATGGCGGTCGCGGAGACCTGACGGCCACCAACGTGGTCTGGAGCATGCAGAAGTTCCTGCCCAATGTCCCTTCGCCGCTCTACCACGAAGGCGTCTTGTACATCGTCAAGGATGGCGGCATCATGACCAGCCTGGACCCGGCAAACGGCAAGATTCTGAAGCAGGCGCGTCTTTCGGGCGCCCCCGGCACCTACTACTCGTCGCCGGTGGCGGGAGACGGCAAAATCTATGCCATCAGTCTGGAGGGCAAGGTCAGCGTGATCAAAGCCGGTGCGCAATGGGAGGTGATCGGCGTCAACGACTTGGGCGACGACTGCCTCGCGACGCCCGCCATCGTAGATGACCGCATCTACATCCGGACACGCAACCGGCTCTACTGCTTCTCGAATCCACAACCTCAAAAAGAGAAAATCCTCGACGGGATTCGTCGCTGATTCAGGTATAATCCTTCGGAAGAGGGAACTGGTCGATGATGGCTAATTCGGTAGAACTCTATCGCAGGGACGGCTTTGTTTTTCCTATTTCCGTTCTGTCCGCCGAAGCGGCAGCCGCTACAGCCAGCATTGTGGACCGTCTGGCGGAGGACTGTGGGGTCCAGCCGATTCGTCTTCCATTCCCGCATCGCTATTTCCGGTGGGCCTACGACTTGGCGGTGCACCCGGCCCTGCTGGATGTCGTCGAGCAGATCACCGGCCCGAACATTCTGGTTTGGGGAACGCTGATTCTCTCGAAGCCTGCGGGCAGTCGGTCCACCGTCCCCTGGCACCAGGACAGCGCGTATTCGAGGTTCCTGGATGGCGCCTGCGCTCTCTCGGCTTGGATCGCACTGACCCCGGCGACCTCCGAGAGCGGCTGCATGCGAGTCATCCCCGGAGCTCCTATCGAGCGTTTGCCCTTCAGCACTGAAAAGGAAACCAATGACATGCTGGCACGCGGCATTCGGGTCACCGCGGATTTCGATCAGGACCGGGCAGTCGATCTGGAATTGCGCCCGGGCGAAGCCTCGCTGCACGAAATCTCCGTGATTCACGGATCGAACGCCAACCGCTCCGATCTGCCCAGAACCGGCTTCATCGTGCGCTATACGACGCCTGCCATGCGCCAGCCCGAAAACCCGGTCTACTGCGTCCGGGGAACCCCCGGAGCGATTCACTGCGAAAGGCCCCCAGAGGCGGAGGCGGGTGACCTTGCGGCCTACAAGGACTATCTTCGTTCCCCGGCCAGCCGGTAAGAGGTAGAGGGCCCGTGGGGCAGGATTTCGTCCTGCGGACCCGTCTTTCAACGGGCCCAAGCCGGCTTTCAACCAGCGCTGCCGATTGGCCATGTTTAGCACAGCCCGCTGCCATTGCTGGTCTCCTGGTGGGACAGGCGGTTTCGCCTGTCTGCCGGCGGAAAGCCGGCTGCAGCCAAGCCTGCTCCATCCAGGCCCGTCCGAATAACCTACGCGCCCCCGCCCAGACGCCCCCACGCCCAGACGCCCCCACCCTCAAACCTACTGCGACTCTGCGCGTTTCAGCCTGACCGCGCCGTTCACAGTGGCGACGTGAATCAGCCCTCCGCCGGAGCCTATATTCGTGTCCAACCGCCGCGGTCTCTTATTGCCGTCCAGCGGCACGGGAAAATCCGACTGAATGCCCCCGCTTTCCGTTTCCGCCTGTACATGCGCCGAGTAATAGGACGGTATGGCGACCGTGACGCCGCCGTTCCGGGTGCTGACGTCCAGTTGCCGGCCATCCCAGATGGCGCCGGCCAGCTCCACCTGAATACCGCCGTTGACGCTGGCGCCACTCACATCGCCTGCCACTCGCTTCAGGTTCACGCCTCCGTTGGTCACATCGAAGTGGATTTGGCCGCGAACGTCGGAGATGTTAATCCCACCGTTGTGGGACTTCAGATTCAGATCGCTGGTCTGCGGAACGAAGACTTCGTAGCTGACGCTCCACCCTGCATTGTTGACGGCCTCCGGCCCGATCGCGCGCACTTGTCCACCGGAACCGTCAATCGAGACCTGACTCGCCAGGAGCGCTGCGGCAGCTTCCGTCTCGCCCGAAGTCTCGATGCGCGCGCGAACCAGCACATCGCTCCTCATCGCGCCTTTGATGGTGATGCCGCCGTTGGGGCTCGCATCTAAACTCAGTCGTCCTACTGATGGTAAGGTTTGCTCGCGGATCTCGCAATGGCGCGCGTGCTCGCCATCATGGCCGCCGTTGTTGCAAGTCATTTGTTTTTCGCTGTTGTCGTGCAACTGAGCGAGTGAGGGAACGCTTCCGGTTGAAACTGCCAGACCGATCCATGCCGCGCTCGTAAGTAACGATTTCATTTGGGTGTGGCTA
>PMTT01000443.1 GCA_003167275.1 Bryobacterales bacterium | reverse complement strand
GGCGAGCCTGGAAATCAATCTCGTCTTCGACATCCGAACCTCCTTGAAAATCGACATCACTCTCTGCTTCAGGTGGCGCTTGCGCAGGAATAGTGGCGCGGGCGCCAGATCGAGCTGCGCCTTTGCCCCCGCGATGGCCAGCAGCGCGTCCACATATTCGTCCCGCGCCTCAGTCCGCTCGATCGCCAGGCTGTCCACCGCCTGTTCGCGTGCCAGTTGGATCTCACCCAGCAGCCACCAGATCGCCGGATGGAACCAGAAGATCGCGCGTACCACCTCTTCCGAGATGGTGAAGAGCCAGTCGCGCCGCTCCACGTGCAGCAGTTCGTGGCATAGGATGGCATCCTGGATCCGCCCATCCAGTTCCGGGAAACGCGCCGGCAGCAGGGTCACCGGCCTCCGCCACCCAAAGGTCACCGGACTCGCGATCTCATCCGAGAGGAACATGGGGCATCCGCTACGGGTGCCCAGCTTTTGGGCATTCCGCCGGTAGCGGCCGAGCCGCCAGAACCCCACGCCCAGCCAGCCCAGCCAGCCCAGCCGGACCAGGGTGCCCGCCGCCAACAGCAGGAGCGCCAACTCGCTCCGAGGGATCGTGGTGCGGGTCGCCGGCCCCGCCGGTCCGGCAATCGTGACCGAGGTCGCGACGGGCACTCCCACCGCGGCGATTACCTCCTGCCGCCACGGCCTTACCAGCGGCAGCAGCAGGCAGGCGGCCAGCAGAATCTGCCAGAAGATCAACTTCGCGCCGGCCCAGCGCAGCCGCAGGAGCGCCGGAACGAACCCCGCCAGCCCCACCACCAGGCCGATCTGGAAGCTGTAAGTCACCAGGTTGTCCCACATCAGTCCGGTGTTCACGGCTTCCTCCGAATCTTGGCGATCTCCTCCATTTCCTGGGGCGAGAGGTCGTGTTCTTCCACCAGGTGGACCAGGAGCGGCTCGGCGGAACCGTTAAACACGCGGTTGATGAAGTCGCGAACCATGTCGCCGATCACCTGTCGCTTGGGCTGTGCCGGCCGGTAGACATAGGCGCGATCCGCCTGATTCTTCTTGAGATACTGCTTCTGTTCCAGTATCTTCATCATGGTCATGACCGTGGTGTAGGCGACCTTGCGCCGCTCCAGCAACGCCTCGTAGACGTCGCGGACCGTGACGCTGTCGCGTTCCCAGACGATCTTCATGATTTCCAGTTCCTGCTCGGTAAGGGTCGTGCTCTTCCGTCGCATACTAATTAATTAGTACTAAACGGGGCGGATGTCAAGGGGAATCTTTGGCAGGAAGTTGACGAAACGAACCCATCATCGAGATTTGACGAAACGAACTCCCGGGAATCTGACGAAACGAACTCAGTCTCCGGGATTTTACGAAACAAAGCAATTTCCCCGCGATTTGGCGAAACGAACCCCGAAATCCGACGAAACGAACTCCGAGAATTGACGAAACGAACCCAAACCCGCATTCTAAGAAGGCCGGAAGGATGAAAACAAAGGGGTTATCCGCGTTTATCGGCGTTCGTCAGCGGCCAATCAGTTTACTCCCCAAGGACGGACTTACGTCAACCATGGTCACGCGTACAGCCTCACGCGTATTCTTTCGACCATGCACTCCTTTCTGCTCTAAGGCCGCGAGCGTCCCACACCGGACCAGGATAGCGCGGAGGTAGTTGGGGTTGGAGGTAAAGCATGGAGTCCTCCAGGCTGTTGGTCTGTGGAGTGAGGTGGTCAGACTTTGGGGTAACCTCACCAACCACCGGTTTTCCCGCTGACGGCCAGCCGTGGGCTCGGTGCGTGGCGTACGCGGCGGATCTACCACCTGGAGGTTTGGCATTCTGCCGGCCGAGTTTCTTACCGGAAGTTCTGAACCAAGGTCAAATGGCTCTCCGAGCGCACCAACATGGTCAGCAGAATCCAGCGATCGTCCGGCGCGGCGGCGATCATGTTTGCGATGCTCTCGTTGAGCTGGAGACCTGGTGTGGGTAGTGGCAGTGGCCGCATGGTGGAGAACTCCAGGAATTCCAACTGGTCCGGTCTTTTCAGATAGTAGAGCCCGTGCCCTCCAACCGCCCACCGCCCTTGCAAGCCAAAGCGGCTGACGTTCGACTCTTCGCCTCCGGTTGCCGGCACGCGCCAGATCCCCCGGAGTGGTGACCTCTTGGTGTAGTACACGAATTCGCCTCGGGCGTCCTCGAAGGCTTCGCGCCCGCCTTTCCGCGTCACCTGGATCGGGGATCCGCCTTGCAGATCGGCCCTCCAGATCTCCCAAACACCGCTCTGATCCGAGCCGAAGTAGATCCGGCTTCCCTGGTGCGACCAGGACGGGCGGACACTGCTCACGCCGGCGGGCGTGATTCGCCGGGCTGCACCGCCTTCAGATCCGATCACATAGATTCCCGGGCCGCCCCCCGCGGTGGAATCGAACGCAATCTGCCGTCCATCCGGCGACCAGCGGGGCGAGCCCACCATGGAACCGCCGAACGAGGTGACCTGTCTGGGCTGCCGCCCCTCGCTGTCGGTCACCCAAAGTTCCTCCGACCCGGTCCGATTGGAAATGAAAACGACCCGCGTTCCATCGGGCGAGTATTGCGGCGCAGATTCCTGGCGAGTGGATGAGATCAGCTTGGTGACGGCGCCGGAAGCGCCAGGCCCAGGCACACGGAAGATATCGGTGCCGCGGGATGGCAGACGGTATACCAGCCGGTTCCCGCGCGGCGCGACGGTGGGTTGGCCGCCATCCGGGAACGGAAGCGGCTCCACAGCGCCACCGGACGCAGGAACCCGAACCAGGCCGGAGGGCGTCTCGCCGATCAACGAACGTCCATCGGCGCTCCAATCGAAATCTGTAAAGCCGGCGGGGCCTGTCTCGATCTTCCTCGGCGGGCCGGCGGGGGAACCGCTCGCATCCACCGGCAGAGCGGAGAGCGGCGACAGGCGGCGGCTTCCGGTGTTGTGCAGGTAGGCGAGGGTCCTGCCATCCGGCGAGAATGCGGGGCACCAATCGCCGGTGCCGGTAGCTTCGGCGGTGGTCAGACGACGCCTCTGGCCGGACTCGATGGCCAGCAGAAACAGGCTCGGCGGCGCTTCCGGGGGCTCGGAGTGCATGACGACCAGGCCTTTCCCGTCCGGTGTCCAGGCGGGGCGGTAGCCGGTGGGTCCGGCCAGCAGGGCGAGCCTGCGAGCGTCGCCGCCGGAAGGTCGCATCACATAGGTGGCAATATGGCCAGGCGATTCTATCCGCAAGAAGGCGATGAAGCGGCCATCGCGCGACCACGATGGGCTGGAATCGCTCTCCGGTCCGTCGGTCAGCTTGACGGGCGGACCCCCATCGACAGGTTTCACGTAAATGTGCGGGCTGCTGCCCGTCTCTCCCGTCCAGATGAATGCGACCTGGTTCCCGTCGGGCGAGAAGGCCGGCCAGGACTCCGACCCGGTGAGCGCTGTGAACGGCACGATCTTCAGAGGATCAGACTTGTGGAGCGTGAGCCCCGGCAGGAAACCCATGGCGCCGATCACCAGGGCGCCCGCCAGGGCCACCATCGCGACCGCCGCGGCCAGGCGTTTCGGCAGTGAGCCCGCCGTTTCAGAGCGTAGGTCAGATGCGCCTGCGAGCGGGCGAGGTCCCCGCCCATTTTTGGGNNTTTCGGGGACGAGACTTCGCCGATGAAACGGTAGCCCTTCCCGACCACCGTCTCCACGAACCGGGGCTGCTCTCCGTCGTCACCGAGCGCCTGGCGGATTTTGCGGACCGCGGTATTGATGCTGCTTTGCGTGTCCACCGTCGCACCCGGACCCCAAAGCCGCGAGACGATCTCGTCGCGCGTGACCAACCCTCCGTTCCGCTCCACCAGAAGGATCAGCAGGTCCATGGGGACTCGCTGGAGACGAAGTCTTCGGCCGGCCCGGCGCAGCTCGTAGCGGCGGACATCGAGCTCAAACCGATCGAATTCGAAAACCGAAGGAGGCACAGGTCGATCCGTGAACACCCCAGTATACAGCGCGCGCGCACGGCATGGGGCTGTCGGGCTTTGCGAATCAATCGGATAGCTGTTCACACGGAGTTCATTGGAATTCATACGCCGTCCATTGACCGCCAGTCGGGTTTTGATTCAAGATTGGGCTCAAGCCGGGGGGGAAATGAGAATTGCAGCGATCCTGATGGCATCGAAGAGAAACGTCGCCAGGCTCAAACGGCCAGTTGTCGTCCTGGCGCCACTTCTCTTCATTTCGGCCGCTTGGGGAGACACGGTTAGCATATCGGACTTGAATGCGTCCCAGTTCGCTTCGAGTTTCGGTTCAGTAGCGCCGACCTTTAACGGAATCACGCTTCCGCAGAGCCAGTTTATTTTTGAACCAAGCTCTTTCTCTGTGAATTCGGTGCTTTACGACGACCAAGGCAACGGTGAACTGTTCCTGGAGGGTTCGGGCCAGGGTTTCGACATTGGCACGGGAAACACGCTGTTGGTCGACGAGGGCCCTCTCAACACCAACGCGAACATCAACATGACGTTTGCAACCCCGGTTCCTGTCGTCGGCTTGATCGTGGGTGACGCATTCGGCGCCGGTGGAGATGCCGCACTCTTTAATGTTACGTTTGGGAACGGTTCGTCCATTAATGGTATCGGCAGCGACGGATCACTGCCCATCACTGGCGGGGATCCGCCGAGCTATTTTGCCATTTACGACATTGGCGGTAACGGGATAAGCCAGCTCAACTTCTCCGACACAGCGGGCAACCCCACCCTCGATACGTTGACGACAACGCCGACGACAACAACGCCGGAACCGAATTCNNGCCTTCGCCCTTCTGGTTGTTCCGTCGCGTTCCTTCGCGCAGCCGCTGAATTGCAATCTGGCCGTACCCAACAATCCCCTGACTGCGGCCGGTCTTGCCACTCCTTATCTTCTGAGCCCCGGCGATCCTGGGTGCAGCCAGGCTGCCGGTACCATGGCATTTGTGCAGGCTGCCATTTACGACCCGGCCGCCCACACCATTTCCGTATACACTCCGCTGGTGGCCGACGCACCTCCGAATACGCCCGGTGTGCCGCGGACACCGCGTTACGCGATTTCCCCGGTAGTGCCGAAGTTGACTGCGAATTCCGTGGTGGCAATCTGGTTTGGCTACAACGCCAAGAACTTGACACTCACTGGGACGGCGGTCACCGACGGCACCTGCTTCACCGGGTTCGGCCAATTTGCGAGCTGCAACACAACGGCCTTCTGGGCCGCAGTCAACGCCGACACAACGCTGCTCACTAACATTTGGGACGCGTTCAAAGGACAGACAGGGACAGACGGACAAGCGTGTCCCACAGCCCGCAGCTTTTCCATCGTGGACCAGGATCCCGCCGATAGCTTGCCCGTGGATTTCCTCCTAACCACCGAAACTCCGGCGCGCACGGCTCAGGACACGATCGCCAACCGAGCGACGCTCACGGGTAAGGGCATTACATTTAATGCTCAGATTAATCCGATCGATGAGGTCGTGGTGGATAGGTTCATTGATGGCGCCCTCGGCTGCAACCCACCAATAGTTGCGGATTTGACGGATCCTGGCACGACTCGTGCCTCGTTAGCCGTCAACGAATTATTTGCGGGCTTGCAAAGCGGGCAATTCCCTGCGATCAACCCCACGTCGATATACGGTAATGGGCCAAGCCAGTTGAGAGGCCCCGCGCTTGTGGCCATCGGCGACACCTTCACGCTGACTCCGCCGTTCACGCAACCGCTGACGCCGAGTGCTGGTTACCCTTACGCCGGTGCCGAGTTAACAGCTTTCGACGACTATGTTGCGGCCATGGGTTATACCGGGCAGACGAATCCGCAGGCGATATCGGGGACGCTCCAGACGGGTGCCGGGACGGCGTTCTCGCGTACCAACCAGTACAGGGCTTCTACGAATCAGCCGCTGGCCAGCGTGAGTTCCACTACGGGTCAGGACGGTACCACAGCGGATGCCTCGGTCCAGAGTTTCTGCAGGAAGCTGTACACACGTACCGCGGTTGGAGACAATAGTCCGGCCGACCTCCTGTTCAACAAGGACCTGACAGCCTTTAATCAAGCCGGCAATGGGCCAGGTGGCTCAGACCTGTTCATATTCCTCGGTGATCGCTTTGCCGCCAGTTATGACCTCCTGGGCTGCGCCTCTGTCTTCGGTAAACCAAACCCGGTAAACGTTGCCAACGTTAACGCCACCACGCCTGGCAATCCCGTGCTTCCCTACTACCCCGTTGTCTTCCCGTAGCCTTGACTCCAACTGGCTGGATGGGCTGGCTCCTGTATCAGACTGGAGCCAGCTCATCGTCGACGGTTCTGAAGGGTGGAGAAACGCAAACGGGCTGGCGTTGATTACTTGAAGTTCGCGATTTTGTTCAGGCCGTCGATGTAGGCTTTGGCGCTGGCCTCGATCACGTCGGTCGAAACGCCCCGTCCGATCACCTTCCGCCCTAAGGACTCGATCTGCACACTGACCTCGCCCAGCGCCTCCGTCCCGCTGGTCACTGACCGAATCTCGTATCGCACCAGTCTAGCCACCATCCCGGTAACTCCCGAAATCGCCTTGCACACCGCGTCCACGGGACCGTCGCCGATGCCCGCACCCTCGCGCATTCCATCCTTGCCGCGCAACCTTACCGTGGCCGTCGGGATCGCCGACGTTCCGCTGTAGATGTGCAAATAATCGAGCTGCCAAGTCTCCGGCACCGGATGGAATTCGTCCTCCAGGATGGCCACCAGATCCGCGTCGAAGACCTCCTGCTTCTTGTCCGCCACCGTCAGGAATCGCTGATACGCCTTGTCCAACTCCTGCGTTCCGAGTGTGTATCCGAGCTTCTTCAGGCG
>PMTT01000954.1 GCA_003167275.1 Bryobacterales bacterium | reverse complement strand
GCCGCATGCTCACCGATGATTCTCTGAATGTGGACCGGTATGGAGATTCGGATGCGGAAGTTCAACCTCTTTGCAATTTTGACAATCGCGTGGTTCTGCACACTGCCAATTCAGGCAGACACGTTCACATTTGTCTGGGCAGATCCAAGTGTTCCTGGAACCATCGGGAACCTTGGCACCTCCCACACCTTTACCATCAATGGGATGTCGATTACAGCCCTAGTCTACAATGACGACGGCAGCACGACCGGGAATGCACTGTACGGAAAGAATGGCGGGGGGGACGAAACCGGGCTGGGCACGACGAAGGACCCTACTGGCGACACTGAAATCACCTATAACGACTATGTGCAGTTGGATTTCTCGAACGTTTTGAAGAATTACACGATCACTTCTGCCACGCTGAAGATCAATAGCGACACCACGAACGGCGCTCTGACCGAGGGTTACGCCGTGTATGGATCGCAAGCCGACGACGGCACTCTGATTAAGACCACGAACCCTGTCAGTGGCACCATCCCTGGCGCCGGTTCGACGCCACTCACTGGCACTGGCGAACCCAACCTTTCGATCGCCGGGCTATTGTCGACGTTTTCAGTTCTGACAGTCACCGAGACGACTAAGCCTTCGAGCAGTGGCCAGAACCAAGGCCAGCCGAATATACTGATCGGCACACTCACTATCACCGCCACACCCGATACCGTGCAGAGCCCCAAGGCGCCCGAGCCTGCTACTTTCGGGTTGATCGGATTGTCGCTGGTCGGTCTAGGCATCTTCGCCCGCAAAGCCAGGCGCCACTGACAACAGCCCGCACTCAGCGGTAACGCATCATTTGATTCGTTCCAGTTACCATCCCTCCTTAGATTCCCAGGCGGCGGGTTCTTCGTTGAATCCGCCGCTTGCTCCAAGAACCGATCCCATCGTTCATCGCGCCGAAACCCGCAGCCTTTGGCTTTAGTGCCCCTGAGTCCAGCCCAAACACCTTGCCCGGTTGTAGTCCTAGTCCCAAGCATTGCCGGATTTTAATGTAAGCTGGCGAGGAATCTTAACCATCCCATGGGTTAATGGGTTTGAAGGGGAATCATCATGATACGCAAATTGGCACTTCCAGCACTTCTTCTGGCGATAACAGCAGTATCGGCCCTGGCGGATGGTGACGATCCGCCCTCGCGAGTGGCTCGCCTGAACTTTCAGAACGGCACGGTCTCATTCCGGCCGGGCAGCATTGAGGAGTGGACAGCCGCCACGCTGAACTACCCCCTGACCACGGGCGATCACCTGTGGACGGATACGGGAGCGACGGCCGAAATCCACGTCGGGTCCACGGCCATTCGCATGGCGCCCCAAACCGCACTGTCCATTCTCAATCTGGATGACCACACGGTGCAACTCAGCGTCACCCAAGGCTCGGTGAACGTGCGCCTACGAAATCTGGCGGATGACGACGCCTTCGAAGTGGACACGCCCAACGTGGCGGCGACCTTGCTGCGGACGGGTGAGTACCGCATCGATGCGGATGGCGACAGTAACTTGACAACCGTTACCGTCCGCGGTGGGGACGCCGAAGTCACCGGGGCGGGTGCGGCCTTCACAGTCCATGCCCGCGAGAGCGCGCGCATCAGCGGCCTGGATTCGGCATCTCAGGACGTTGGCCCCGCGCCGGCGCTCAACGAGTTCGACGCCTGGTGCCAGGCGCGCGAGCGCCGCGAGGAACAGGCCGGGACCTCGGCCCGCTACGTCCCCCGCGACATGGTGGGTTACGAAGATCTGGATGAGTATGGGGTGTGGCGGCAGGATCCGCAGTACGGCTGGGTGTGGGCGCCGCGGACCGTGGCGGTCGGGTGGGCTCCCTACCATAACGGCCGCTGGGCGTGGGTCGAGCCGTGGGGCTGGACCTGGATCGACGAAGCCCCATGGGGCTTTGCGCCGTTCCATTATGGCCGCTGGGCATTTGTCGCGGGTGGATGGGTGTGGGCCCCGGGCAGACTGGTGGTGGGCGCCCGGCCGGTGTACGCTCCGGCGCTGGTGGCTTTCGTGGGCGGTCCGGGCTTCGGCGTCGGCTTATCGGTCGGCGGCGGGGGAGTAGCGGCGTGGTTTCCGCTCGGCCCTGGTGAAGTTTACCGGCCGGCGTATCACGTCAGCGAAGTCTACGTGCGCCAGGTCAACATCACACATGTGACCAACATCAGCGTCGTAAGCGTCACGAACGTTCGCTACGTGAATCAGAACGTGGTGGGCGCGGTGACGGTGGTTCCGCATGAAGCCTTCATTTCCGCCCGGCCGGTGGCGGCCGTGAGCGTAAGGGTGGACGCCCGAGTGGTGGCGCAGGCGCAGGTGGTGGGGACGACCGCACTGGTTGCGCCTCGCCGGGAAAGCGTCATGGTCCGGACCGGTGGTGCCGCAGTGGCGGCGCCGCCCGCCCGTTTCGCCGAACGGGCGGTGGTAGCCAGAACGGCTCCGCCTGCTCCGCCGGTCTCCTTCGCCGCCAAACAGCAGGCCCTGCAGGCCAATCCAGGCAGGCCGCTCGAACCCGAGCAGACCAGGACCCTGCGAGTCAACTCTCCGGCGCCACGCCCGATGGTCAGGACGGTAACACCCCCAGCAGGACGCGTGAATCCATCCACGCCGACGCCGAGGCCGCAGCCCGCCGTGACGCAACCGCCAGCGCCCGCCATCCAGCGCAACGATCGGCCCCCTCAACCCCCGCAGCGCGAAGTGCAGGCGCCGCACAAGGAGGAGCCTGTGACAGCCGCGCACCCAACTCCGGAAGTCCACCCTGCGGCGAATGCGCCCAAGGACGAGAAGAAACCGGCCAAGAAGGACTCCAAGAAAAAAGAAGAAAAGAAGCAATAGCGCAGGCGTTCTTGGTGGGGCGGACCCCCTGGTCCGCGGCCGACGCCCCCGTCGGCCTGTTCGCATCGGGCCGGATTTTGATTCCGGGTCGAGCGCGGGACGAGGGCGTCCCGCGCGGACCAGGGGGTCCGCCCCACCAGATTCACACCACATTTAGTGGCCCGCTTCCAGCACTTTCACCTTTCCCGCGAAGTTTCTGTATGTATAAACGAAGTACCCGGACGTCAGCAGCATCCCGGGAATGAACCACATCAGCCCGACCCGCAGGCCGTATGGAGGCGCTGCCGCGTTGAGGATGGTCATCGACAGCGCCGGATCGGCGATCGAGGGCAGCAAATCGGGATATAGCCCGAAGGCGGCGCTGGTCAGCATTCCCAGGATGAACAGACAGGAGCAGAGAAACGCTTCAAGCCCACCACGCCGCCCATCAAGATCTCGCATGCCGATCAGTCCCAGGACCGCCGCCAACGGGAAAACATAACCCCAGGGATGGGCGCCAAAACTCCCCCACAGATGCGGCTGAATGCGGAAACTGGCGAGTGTCACCACTCCCACCGCGGCCAGTAGACCCCACCATCCGCGTCTGGCCAACCGCCGCGCGCGGCCCTCGACCTCTCCTTCTGTCTTCAATGCGACCCAGAGGGATCCGTGCACCGTGAGCGTCAGCAGTGCCGCGACTCCAGTCAGGATCGTGTACCAATCCAGAATCCCGGCATCCTTGCCGGCGGTGAAGTCTGTCCACAACGGCAGGAAAAACTCGCCCGCCCGGTCGAGGGGCACGCCGCGCACCACGTTCCCCAGTGCGGCGCCGAAGAAGATCGCCAGCAGTGCGCTCGATCCTGCAAATACGACGTCCCAAAGCGGCTGCCAGGCGAGGCTTTGGATGTGATTGCGGAACTCGATGGAGATGCCCCGCAAAATCAGAAGCCAGAGCACTATCATCAGCGGCAGATAGAACCCGCTGAAGCTCGACGCATACAGGGCAGGAAAGGCGAAGTAGAGCGTCCCACCACCGGCCAGGAGCCACACTTCGTTGCCGTCCCAGACCGGGCCGATCGAGCCCAGCACCGCACGGCGCTCCCCGTCGGTGCGCGCCACGAACAGGTGGATGATGCCGGCCCCCAGGTCAAAGCCGTCCAGGACCACGTAGACGGCGATCATGACGGCGACTAAACAGAACCAGATGGTTTCCATGACAAAGCCTCAAACNNCCAGATGCTCGGGACCCTCTTCGATCTCGCGGGAGACCAGGAAAAGGAACAGAATCGCGAGGACCGTGTAGATCCCCATGAACCCGATCAGCGTGAAGAGCGCGTTGCCGGCCGAGACGTGCGGGGATACGCCTTCGGGCGTGCGCATGAGTCCGTAGATGAGCCACGGCTGGCGCCCCACCTCCGCGGTGATCCACCCGGCCGTGGTCGCGATGTACGGAAATGGCAACATCAGCATCAACATCCACAGCAGGAGCCGCGAGCCATAGAGCCTGCCGCGCCACAGGCTCACCGATGCCAGCATCATGACGCCGGTGAAGATGGTTCCGAGGCCAACCATGATGTGATAGCTGTAATAGAGCAGCAGCATATTGTCCGGCAAGCGATCCGGCGGAAACTGGTCGAGGCCCTTCACTTCCGCGGTCCATCGCTGATAAGTCAGGAAGCTGAGCACGCTGGGGATGGTGAGCGGATTATCCAGGCGGCCCTTTTCGAAATCCGGCTGTCCAAGGATGACGAGCGGGGCTCCGGCCTCGGTCTTAAACAGCCCCTCCATCGCGGCCAGGGTCGAGGGCTGATGCAAAGCGATGTTCTTGCCTTGGCCGTCGCCCGTGGGGAACACCATCAGAAAAGCGGAGATCGTCCCGGCGATCACGCCGAGACGCACAAACGTGCGGCCGTACTCCTCATCGCGTCCGGTGAGCAGGTAAAAGGCTCCCAGGGAGGCCATCACGAAGCTGGCCGTGACTACCGACCCGATCATGTTGTGGAGGTATTGCCAGAACAGCCACGGGTTCATGAGCAAACCGGCCAGGCTGGTAAGTAAGATCTCGCCATTCGATCCCAATTGGTAGCCCGTGGGGTGCTGCATCCAGGCATCGGTCGCGATAATGAAGAAGCCGGAAAGCCATGAACCGGCACAGACCAGGAAGGCGGCGAACCAGTGCGCCTTCGGCCCAAGCTTCTTTTCTCCAAAGAGGAAGACGCCCAGGAAGCTGGATTCGAGAAAAAAGGAGAACACGCCTTCCATGGCGAGCGTCTGCCCGATAACCCCGCCGGCTGCCTTGGAGAAGCGCGACCAGTTGGTCCCGAACTGGAACTCCATAGGGATGCCGGTGACGACTCCCATGGCGAAGTTGATGGCGAAGATTCTGGCCCAGAATCTGGCCGCGCGGTGGTAATGTTCATTGCCCGTCCGCAACGCCATGGTCTTGAGGATCAGGATGAGCAGCGCCAGACCCATGGTGAGCTGCGGGAAGATGTAGTGAAACGTCACCGTGAATGCGAAGTGCAGGCGGTGAACGGTGAGAGCGTCCATAGAGGGGCAGTACCCACCTATTATCTTGGCTCATCTGGCGGGCCTTGTCCCCCTCGTGCCGGTTTGGGCGGGAGGTTTGCACCACGAGGCGGCCGAATCGCGCCATTGAAATCGTTCCGCATGGCCGCGATCTTCCGTTCGAAGGCGACATCTTGAGCGATCTCGAGGAGCCTGGCCACTTGGATCCGGCGCTGGTCGAACTGCGTCGGCGGCTCGATGATACGCTCCGATCGCGGACCATCGGCAGACTGCTCGATCGCGCCCGCCTGCACCTCTCGGAGGGCGAATGTGCACTCACACTCCAGACGACTTAGAACGTTTTCAGATTCGGTTGCCAGCAATCGGGGAGCGGCGGATCGAGGACCGAAGTCGCGCAGCGGATCACCAGCCGTGCGGTGGAGAGCTTCCTGCGTTTGACGCAAACGCAGATCGATTCGAGGCTCCCTTACGGAAGCCCGAACTGCCTGCAAAAGGTCCACCATCGGCCCCGGCAACCTGCGCACCAGCGACACGCTTTTGGAGATCTCCTGGAAGGAGGAGGCTTGCCGTGCTGCACGGCTGGCAAGGGATGAGGCGTACCAGCCTCGGATCAGCAGAGTATGTAATGGAGGAACTTCGGCCAGAGCTGCCAGCGCATTCATTGCGGCAGAACAGGGCATTCCTTCGGACATACCGCAAACGCCAGCTACCTCCAAAGTTGGCTGAAGCCACTCAAGGAGGACAAGAAGGAGATTCTCCGAGCGGCCGAGGATGTCCAGAAGACCGTTGAAATGGTGCTGGGATTTCATCCTGATTATCTTACGAAGGCCAAACCCGAAAGGCCCGAAGAACAGGCAGTCCTAGTCCTAGTCCAAACGAAATCTGTTGGTCCCTAACCAGCCTCAATATCCACGAACGTCATACGACCACTTGGCTGCACGAGGACTCTTACAGCCACAGGGCGATTCATCAATGGCCCAATTTCGTCATCAACCGTCTCACCGACACCGTAGACTTTCTTGTGGTCACCGTCGACCGAGATTTCTAGCCAATCTTGATCGAGATGGACCGCTCTAAGGGTTCCATTCAACGTGTCTTCGGTTTCGCCGCTAGCCCGAGGCTTGGTGAAATCCTTCCTAATCACGTCGGCCATGACCTTCCGCGAACTAGCATCCAGCATGATTGGGTTCCGATCAAGTGCATCTCGACGAATCGTCATCACAGAGAAGTCATTGCCTGTAGGCGCCAGCGCGCGAGTCAGCTTTAGGAATGTACCCCTGTATTCTTTGTCAGGAACTCTCTCTGCTAATGATTTATTTGGGTCTTCGGTTGCATCATGGAGTAGCGATACGAAAGTGCCCTTTATCTCTTCAGCCGTCGCTACCTGCTCGAATAGGTTCCCTTGTCCGACATCTTCAATTGCAACTGCAAACTGGTAGCTGCCAGGAGCAGCCTGAAAAAGCCAAGGCCGGCAAATCTTCTGGACATCGAATGATGCCTTCCCACGCTTGCGGTGAGGCATGTGTTGCAGGAATTCGACGGTTCTGAAAAAGATGGATTGAAGAAGCTCTACCTTTGACACCACGAGGTCCAGCGGCGCTCCGCCCGTCAAGATCTGGCCGCCTTCTACTGAGACAAGGAACGCGCCCTCAGTGAACTTCGCATCCGCCTTTTGACGCACCTCTTCGCTCCAGATTGTCTGGAGCAGGACCTGCAACTGTTCCCTCGCGAATACTGGCAGATCAGCCTCGCCCAATATTCGATGGGCCAACCTTTGGGCTTCAGCGAACTCTCTTGCCTTGAACCAAAGAGCAACCGCGCTTACAGCCGTGATCCCCAATGTCCTCACCTTGAAGATATCCACGTCCATCAGTGCTGATGCTTCTGCCTTCGCGGCCTCCACATAAAGCTTCTGGGCGCTGTCCGGTTCCGTTAGCGCCAGCCCTTGCGCCTGTGCTGCCAAGCGTTCGCTCTCTTGATGGAATTCTGCCCAGCTCATTTTTCTTCCACGTATTCGATGAGAATACGCAACACTTCGAAGCCGATCACACCAGCAATCGCCGGCAAATTGCTGTTCCCTCGCTTTGTCTGCTCCATTTTTGAAAACAGCAGGTGCTCCACGGCTTTGTTGTTGCCCTTGCTCATTCCGGATACTTCCAGCCGAAAGCACCCCTCGAGATCTTCGATACCCATGCCAGGCGGGGCGACGTAGTAATCGGCCCCTGTTTCGGTTTCCGCACGCCGAACCGTATAGATGCCTTGCGTCAGCTCAACTGCTGCGATCACGCATCCGTACGCACCCATCATCGTCGTATCAGTTTGGTTGTTGAGAGCGCCGCGAGTTCGATCATCAGTCTTCTCCCATGTGACCGTCGCTTTCGTTTCAACCGCCTTGGCTCGAATGTTTACGTGGACGGGCGAAGAATGATGCCTGTCAAGGCACACGCGGGCCGCCGCCTCGCAATGCCCCGCGATTGGCTCGATCAGTCCATAGTGCCGCGCCGACAAGTCGTGAAGCGGTAAAGCCGCATCTTCCATAAAGACAGAGTGAACGATTGACCATCCTACCGCGTTTCGTTTGGCTCCGGCGTCCACCGATACTTTGTAAAGTAACTCTGTGCGCCGATGCGCCTAAGGTCGCTAACACCGAATCAGTACCGCGCCATCTGCTATGCCCTCATGTCAAGATCTCGAGAAAAAAGGAAAACACGCCTTCCATGGCAAGCGTCTGCCCGATGACCCCACCGGCGGCTTTGGAGAAGCGCGACCAGTTGGTCCTGAACAGGAGGGGCAGTACCCACCTCTTATCTTGGCTCATCTGGCAGACGCGGGTACGACCTGTCTGCCGGCGGTGCTTACGCGTCTACATGGTCCCGATACAGCCGATCCAGCGACGCCTTGTACTTCTTCGAGAGCATCCCGGACAGGCGATGCATCTCATCCTTCGGCATCGGTTGAAACGCCTTGGCCAGCCGAACATTCTCATCGATATGTTCCAGCTTCGGCATCCCCACCACGGCGGTGGTCACCGGCAGTGACATCGAATAGTAGAGCAGCTTGTTAGGTGGCGCACCCGCCAGCAGTGCTTCCTGCGCGAAGACCTTCATCGCGATCACGCCCATCTTCTTGCGATTGGCCACCGGCAGCGCTACGGTTTGGAAGCTGGTCTGCATGGCGGGGTTCGGTACCATGCGGCTGCCTTCCATCCCCACCAGAGCACCGTTGAGCGCCATCTGGGTGCAGTCGAAATCGTGCCGCTCCAGCGCCGTCTTCAGGACCGTGGGGTCGTAGTGACTGGTGATCCCGATGAAGCGCGTCATCTTCTGGTCGCGCATCTTCATGAGTTGCTCCAGCACGCCGCCCTTGGCTTCAATCTTCTCCAGATCTTCCGGAGTTTGCAGGGAATGAATGTGAATCAAATCGATCTGGTCCACCTGCAAAGACTTCAGGCTCTCTTCCACGATCCGGAAGCTCTCCGCGCCGTCGCGGTTGCTCAGCTTGGTGGCGAGGAAGATGCCCTTGCGCCTGCCCTTGAGCGCCATCCCGATGCGCCGCTCGCTGAGATGATTGCTGTAATCGTCGGCCGTATCGATGTAGGTAATGCCCAGGTCGAGCACCTTCTTCACGGCCGCGACCGCCTGGTCGTCGTCCGGGTACATCAGGAAACGGCTGCCTCCGCCCATGGCCAGGATGGAGACTCGCGCGCCGGTCTTGCCCAACACCCGCGTGGGAAAGCCGGTTCGGCTACCATCCGCCGCGGTCAACGCGCCCACGGCCAGGCCGCCGGCCGCAGTGGACTCTATAAACTCACGCCGGGAGATGCTCATGCTGCTCCTTTTGGCTTCAGTCTAGCACCCTGCTACGGTATTCTCAGCGCCCGCCGGCGCCTTGTCGCTGCTCTTCGAAATACACGTTTCCAGCCTCTGTCAGAGTCAGGCGCAGGTTCAACGGGCTGCTATCGGGCGAAATAGCCAGAGGCACGGCGGAAACTGCGGCGTCAAGCGTCGTTCCGGGCCATACCGCAATCAGTCGATAGGTTATACCGGCGAACACCTTCACCGCGAAGCGACCCTGCTGGTCGGCAAAGGCCTGCGCCACCGACATCTTCGAGGAATCGAAAACTGTCACAACAGCTCTTGGTTTCGGCTGCCCATCCTTCGTCAAAACGATGCCTTCGATGGCACGTTCCGGCTGGCGGTCCGGCAAAGTGAAGTCGAACGTCCGGACTTCCGGTCTTCCCGAAAAATCAATCCTGGCAGCCGCTACCGGATCTTCCGTTCCAGGATAGAACCACCGTGGGTACGGAGTGTCCCGCGTGGATGTATGGTTCAGGTTGACGCCCAGGAAATACTGCCCCGGCCAGACGATGCGTATTGCATAGTGACCATCTGCATCGGTCATGGTTCCTTCCCCAGGCTTGTCCGCAACGGACCGCATTTGTACCTCCACGCGCGAGGCCGGCAGTCCGCCCCTGGTCATCACGCGGCCCGTGATCCGCAGGGTTCGCCAGAGCGTCACGTCGCGGCAGCCTTTGGCGTGTAACTGTACCTTCGGATCGTCCGGCAGGTCGCCATCCGATTCTGCATGGATGGTGTAGTCACCTGGAGTCAGACCGGTGAACAGTGCGTCGCCGGCGGCATTCGTCAGCGCCTGGTAGCGCGTTCCTTCCCGGTCGGCGACGATTGTTACTCCCGGCTTACTCGGAGCGCCCGGCAGTCCTGTAAGGACGCGGATCTGGCTGGTGTCCGACGCCTTGGACATGGCGCGGAAATAATCGAGGTCCTCGGCCGCCTGAGCCAGCGTCCGGGTGCGGGTGCAAATGCCGGTCTCCAGCCGTCCCTCCGCATTCTTGTATCCATAGACGACGTAGTCCGCGCCCACCTGAAATTCGTATCCGCAGTCGCCGCCGCCATGACCTGTAAGGATCTCGATCTCCTTGTCCTTTGGGTCCACTCCGCTCAGGACGTCTGCGACTTGAATTCGGACAGCCCGCAGCATCCGCGGCAGGGAAGCCACGCCGTCGCGCGCGCTGTAGTCGCCCGCCCGTACCGCGGGAGCACCCGAACGTTTGGCCAGCGCCGGCCCGGTATTTCCGGCCGGAACCGGAAACGGCGGATCAGTAATATCGAGTACCCTTCCGGTGAAGACTGCGGCCGAACTTCCCGCCGCCATGCACGGTGTTCCGGGGCCGATGCAAGAGCAAGCCGAGAGTCGGATTAGCGACGCCGAAAACAACACGGTGGCTGAAAGAAGCCGCATAACGAATTGCATAAGGACATTCTCTCAAAACGCGACAGACTCAGCCCTAATTAATAGACGCATGTCTTGGCCCGAAGGTCTTAGGGTACGGTATGCTTTGTCGGTATATGAGCAACTTGCGCATCGCAACGCGCTGCTTCACTGGCCTGCTGGCCGCGGCGGCCTGCTACGGGCAGCTTCCCCTGAGCGGAGTCATCGACATCCATGTGCACAGCGATCCCGACAGCGTGCCGCGTAGCATTGACGCCATCGATCTGGCCCGCCTGGCCAAACAGCGGGGCATGCGCGCGCTGGTGCTGAAGAACCACTACGAGTCCACGGCGTCGCTGGCCTGGCTGGTGCGCAAAGAGGTGCCGGGCATCGAAATCTTTGGAGGCATCGACCTGAACCTTACCGTCGGCGGCATCAACCCCGCGGCCGTGGAGCGCATGACCATGATGAAGGGCGGCTGGGGCCGTGTGGTCTGGATGCCGACCTTCGACGCCGAGAATCAGGTCCGCTTCTCCAAACAGGACCGGCCGTTCGTATCTGTCTCCCACGACGGGGAACTCCTGCCCGCGGTGAAGCAGGTGATTGCGCTGGTCGCGCAGCACCAGTTGACTCTGGAGACCGGACACTCCTCGGCGGAAGAAGGTCTGATGATCATTCGCGAGGCGCGCCGGCAAGGCGTTCAGCACATTGTGGTGACTCACGCGCTGATCGCTCCGGTGCGGATGACCATTCCCCAGATGCAGGAAGCGGCCCG
>PMTT01000747.1 GCA_003167275.1 Bryobacterales bacterium | reverse complement strand
GCCGCAGGGCGCTTGGGGATCCGATCATAAATAAATCCGGATTCACGGGTGTAGCGTTCAGCCGCGATGGCAAAGTCCTGGCATTGGCGAGTTCAAACGAGGTGAAGCTGTGGGACGTGGGCAGGCGACGGTACCTAGTCGAGGCGCTCAAGAGTTCTTTCGGCTTTAGCAGCATAGCGTTCAGCAACGACGGCAAGATGCTGGCCTCCGCGAGCGTTGACGGAACGGTGCGGCTGTGGGAAATAGCCAGCCGCCAGCCGCTTGGCGAGACATTGAACGGTCAGTCCTTCGTTGTGGAGAGCATGGCTTTCAGCAGCGACAGCAAGATCCTGGCGGTGGGCACGGGCCTGCACCGATTCATGCCCGAGGGCGGCTCGATGACCCTTTGGCACGTGGATAGCCTCCAGCGGCTCGGCGATCCGCTCGAAGGCCATTCCGGATTCAGCAGCGTAGCGTTCAGCCAGGGCGGCAAAATGCTGGCCTCGGCGAGTTCGAACCAGGTGACCATATGGGACGTTGCCAGCCGACGGCGATTCGGCAATCCGCTGAAAGATCGATCGAGCAGCGTGGCATTCAGCCCTAATGGCAGGATTCTGGCTTCGGCCAGCTCCGACCAACTGAAGCTGTGGGACATGGACAGCCGCCGGTTGCTCGGCGACCCGCTGGGGGGCCACTCCGGCTCAGTCAGCAGCGTGGCATTCAGTTCGGACGGAAAGTTGCTGGCCTCGGCGAGTGTAGACCACACGGTCAGGTTGTGGGATGTTGGCAGCCGACGGCCGCTCGGCGGCCCACTGAGCGGCCACTCCGACGCTGTCACGAGCGTAGCGTTCAGCCCGGACGGCAAGATGCTGGCTTCGGCGAGCGCCGACGAAACGGTGCGTTTGTGGGACGTTGCGAGCCGGCAGCCGCTCGGCGATCCGTTGAGGGGCCACACCCGCGGAGTCAGGAGCGTCGCGTTTAGCCGCGACGGCAGGATGCTGGCTTCTTCGGGCGATGATGGGCCAGTGCGTCTGTGGGACGTGGGCAGCCGCCGGCCGGTCGGCGATCCACTGCAGGACCGGTCCAATTTACTCGACCAAGGAATGTCGCCTGGGACGAATGTGGTGGTGTTCAGCCCTAACGGCAAGCTGCTGGCAGCGCCCAATTACGATGGCAGGATATGGCTATGGGACATCGATCCGAGTTCGTGGGCTGGGCGGCTCTGCGGTATTGCCAATCGTAACCTCTCTCGTTTAGAATGGCGGCAATTCGTCGGTGTCGACGTGCCCTACCGGCGTACCTGTCCAGCCCTGCCGGCAGGCGAAGGCGTACCGGCGAAATAGCTTTACTGGGGGTTAGGGTACTGGGTTGGAACCCGGCGGCGAGGCATGGGGTTCGGGCACGAGAGGGTATCCCGTGAAAGGCGGACTCGTGGCCCAACGCGGAAGACTATCTCTGGTCGAGCGCGGCAAGAAAAGCCAGACTCTCGGCTCAGCAGGCTCGACAGCCTGCGCCACGAAGTTAAGTGAACGGTATTACGCCTAAGCGCGATCTGGACTTGATCCGGGCGCGCATGGCGGAGGCCCCGGCGCACTTCAGGGCATTGACTCAGGAGGAAGGGGAATCAACATGGCCAAACGAATTCGGGTGGAAAAAGGCAGCGGCAATGTCTTCGCCGATATCGGCATTTCCGAATCCCGAGGAGCCTCTGGCGAAAGCGGAGATCGCACGGCGGATCAACCACATGTTGGCCGGCCGGAAGCTGACCCGAGTCGAAGCCGGTAAGCTGCTGGGGATTCCGCAGCCACGCGTGTCCGACCTCGCGCGCGGCCGGTTGGGCAGATTCTCACTGGAGAAGTTGATCGATTTTGCCAAGCGGCTGGGGAACGACGTCGAAATCCGGCTCAAGCCCTCACGCACCCCACGCCTGAAGGTTGCCTGAACGGGCGGCTCGAAGGCGGAAGGGAAAGGGTAGGTAACCGTTTTGGGGATTTCCCGTTTCATGCGCAGCAACCGCTCCCTCACGGTCGCGGCTCGGTTGCGGGCGGTTGCTGATTCAGCGTGAGTTTGACCCAGTTCCCAAAACGGTTACGCACTTGAGGGAAAGTGCGTGCCGCCGGCCAAACGGTCCACGGTATAATCCTCGCTATGACCGAACCCGCTCAGTACGGAGTGGAGCCTTTCGAACGAATTCAGTGCCAGTGGTGCCAGAGCATGAACGAGAAGGGCGCGCTGGCCTGCCGGGCGTGCGGAGCTCCCCTCGATATCCGCAACCTGGTCAGTGAGTCCGGCTGGCGCGAAGCGCCCCGCATCCGCGACATGACCGAGATTCAGTTTAGCGCCAGCACCTGCCAGGTGGAGGGCGAGGTGGTGCCCGTCGCGGAGATCAATCTGGGCCCCGGCGACTCGGTGTTTTTCGAACATCACGTGATGTTGTGGAAGGAAGAGCGCGTCGCCATGTCGCTGCTGCAGCTCTCCGGCGGACTGAAGCGCGCCTTCGCCGGCATGCCCTTCCTCATCAGCGTGGCCGCCGGCCCCGGTCGCATCGCCTTCTCCCGCGACGCCACGGGCGAGCTGGTTGTCCTGCCGCTGCATCCCGGCATGGAGCTCGACGTCCGCGAGCACGCCTTCCTGCTCTCGTCTCACCAGATCGGCTACTCCTTTGTCCGCGTCAAGGGCCTCTCCAACATCCTCTTCGGCGGCCAAGGTATGTACATGGACCGGTTTGTCACCACGGGTGCGCCGGGCGTGCTGATCCTGCACGGCTACGGCAATGTCTTCGAGCGCCGGCTGGGTCCCGGCGAAAGCATCATGGTGGAACCCGGCGCGTTCCTCTACAAGGATTCCTCCGTCACGATGGACGTGGAGTTCCAGAAGCTCGGCACCGGCTTCTTCGGCGGCACCACCATGAGCCTGGCGAGAATGACCGGTCCCGGCCGCGTCGGGATCCAGTCGATGTACGTCCATCACCACACGGAGTAACCAACATGTTCTGCGTAAACTGCGGCGCCTCCATTCTCGATGAACAGACATTTTGCGTCAACTGCGGCCAGCCGGTGAAGCACTCCTCGGGCGGTGCCGCACCACCGCCTCCACCTCCGCCTCGCCCCGCGCATGCCGCGCCTCCTCCTCCTCCTCCGGCACCTCCGGCGTCTCACTCGGGTGGCAGTGTCGGACCGGCGGCAAGACCGCCGGCGGCTGTCTCGACGGGCGGGCGCTGTAACTGGTGTGGGGCCGACGTCGATCCCGGTCAGTACGCTTGTTCCCGCTGCGGCGCCACTTTCCAGCCTGCGGCCGCGGCCGCGGCAAGTGGCTGGACCCAGTTGCCACCCCGCAAGGACATGGCCAAGCTCCAGTTCGGCAATTCCTCTTGCCAGATCGAGGGCGTCTATGTGCCGGTCGCCGACATGAATCTGGCGGCCGGCGACAGCGTCTACTTTTCGCACCACGTTCTGCTGTGGAAAGACCCCCAGGTGAACGTCACGAACATGTCGCTCAAAGGCGCCTGGAAACGGATGTTTGCCGGCCTGCCGCTCATCATGACGCAAGCCGAAGGCCCCGGCCACATCGCCTTCTCCAAAGACGATCCCGGCGAACTCATCCCGGTCGCGCTCCAACCCGGCCAGTCGATCGACGTCCGCGAGCACATGCTGCTGGCCGCCACTTCCAACGTTACCTACGACTGGTTCAATTCGGGCGTCTGGTTCCAAACCGGGAGCGGCAAGGAAACCGAAACGCACTACCCGGTGGGCCATTACATGGACCGCTTCACATCCCCGCAGACACCCGGGCTTCTGCTGCTGCACGCCGGCGGCAACATCTTCGTGCGCAATCTGGCGCAGGGGCAGACCATTTTGGTGAAGCCCACGGCCCTGGTATTCAAGAGCCCCACGGTCCAGATGCAGCTCCACTTCGAGCAGCCCAATATGCGGTTCACCACCTGGGGCACGTGGGGCAATCGCTATCTGTGGCTGCGCCTCACCGGCCCCGGCCGCGTGGCCATACAGTCGGTCTTTGAGCGACTGGAAGGCGAATCGCGGAATATGACCGGCTGTTCCAACGCCACGGCGACGCGCTGGTAGAGGCGGAACCGCCTGTGCCACCGGACAGGGCCACGACCATCAGAAGGCAAGAAGAATTAGCCACCGATGAACACAGATGAACACCGATAAATGGGGTAAACCCCTTCGGTGAGACACGGGGGAAAAGACGCAGGTACCATTCGATGATAATGCGTTTTTTGCGATTCGTCCATAGTTTATGATCGGGTTTACCCTACGGTGCTCTTGGGGCATCGCCAGCCAATCGGTTCCGCCAATGGCGGCTCTATTCCGATTTCGTCATCGCCGCACTTCGCCGCACTTTGTAAGTCACAAGCGGCTTCAAAACTGCCAGGACCTCCACCAGCCCGGCATTGACCAGATCATCGATCACGGTCGTGATCTTCTTATACGCCTGGGGAGCCTCCTGGTACAGCAACTCCTTGTCTTCGCAGATCACGTGGCTCCCGAGCTCGGTGCGGGTCAGATCTTTGGCGGAGAAGCGTTTCTCAAGCCGCGCCCGGCTGTCGGAGCGCGACCATTTGCGGCCGGCGCCGTGAGCCAGCGAAAACGCGCTCCGCTCGCCAGGCCCCTTCGGCAAAACGAGATATGTGTGGGCGCCGCGCGATTCCGGGATGACCACAGCTCCCTCGGTAGACGGTGCAACCCCCTTGCGATGGATCCAGCAGTCACGGCCGCCCACGTCGCGCTGCTCCACCCAGTTGTGACAGATATCGATCACGCGGGCGCCTTGCGTTCTCAGTTGCTCGAACATTCGGGCGGCGATGAGTTCCCGATTCGCCGACGCCCAGTGCCTGGCGTGCTCGTGGCGTGCAAGATATCGGGTAGCTGGTTCGCTTCCGACAGCAAGACCGGCGGCTCCATACTGCGCCACATGCTCCCGTAAGATACGCTCGCCGAGCGCCAGCTTGCGACCACGAATGCCGCCCCGATGGGACTGCCTTTGCCGGGATGGAGGTCGGGCATACCCACTACCAGCCGCATGCCGGGCAACGAGGCCGTATTCTCCAGTTGCTGTACCGCTGCGCCTTCGATCCAGTTATGTGCGGACGCAAAGAGGCGCACTGTGGGTCGTCATCAATTCCTAAGTCGTAACGCCAGCGGGCTCGCCGCCAGTGATTCTCTTGGTTGGGGTTGACTACTTAGACGCCGGCGAGGGAGACAGAAGAGTCATCTTGCGCCGCGCCGGATCCGTCGCAGCGTGCCGGTAAATTCGATCTCATTTGGCGCATGGTGACTCCTTTCTTGGAAGATGCTACCACCTGCGGGTGGGGGCCGTCAACCGATCTTCGATTATTTCTCCTTAACAACTATCCGTTCACCCATGGCGCGCTATACTACCCACGCGGCCAGTCAATCGCCCACGAGGCCGCTTGGAGAAAGGAACAAGGCGTGAAACCATGATCGAGAGACGCACTCTGCTGAAAGCCGGACTGGCCGCCGCGCCATTGGCATCTCTGCTGACCGCTGGCGATTCCCAGGCCGCTGACGCCCCAGCTTCCGAGGTTCCCTGGCAACGGAGGATCCGCCGCGTCGGCCAGTTGAACATGACCGAGCACGACCCCGTCGCGCTGAACATCGAGGAGTGGGCCGACTATTGGGCCAGTCTCAAGGTGGATGCCGTCCTGGTCAGTGTCACCGGCATCCTGGCCTTCTACCAGACCAAAGTGCCATTCCACCGCAAGGGCAAGTTTCTCGGAGATCGCGATTTCTTCGGCGACTGTTGTGCCGCCGCCAAGAAGCGCGGCATCCATGTCATCGCCCGTATGAGTCCCGACCTGAATTGGGAAGATGCCGTTCAGGCGCATCCGGAATGGTTCCAGCGCGACGGGCAGGGTAACGTGGTGCACCACACCGAAGACCCTCGGCTCTTCCGTACGTGCATGTTCTCCACATACATGACCGACTACATTCCCGCTATCATGCGGGAGATCAACGGGCTCTACGACGTGGACGGTATCTTCACCAACGCCTGGCCGCCTTTGGGAAACATTCCGGTTTGCACATGCGAGCAATGCCGCCGCCTGGCGCGCCCGGGGACGCCGGCCTACTGGGACCAGTTCAACGAGCGTACCGTCTATCTTTGGAANNACTCTGCGAGTGGTTCCAGTGCGACAACCAGGGCCGCGGCGGAGACGATACGCCCATCTGGGGATGCGCCCTGCAAGGCCGCGTCTGCAACGCCGTGCAGAAGGGTAAGATGAGCACCAACGTCACTGGGGCGTGGTCCACCGGCGGCATCAAATGGCGCAATGCCTGTAAGTCGCCGCAGGAAGACCAAATGTGGCTCGATGAGTCGGTAGCCAGCGGCATGGTGCCCTACCACCATTTCATCGGCGGAGAGACTGGCATGGGCGAGGATCGCCGCTGGCTGGAGCCCGGCCGCCAGTACTTCAACTGGACCGCCAAACACGACCGCCACTTCGTCAACAAGCGCTCCATCTGTAACCTCGGAGTTGTGATGGGTCAGCGCACACACCTCTTCTACACACCGCCGCGCGGCGTCACCATGTCCCAGTACATGGACGGCATGTACTACGCCTTGCTGGAAGGCCGCTTCCTTTTCGATTTCGTGCACGAAGACAGTCTGGCGCCGGATGATCTGAAGAAGTACTCGGCCTTAGTGCTGCCCAACACCGCTCTGCTCAGCGACGAACAGTGCCGGCAACTGGCCGCCTACGTAGCTTCCGGCGGTTCGCTCCTGGCTACGTTTGAAACCAGCATGTACAGCGAGCGCAACCAGCGCCGCGCGGACTTTGGCCTGGCCGACGTGTTCGGCATCCACAGAGCCGGCGAGGTCCAGGGCACCAACGGCAATGCGTTCTATGCGCGTATTGAGAAGCCGCACGAAATCCTGGCCGGCTTCACGAATACGCACTGGCTCCCCGGAGCCGAGTACCGTCTCCCCGTCGCGCCGGTGGACAGCCCGGTCCTGACCGTTGTACCCGGCTTCGTCGCCTATCCTCCCGAACTGGCATATCCTCCGCAGTCGCACACCAACGAGCCGGCGGTGGTCCTGCGGGAGAAAGGCAAGAGCCGCCTCGCCTGGTTCCCCGGCGATATCGAACGCACCATGTGGCGGTCCGGCCATACCGACCTCAGCCGCCTCCTGCAAAACGCCATCCGCTGGGTATCGGGCGGGAATCCGCCGGTCTCGGTCGAGGGCACGGGCGTCATCGAGACCTTCGCCTGGGAAACCGAAGCCGGTTTCGCGGTCCACGTGCTAAATTATACGAACCCCAACATGCACCGCGGCTGGATCCGGGAGTTTTACCCCATCGGCCCGCAGAAGGTCCGGATGACCCTTCCCGCGGGAAGGCATGTCACCCGCGTCGAACTGTTGCGGTCCGAGACCAACATCCCGTTCCGCATGGCCGGCGGCGCCATCGAGTTTACGATTCCGAAGATCCTGGACTATGAAGTAGCGGCGATGTATTAGCCGGCCGTGGCACAGGCATTCTTGCCTGTGTTGCTTTTTCTTGCCTCAGAAACCCACACAGGCGAGAATGCCTGTGCTACCTCACTTTGCGCTACTTTGAAATCATGCACCCGGCCGATCTTGTCAAGCTCGATGCGCTGCCGCTCCACTCGCGGACGCCAGTCGAGTGGGGACGCGCGGTCCTGGC
>PMTT01000496.1:5393-14823 GCA_003167275.1 Bryobacterales bacterium | reverse complement strand
GTGCGGTGCGCGTCGTAATTCGTGTTGACCACCAGCGCGTCCATGTTGTGGACCAGGGCTTGGTCCTGGAACGCGGCGGTGACTTCCGGGAAGAACGGATTGCGGATGTCGGAGATGATCAGGCCGAGCAGCGGGCTGCGGCCCATGGCAAGGTTGCGGGCAGCCTGATTCTGCGCATAACCCAAGTCTTCGACCGCCGCCATCACGCGCTGGCGAGTCTGGGGGCGGGTTGCCCGGGTCCCGTTCAAAACGTGCGAAACCGTGGCGATGGAAACGCCGGCCTTCAATGCGACGTCTTTGATGCTCGCGGCCAAGTGCTTCCTCCCGGTGGCGGCAATTCCTCAACCAGTATCACTTATACAACGGATACACCCGCAATCCTACCCGAACGGGGATCCGGCAACCAGTGCGGGCATAGATGGGGGGCCGCGGCGGCCCAGTTACGGCGTTCATGGAAATCCACAGGGAAGGCTCAAGCAAAACGTCGCTGCGTCAACCAGGATCAAGTCCGGCAGGCGGCGCCCCGGCTAGCACGCAAACGCCTGCCTTCCTGGTTGCGCCTCGTCGAACGACAACCACGAGCGGGCTGCTTTCTTCGCTAACCTGCCGCGAAAGTTGAGAGTTGCGCTTCCAAATCCGCCAAAGCCTTGCTCAAAACGGCCTTATAGCGCGGATTCTTTGCAGCTTGCAATTCCCGGACCACCCTGGTGCGGGAGAGGACAATTGTTTCCCTCTTGCGGATCAACTCTAGCTGTTCAGGAGGGGGTGCATTTTCAAGACTGGCGCTATGGTGATACTCGGCCTCGTCGATCTGCGCCTCGACCGACTTACTTTCCCAACCTCTGGCCATATCTTTATTCTACGCTTGTAGGGGCGAAATTGGAAGTCTACGTACAATTTTGACGCCGATTATGCCCCGCCGGCGTACCAGGACCTCCAGTCTCGGCCCGGGTCGTCGCACTCGTGGCGATGCGCGAACCGTGGACTATCCGCCCCTTCCGATGGCCGATCCCGGCGCCGATTCAGCCAAAGTCAGGTAACCAAGGAGCCGCCAAAAGGCGTCTCTGCTTTGATAAAGCCAAAAGCTAAAAGCCTATGCAACGTAAAACTTCTTTGATGGTAGTTGTGCTCCTACTCGCTCCACTGCTCGTGTTGGCGCAGCAGCAGGAGAAGGTGGATCTGAATGTAATTCACAAGATCAAGACCGCTGAATTGGGTGGCGGCGGTGGTGGGTTCGGCGGTGGTGGTGGCGGACGAGGCGGCTCCCAGGTCATGAACATCATGTATAACCTGACCGACCGCTACGGTCCGCGCCTCACCAATTCTCCACAGTTCAAGGCTGCGGGCGCATGGGCGGAGGGTCAACTTAAGGAGTGGGGTCTCAGCAACGTGCACCTGGAGAAGTGGGCCTCCGACATCCCGGGCTGGCAGTACACGAGCTATTCCGGGAACATGGTGGAGCCGACATATCAGGCGCTGATCGGGATTCCGGTGGCTTGGACCGCTGGCACGAGCGGCCCGGTGACGGGCGAAGCGGTGCTGGCGCAGATCCAGACTCCCGCCGACCTCGACAAATTCCACGGGAAACTGAAGGGTAAGATCGTGCTGACGACCGCGCCGGTGGAACTGCCGTTCCCCACCACTCCGTTGGCCAGGCGATACACACCCGACGAACTGGCGGAGATCGCCCTGGAGATTCTCCCCACCGGTGGCGCCGGCGGCGGTCGCGGTGGACGTGGCGGCCGTGGCGGAGCGGCGGGCCAACCGCAGATGACCCAGGAAGAGCAGCGCGCCTTCACCGCGAGAAGAGGTACGTTTTGGAAAGACGAAGGAGTCCTGGTGACCTTGCAGGCATCCGCGAGGGGCGAAAGCGGGACGCTGTTTGGCGGCGGAGCGCAGACGTCCACTCGAAATCCGGATGGAACCAGCACGCGAGTGCCGCTGGCGACACTGCAGGGCGGAGTGCCGCAGGTGTCCATGACGGCGGAGAACTATAACCGCATCGCGCGGCTGGTGGAACACAACGTTCCGGTGAAGCTGCAGTTCGACATCAAGACGGAGTTTATCCCCAACTACGACTCCTTCAACGTCGTAGCCGAAATTCCGGGCGCCACCAAGCCCAACGAACTGGTGATGGTGGGCGGGCATTTTGATTCCTGGCATTACGGCACGGGCGCCACAGACAACGGCGCCGGCAGTGCGATTGCGATGGAAGTGATGCGCATTCTGAAATCGCTCAACCTCAAGATGGACCGCACTGTCCGCATGGCCCTTTGGGGCGGCGAAGAAGAAGGACTGCTGGGATCGCGCGCATATGTGAAGGAGCATTTCGCCGACACCGCGACCATGAAGCCGACCACCGAGCACGACAACTTCTCGAGCTATTTCAATATCGACAACGGGACCGGCAAAATCCGCGGCATTTATCTCCAGGGCAACGAGATGGCGCGGCCGATCTTCGAGAGCTGGTTCGCGGCGCTCAAGGACTTGACCCCCGGCGTGATTACGATTCGGAACACCGGCGGCACCGACCACCAGTCGTACGATGGCGTTGGCCTGCCGGGCTTCCAGTTCATCCAGGACCCGATGGACTACGATACCCGCACTCACCACTCGAACATGGATACCTATGAGCGCATCCAACAGGGCGACATGGAGCAAATGGCGATCATCGAGGCGGCATTCGTGTACAACGCAGCGACCCGTCCCGACAAGTTCCCACGCAAGGAGCTGCCGGCTGCCCAGCCCGCAGGCCGCGGCGGACGTGGCGGCGGCAACTAATTAGCTTGTAGCACGGGCATTCTTGCCTGTGTTGGTTTTGTTTTCTCTGGCATCGTTCAGGAAAAACCAACACAGGCAAGGATGCCCGCGTCACAGTTCCACATAGCGTCTCAGCCGCGCCATTCCTTCCCCAAACACATCTTGCCTGGTGAGCAGACTCACCACCAGGAATGCCTCCGATTCGAAATCGAAAAAGAAGCCCGGCTGCACCAGGACATCCTCGCTGGTGAGCAGTCCCAGTGCCCATTCTTCCTCGCTTCGGATGCGAGGCACCCGCACCGTGATGTACCAGCCGCCTTCCACATTCAGAATGTTGGCCGCCGAGCCAGCCAGCGCCTGCCGTGCCACCAAGAGGTTGGCGGCGGTACGCGCCCGGATCTGTTGCTGCACCACTGCTCCCGCTTCCAGCAGCCGTTCCGCCGCGTACTGAACCGGGGTGCCGACCGAAAGGTAGGTGTCGGCGATCCACTCCAGCTTCTCCATCGCTTCCGTCCGAAGACTCTCCGGCCCGCTGACCACAATCCAACCCAGCTTCATCTGCGGCAGTCCCGCGATCTTCGAAAGGCCGCTCATGGAAAATGCCAGGCATCCCTCGACGCCGGCCAGGCTGATCACGCGTCCGCCATCCGGGAGCAGAGCGTAGTCGGAAAAGACCTCATCCGAGACCAGCGCCATGCCTCGCTCCTTGGCGAGTCGGACCAAGGCGTCCAGTTCCTGCGATTTCACGTAGGAGCCGGTCGGATTGTTGGGATTCACCAATACCACGGCACGCGTGCGGTCGGAGATCGCCGCGTTCAGGGAGTCCAGGTCGATGGCCCATTCGCCATGGTAGGAGAGGGAATACTGGCGGACCTCCACCGATTCCATGTTGGCCAGAAATTCGAACAGCGGATAGGACGGGCGGGGCACGAGCACCTGGTCGCCCGGATTGCATAGCAGTTTGAAGAGGTAAGCGTAGGCCTCGCTGGTGCTGGCCGTGAGGAGAATGCGGGCGGTGTCCACCAGGTGCCCACGGGAGGCGTAATACGACGCCACCGCCAGGCGCGCCTCGCTCAAGCCGGCCGGAGAGGGCTCATAGAGCAGCATGCGAGGCTCTTCGAACGCGCGCACGATCTCTGACGGGTAGGCATAGCCGGCCCGTGTAGGGTTGGATTCGGTGAGATCCAATATCCGTGCGCCATCGCGACGCCGGGCTTCTAAGGTCTGGGTGAGGCGGTTGGGACGAAAATCCCAATGAAAACGAGACGAGAACATCGGTCTACGAGGTTAAACGGGGTTGGGAAGACAGCCAAGGAGGGTTCGTTCGCGCCCTGCGTACAAGCGCATTCCGGCTGCCCTGCGCTGGGACATGGCAACCGAAATTCTCTACGCTGGAATTGAAGATTGAGTGGGCAGGTCCGAGACCTGCCCCACGCGCAGCGCGCATTCTCTTGGACTTGCGAATGAGGACTTAGGCCAGGTTTACGTCTTCGGCCTGCAAACCCTTAGGGCCCTTCTTCACGACAAATGAGACGCGGGCACCCTCATCCAGAGAGCGATAACCGCTGGCCGCAATGGCGGAAAAATGGACGAAGACATCTTCGCCATTCTCGCGCTGGATAAAACCAAATCCTTTGGCGGCGTTAAACCACTTTACTGTTCCTGTTTCTTTCATCTTTGCTCCTTCTCGCGATCTCACCACTAACGTATTGATTGAGGATGGTACAGCCGAGATGACGAGCAGATCGGAAGCCCTTCCAGCGGATTCAAAAGACGTGATGCAGTTAAGACCTTCTCCAGCTTAGCATGCGGACCGCCCATGAGCGGCAAAGATCGCAAAATCAAGCGAATCGCCCCGGCGCCGGGATCCGCGCTCAAACCTGCCCGCCATAGACGCCGATGGCCGTGCCCGTGACGCCNNGTGTTCGCGGATATGCCGAGTTCCCGGTTCTCCAGGGCGATGGTGTGGATCAGCGAGACCAGCGCGGCCTTCGACGCGCTATACGCTCCCACCTGGGCCTGCGGTTCCACGGCCTGTCTGCTGGCAACGGCGAGAATCCGCCCGACATTCTGCTTACGCATGTGCGGAAGGACGGCACGCGCCACGAAAAAGGCCGACCGGTAGTTCATGTCCAGCATCCGGTCGAGCGTCGCGTCGTCGGTCTCGTCCACCCGCGCACCTCCGGCGAATCCTCCCATCACGTGGATGAGTGCGTCGATCCGCCGAAAGCGGGCCACAACTTCATCCACCAGCTTGCGCGCGGCCTCTCCGCTGGAGAGCTCGGCGGGCATGGCCGCAAACCGGGGATGGGAAAAGTCGCCGTCCCGGATGGACCTCGAAACTCCGGCAACCCTCGCGCCGGCGGCAAGGAAGGCCTCCGTCACGAGACTGCCGAGGCCTCCTTTGGCACCCGTGATCAGGGCAGTCTTACCGTCCAATGGGTTCATTAGAATCCCCCCTGTACCACCGTAACCGACAGGCATAGTCCACGTCGATAATTTGGTGACCGCCAATTCCGTGACCGCTAATTCGGTGACTGTCACCGTAACCCCCGAATTCCACGAAGCTAATTCGGTGGCTGTCACCGCAACCCCCGAATTCCACGGGGCTAATTCGGTGGCTGTCACCGTAACCCCCGAATGCGGAACGGATTCTACTTCATCGCCAACAGCGGATGGGGGGACTCCGATCAGCACGGCAAGAAGAAGGCGGAGTCGCCCCCGGTAGAGTCGACCATCCGTAAGATCGTTATCGGGAAGTGAGTGGCCAAGATTCTAAGGACCCTGTATCGGCACGGCGCTGTTCTATTTCTTTTGCGCCCGCAGATATTTTTCGAGCACTGCTGTCTCCTCGGGTGTCATACCGGGTGCGCCTTTGCTGAGCATTTTCAGGAACCAATCCACCTCGAACGGCTCAAAGGGATGGCCGATATTCCCGCCGGGCTTGCCATTTTCGCCCGGCCGGATGGAGTTGACCAGGAGCGAGCCCTGTCCGTCCAAAAAGGCGAAGAACGGCAGTCCGGCCGGCCCACCCAGGCGGGTCATCAACTCATCTCCGCCCGGCGTGTCGAGTGATTTCTTGTCGCCCTGTTCCAGCACGGTGATGTGGACCGTGACGAAGTACTTCCGGATAATCGGCTCGATCTCGGGGGACTCGATGAACCTATCGAGTTGTTTGCACCACCCTCACCAGGAGGCGTGAAAGATAGCGAAGATGGCGCGCTGACTCCCGCCGGCCTGACTCTTGGCCTGGTCAATGATAGCTGAGGACGAAGCCGGCTCTTGTGCGCCCGCCGAAACGGCGGCGAACCACACACCGGCCAGGATCACGATCGGTCGGCTTAACGTGCGCATTTCTTCACCTTCCCTTTCGGCCACCGGGCAGGGCGGAGAACAAACTCCACGGCTCTATGATAACCCGCTCGTAAAAACGATGCTCGTCCACAAGTCTGAAGCCACCGATTTCAGCTATACTTATCTCAAATTGCCATGACCGCCGAAAACTCTACATCTGACTATGACACTGTGGAACTGCGTGGGGGACGACTCCACAAAATCCGCCGCTCCGAGGCTCGAATGCTCGGCGACGAAGATCGTATGGTCCCGGTTGCCAAGTGCTATTGCCGCTCGCACGACGTGCTCACCGCGGCGGAGGCGGAACTCCAGAGTCGCCCGACTTTCGTGTTCCCGGCGCACTTCTTCAGCGAACTGGAGAACCTGATCGGAAGGGAACTCGAAGGTCGCATCTATTCCGACAGTCAGGGACGGCGGGTGAAGTTCCATCTCAACTTGAGCGAACATGCTGGTTTTCAGTTCGACGAGGGCGGCCGCAATTTGCACAGCCCCTGGTACGGCGATAGCGTGCTCAAAGAGTAGTGCCTCCGACTTGGGTTACCGGCGAAACTTCTCAGGCCGCAGTTTGGGGTTGATCTTGAGATGGTCGATCCGGAACTGTTCCACTGGGTCGCCGTCGGCGAGCCATGCCAGCAGGTGTGGAAACCGGATGCCTTCTTCGGTCCTGTAGTCCGTCATCCACAGTTGCATCTCCGTCTTGCCCTCGTGATAGACCATGGTCGCGGGCAAATGGGTCTTGGCGTCGAGGTAGAGGTGGATCAGGAAATCGTCGGGGCCTTTGCCCTCCAAAGCGTCCATGGTGCCTTGGGACGATTCCAGTCTGCCGCCGTAGGTGAAGGTCACCGGAAAGCTGGCCGGCGGTGAGAGAGTGAGCGCCAGAACGTACCGCGCGAAGGCGGCGACAAACGCGTGTTTTCCGGCCCCGGCGCCAGTCCGGGTCCAGTAGGCGTCTCCGTCGAAACCTTCACTCAGGTTGACTGACATGGCGGGACCGCCCTCGTCGCCCGGCATGCCCCCGCCGGAGGCTCCCGCGCCGTCGCTGCCGATTGACATCCTTTGGATCTGGCCGCCGGTGGAGAGGCTGCTCTGTTCCCTGAGATACTTCCCAGCGAGATCGATGGTCAGCGCCATTTGGCCGGACTGGGGGCCGTGCCGGTCGGCGCCCCAAAGGGAGAGCGACTGGACGGTCGACAATTTAGCGCCGAGGGCGGCCCGCGCGGTCTTCAGAACATCGTCTGCCTTGGCAAGTTCGTCGACGGCAGGCTGGGCGGCGAGGCGAATGGCGAGTGCGGTGCAAAGAGCGATGAGCCTCATCCTACCTACTCTAACAGGCTCCGGAAACATCGTTTGAGGCCAGAGTGCTCAACGGGATTCCTCACCAGTCAACACCGCTCCCTTACGGTCGCGGCTCGGTAACTCACGCAGAATCCGCAACAATCGCAACCGAGCCGCGAGCGTCAGCAAGCGGTGCCATAATCGCAACGAAACCTGCGGTCGAAGGCTATGCTTCCAGCTTCGGGTGCTTCAAATGGAAGCCCGAAGCCTCCTGGTAAGCCTTCGCCACGGCCAGCAGCTCAGCTTCGCCAAAGGGACGAGCATAGAAGGTGATGCTGCCGGGCGTCCCGGCGTCGCTGAATCCGTTGGGGACCGACAGCGCCGGATAGCACGCCAGATTAGCCATGTTGAAATGTCGCTGGACCGCGCTTCGACGTTGTGCATTGAAACCGCCGCCAGTCCCACCGCCGCGCCCCCGGCCCCTGCCACCACGCGCCCCGATTGGCGTGACGCCATCAACGGGAGCCGCGCCATCCCCGGAGACTGTGCCGCCACGTGCACCGCCATCGCCGGGAGCCGTGCCGCCGCGCGCACCGTCCGTGGGAATCGCGCCACCACGCGCGCCGCCTCCACCTCCTCCGGCGCTGAACGGAGCGAGATAGACATCGACGTCCGCAGTTGCTTCCGCCAGTTTCATCATCATCATCATGCGGGCCCGCTGCGACTGGAGATACTCGACCGCGGGAATCGTGCGGCTGGTCCGGAAGCCATTCCCGCGGCCCGGATTGGTCAATTGCTTATCGCGGCCCGTGCGGATCAGCTCATCGAAGAAGACCGCCGACTCCACGCCGTAGCTCGACACATCCACCGTCCACTCCGGCACCGTCAGGGGAACCAGTTTCACACCCAAGGCCCGAATCTGTTCGAGAGCCTTCGCCTCATTGCGTTTGGCCACCTCATCCCGAGTCTCATCGAAAGCGTCCTGGAGATAGCCCACGCGCAGCTTGCGGACGTCGAGGCGCGCGTTCCAGTTGAACGGAATATCGGAAACGCTCATGTCGCGATTGTCGGGGCGCGCAATCACGCTCATGACGATCGCGCAGTCCTCGGCCGAGCGGCACAGCGGGCCAAGGCGGTCCTGGGTCCACGATAGCGCCATCACGCCATGGCGGCTGACGCGTCCGAAGGTGGGCCGCAGGCCGCTGACACCGCACCTCGCCGAGGGACTGAGAATCGATCCGCTGGTCTCGGTTCCGATACCAAATGCGACGAGCCCTCCCGCGGTCGCGGAGGCCGGCCCCGCGGACGATCCGCTGGAGCCTTCCTCGGTGTTCCACGGATTCTTCGTCTGCCCGCCGAACCAGCGGTCGCCCTGCGCCAGTTCGCCCGAGGTCAGCTTCGCCACCAGTACCGCGCCGGCATCGCGCAGCATCCCGATGACGCTGGCCTCTTCCTCCAACATCTGATCCTTGTACGCGTTCGAGCCCCAGGTAGTCTTGTAGCCCGGTAGCGTGAGGATGTCTTTGGCGCCCCACGGGATGCCGTGCAGGGGTCCCTTGTATTTGTGCGCGGCGAGATCCGCGTCCGCCTGCTTGGCCTGAGACATGGCCAGGTCGTCGAGAAAGGTGACCACACAATTCAACTTCTCGTTGTACTTGTGCAGGCGCGCCAGGTACATCTTCGTCAGATCCACCGAGGTCACCTGCCGCGTGCGGATCAACTGCGCGAGCTGCGTGATCGGCCAGAAGGCGACATCCTCCAGGTTTGCGGGGCGCTTCACCGCGGGAGTGCTGATGCGAATCGGCTGCCGCGCTCGATTGACCTTCATTCCCGGCACGAGAGGGCTGAAGTGGAACGGCGGAGAGACGTCGTTCGGAATGTGAAGACTCCGAAGCTCCTCGTACCTGGCCACGTTTTGATTCACGCTCTGGAGCATGGCCTTCTGGTCTTCGTCGGGGAACGTCAGACCGGAAAGGGTGAGTGCGTCTTTGAGCATCTCCTGCGTGATCTGTTGCGCTTCGGACTGCTGGGCCTGCGCCCA
>PMTT01000496.1:0-5339 GCA_003167275.1 Bryobacterales bacterium | reverse complement strand
GACTCTTGCTGACAGGCACCCTGGTCGCGCTCATCGCCCTGCTGGGGCTCTGGTCGGCCATCATTCGTCGTAAGTAACCCTATGCACCTGGATTTTCAAAACGCGTTGCTGATGGTGTTGCTGGTGTGGATCCTCACGGCGCCGCACGAGTTCGCACACGCCTGGGTGGCAACGCGACTGGGCGACGACACGCCGCGCCTCGAGGGCCGCGTGACCCTTAACCCACTGGCACACGTCGATTGGGTGGGCACCGCCATCCTGCCATTTCTGGCGTCGCTGCTGGGATTCGGCTTTCTCGCCTGGGGAAAGCCCGTTCGCACGCAAACCGCCAAGCTCCGGGGTGGTCTGAACGGATTGGCGTTGGTGGCCCTGGCGGGACCCTTCAGCAACGTCATCATGGCGGTGATCCTGGCGGCCATCTCGGTGGTGCTCTCCCACTCCGTCCCGGCGCTGGCGGCGTTCGCACAAAAAGGGGTCTATCTGAGCCTGTACCTGGCGATCTTCAATATGCTGCCGGTGCCGCCGCTCGACGGCTCGAAGCTGCTGCTCGCGGCGCGCATCCCCATGGTGGTCTACGTGGAGCTGTCGCGAATCGGGTTCATGCTGCTGATTGTAGCGATGTCCATGACCAACATGGGCGCCTGGATGAGCGAGTGGAGCGTGGTGGGAATGCAGGCGATTTTCTCGGCGCTGGGGCACGGCAGCGTGTAAGCGTTCGACTGAGGATACCGGCCGATTGCGAACGGCCGGCCTGGGTCAGTCCCTCTCCCTAATTCTCGGCAGGTCTCCCGGCATGGTCGATGACCAGGAACTCGCCCGAGCCCTTGGCTGGCTCCAGCCTCAACCCGACTCTCTCGATCGCGGCCAAAACCGACAGGCCACCCGGTTCGGTCAGGTCCATGCGCGAGGGCCGTGGGCTGGCCATGCGCGGCTGGCCATCCGCTGGCGCGTCGGGAGCGGGATCGGCGGGCGGCCTCTGAATCGCGATATCAAAGACTCCCGCGAGCCCGGTCTTGTCGACCACTGCGCGGTCCATCACGATGGAGAGTTGCGTACAAAAATTCGCCAGCGTCGTGCCGTACATGGCCGACCCGTCCTTGCTGGGAGCGAAGACGCCGCACGGAAAAAGGCCGGGCGGCCTCTCTGACGGAGGCACCGGGTGCTCGGTGTTCCTCGGAATGCAACTTCCTTCCTTCGATACCGGCAGCTTCGGACCGCTCTTGGCCACCGTCAATGCATAGACCGGGACCTCTCGGGTCTCGCGATGGATTCTCACCTGGAACCGATCTTCGAGAAGTGCCTGCAGCATGGGCCCCCGCATCATCTCCTGGCCCGGAGCGCCCTCGGCGGTCGCGGTGATCTGGAAGCGCTCGGATTCGGTCCAGGCTGCGCCGCCCTCGATCGCCACTTCCCGCTCCGATGGCCTGCGTTTCCCATCGGCGTATTGAACATACGCCATCTGGATGAGACCTCTCACCGTCTGGCAACCCAGGTCCAATCTTCCGGGAGACGCGCTGGCTCCGCCTCCGCGCCTTCCGCCGTTGCGCCCGCCGCCCGAGTCCCCATCCTTGCAGGGCTTGACGGCGGCCACCTCAAATCTCGGCGGGGCCCCCGTCGCAGGCGGCGATTGAGCCCAGATGGCAGTCCCGTTCAGGATCCCAACGGCGATCGGCGCCGCCAGCGCTACTCTCTGGACGAAGGTCAGTCTGAGCTTCAAGCGAGTGGACATGATGGTTCTCGGTTCTACTCTGAAATTCGACCGTTTATCGAATGTGTCAGGAAAGGCGCATCGCAAGGTTCGAGAGGTTAGCGCCCGGCAGCAATTTTTCCAGGTCTTGTGGGCAGGCGGTCTCCGCCTACCCGGCTCGCCTTGCGGGCGTTTCTTCCCCACCTCCTGACGCTCGCGCCCGTAACTCACACTGGACCAGCACGACCGAAACCGAGCCGCGACCTAAGACATCTGAGTTGGTCCGTCAAGCGAAAACCATGAGAAATTCTTAGGAAGTTTTTTTTGATTTTCTTAGGTTGGGTAAAGGCAGCGAGCAAGCGCGCGGCCGCCGATGTGAGGGCGCCTGCTCGCCTTTACACATTGCCATCAGCCGTCGCTGAAAACAATAAGGCGAGCCATTTTCCACAAGTAATTGTGGAAAAACCAATAACCGAAAATGCCCCGCGGATTAACTATAAGGGAGCGGTGTTGACTGGTGAGGAAATCCCCCAAAATGGTCAAGCACCCGCCCTGGCCGTCAAAGTTCGAGCTTGCCCTGTAACTGCATCTCTTCCGTGTAGAAGTATGGCGCCAGGCTCAATCGGCCGATCTGGGCGACGAATGCGATGCGTTTATCGGCTGTGGTGATCGGGACGGACCGTGGAAACAGGTAAACCACCCTGGCCAGTTTGTCTGCCGAGAGCACCACATCGACTCGCGAGGGCTTGATATCCTTTTTCCCGTCACGCCTCAGTACCGCTGTACTGCGCAAATCGCCGGCCAGGGTCTTCTGATTGGCTGAGAAGAGGCCGGGAACGTCGTACACGGCAATCACATAGTAGTCGCCGTCCCAGTCGGGGGCATCGGCCTCATGGGCTTTCAATTCCGCGGTTTGGATCGGGAGAGCGCTCGCCCAGCGGACCATCAGAACGCCGTGTTTGCTGAATTCCGTGCCTGGGCGATCCAGGCCAACGCCTTGGTACCCTCCCATCTTCCCGCCCTCCCGTCGTTGCGCCTCGCCCCTATCGGGCACGATCGCAGCCGTGGCCCTCTTGATCCACGGCGAGTCGGCGAGCACCTGCCTGGCGTCTTCCTCGTTCCACTGCGAGATCGGTTTGATTCTCCAGGATGCATCCCCGGCGGCCAGCAGCAGGACCGCGGAGATCGGCAGCACGCAGAACTTAGTAGTTCGAAACATCGATTCACCCTTCTCTTAGTATCCTGCTTGGCAAGCGTCCGATTCCGCCAACCTCCCCTCCGCCAATCCCAGCCTCCCTCCGTTTTCTCCCTTCTTATGTCTTGGATCTCTTTGCCTTTCTCTTCTCCGCGCTGATCTCCGTTTCTCCGCGTCTCTGCGGTTAAATCCCCCTCCCCCACAGATTTCTGAGAGAATTCCCTTCGCCAACTCACGAATAAGAGATGGCAAACTCCTCTTTTCGGGGCTGGCGGCATCTTTGGACCTTCCTGGCGCTGGGCGCCCTGGCGATTTCCCCCTTCGCCGCCGCCTCCACTCCCATGGCGACCACCCTCTCGCTCGTCTCCAGCCCCGTCTTGGCCATCTCGGGACAAGCCGTCACTTACTCGGCCACAGTCAGCGCAGCCGGCGGAACCCCCACGGGCTCCGTCACCTTCACCGTCGATGGCTCAGCCAGTACCGCTTTCCCACTCGACCAGTTGAAGAGCGCCCTGATCGTGCTGCACCCCTTGGCTGGCGCACACACCGTCAGTGCCAGCTATACGGGCGACCAGAACTACCTCCCATCCAACTCCCCCACACTCACGCAGACGGTGTCCAAGGCCGCGACTATGGTCGAGATGTCTTCCAATCCCGCCCAAATCGCCCAACCCGTGGCGATCCGGGCGGCCGTCACTGTCCAGGGCCCGGGAGTAGGGGCGGCCGGCGGAACCGTGGAGTTCGCCAACGGAAGCAGTCCAATCGCCGGCTGCACGCAGGTACCTGTGCAGAATGGCCTCGCCATCTGCAACACCAGCTTCGCGCAACTCGGGAATTTCGTGCTCTATACCATCTACAGCGGCGATGCCAACACCAGCCCCAGCGGGGGCTCGTTGCCGTTGACGGTGGCAAAGTGCAGCGCAGGCGCCTACCTGGCGGCCGATAACCCGGCGCCCACCAGCGGCGCGCCGGTTACCCTCGGGGCCCTGGTCCTGGGGGCGGTCGGGGTTGCCGCGCCCACCGGAACGGTGACCTTTTCGGACGGGCAGACCACCCTGGCCGCGGTGCCTCTGGGCACCGATGGACGGGCCACCCTGGTAGTGCCGTCGGGAACGGTGCCGCCGTTCGCCCCTGGAACCCACAGCATCGTCGCGTTCTATAACGGCGATGCGAACTACGGAGTCTCCCAGGCGCCCACTCTCACTGTGGTGATGACGGGGAAGGCCGTAACTGCCACGGCACTGGCCTCTACGACCGCTCAAATCGCCCAACTGGTGAAGATCACGGCGACCGTCTCGGTCCCCGCCGCCGTTAGCGCGGCTTCGGGAGGGGCGAGCGCAGTTCCGGGCGGCACCGTGGATTTCACCAATGCCGCCAATCCCATCGCGGGCTGTACGGGGGTTCCCCTGCAGAATGGAGCAGCCGTCTGCAACACCACCTTTTTGCAGCCCGGTACCGTGACTCTAAACGCCAGCTATTCCGGCGACGCCAACAGCGTCTCGAGCAAAGGTTCGATGCAGTTGACCGTTGGCAAGGGCGCCGTCTTGGCAAGCCTCTCGGCAGCGCCCGCCACTCTGGTCTTCGGAGCCGCCGTGACGCTCAGCGTATTGGTCACAGGCGCCACGGGGGCTGCCGCCCCGACCGGAACGGTTGCCTTCTCGGACGGGACCGCCGCGCTGGGGAGCGTGCCTCTGGGCAGCGATGGCCGCGCCTCGCTAATGGCGCCTTCGGGCGCGCTGCCGGCGTTCGGCGTCGGGACGCACAGCATCAATGCGGTTTATAACGGCGATGCCAATTACCTGACGGCCCCGGCCGTCCCTGTGGTTGTGGTGGTCAGACCCACGACGATCGTGACGCTCTCCTCTACCCCGGCCCAGGTCGCCCAGCCCGTGAAGATCACGGCGGCAGTCTCGACCAATACGGCTGGCGGAACCGTGGATTTCAGTAGTGCTTCGACTCCCATCGCCGGCTGTACCGGTCTGCCTCTGCAGAATGGAGCAGCCGTCTGCAATACCAGCTTCCCGCAGGCCGGGGCGGTGATCGTCGGCGCCAACTACAGCGGCTACTCCAACCTCGCTCCCAGCACGGCTTCCCTGCAGTTGATGGTAGGCAAGTGCACCGCCGGGGCCTACCTGGCCTCCTCGCCAGCGTCACCGGTGTACGGGTCGGCGGTGACGCTCGGGATGTTGGTCCTGGGGGCCTCGGGAGTTGCCAATCCCACTGGAACGGTCACGTTCTCCGATGGGACAACTACGCTCGCGACGTTGACGCTGGGGAGCGATGGCCGCGCTACTTTGGTGGCGCCTTCCGGAACGCTTGCGCCACTCAGCGGCGGATCGCACAGCATTTCCGCGGCCTACAACGGCGATTCGAATTACTTGAATGCCACGGCCACGCCGCTGGTTGTGGTGGTGGGTAGGGTCGCGGCCAGCGTCAGCCTGACTGCCGCGCCGGGTT
>PMTT01000003.1:1407-3364 GCA_003167275.1 Bryobacterales bacterium | reverse complement strand
GCCGCGACCGTTAGGGAGCGGTGTTGACTGGTGAGGAGTTCCCCAAAATGGTTATGCACTTGGATTAGTTCGCACGTACGCCCTGGGAAGATTTCACTCCCAGCGCAGCGCCCGGACCGGATCGATCCTGGTCGCCCGCCTTGCCGGGGCCGCGCTGGCCAACGCCACCGCCGCGCCGAGCATCGCCAACACACCGGCATATGCCAACGGATCCGACGGCCGGACGCCCGGCAGCGTGTGCACCAGCGTCGCCGACAACGCTACCGTGCCGGCGAGGCCCGCCAACGCCCCGAACACCAGCGCCTTCAGGCTCGATCCCAACACCAGTCGCACCACCTGCGACGGGCGCGCCCCCAGCGCCATGCGGACGCCGATCTCGCGTGTCCGCTGACTCACCACATAGGCGAACACACCCGCCATCCCCACCGACGCCAGCAGCAGAGCCAGCAGGCCGAGGAATCCCGCCACTGCCGCGCCGTAAATCGACGGCTCCATCTGGCGGCGAAAGTTCTCGCTCAGCGGCTCGCCGTGCACCTGAGCCCGTGGCTCCAGCGCTTTCACCACCGTCGCGATATGATCGAGGGCGCCCGGCGCCGGATCGCGCACCACCACGGTCGGAACGCCGAGGCGGCCGGCCATCGGAAAGTACATCGTCGACGTGATGGCCCCCAAGTCGCTGGTGTAGGCGTCCTTCACAACTCCTACGATGGTACGGGTCTTGCCGTTCGAGATCACGCTCTTGCCTACCGGGTCCGCGTCCGGCCAGTAACGGCGCGCCGCCGTCTGGTTGATGAGGACGACTTCGCGCCCGGCATCCTCCGCGACGAAATTGCGCCCGGCGAGAATCGGAATCCCCAGCGCATCGAAATACCCGCCGGACACCTCGTGGAGGGTCACCCTCTCGGCGGGACTTCCGGCGCGCACCTGGAATGCGGTCGAAGTTCGCGAGTTTCCGAGCGGCACATCATTCGAGAGACCGCAGACCGGCAGACTGGGAACGCGGTCGAGTTGCGCCACCAGGTCCCGAGCAAATGCCCGCGTGCGCACTCCTCCGTACTGGCTCGCCGGCACCGCGATTTCGACCGCAGTGACTCGCTGGACATCGAACTGCGGATTCAGGTGTGCCGTTCGCTCAAGGCCGCGGACCAGCATGCCTGCGCCGCCGAGCAGGATCAGGCTGATCGCCACCTGCACCGCGAGCAGCACGCTCCGCAGCGGCAGGCGCGCGGCGCCGAGCCGGGTGTCCGCATGCAGGTCCACACGAATCTGCCCGCGCGTGCCGTGAAGGGCCGGCGCCAGGCCGAACACCAGGCAAGCTACGGCCGCGACCGCCATCGTATAGGCAAGCACGGTCCCATCCGGCGCTGCATTGAAGACCAGGTCGGTGCCGAGACGGCTCATCAGCAGCGGCGGCGCCACGTATGCCATCGCCAGCCCGAGCGCTGCCGCGGCGGCCGCCAGCATGGTGCTTTCCACCAGCAGTTGGCGCACCACGCGCATCCGGCTGCCTCCCAGCGAGAGGCGCACCGCAATTTCCTTCTGCCGCGCGGCGGCCCGCGCCAACAGAAGGTTGCCCACATTGGCGCAGGCCAGCAGAAGCACCAGCGTCACCGCGGCAAATAGCAGCGCCACCGACGCCCCCGCGTTGTCCTTCTTGTTGGGCGCTTCCAGCCAGGCGGTGCCGGTGACCACGACGCGGGTTCCCTGTTCCAGGCCATTCTCGCCGCGGAACTGATCGATCAGGATGGCGATCTCCGCCTGCGCCTGGCGCCGGGTTACGCCGGGCGCGAGCCTGCCAGCCAGAGAAATGCAGCACTCCTTCGGTGACGTCAGAAACCCGTCCACCGTCGGGTCGTGCGGCCGCAACACTTTGCGTGCCGGTAGCGGAATCCAGACGTCGTTGCGCAGCGGCGATGTACCTGTGAAAGCTGCCGGCGCCACCCCCACTACCGTAAAG
>PMTT01000003.1:0-1352 GCA_003167275.1 Bryobacterales bacterium | reverse complement strand
GCGGTCGCCGAGCTTCGCGTCTTCGCGGTTGTCCAACCCGATCACGCCGTTCATCGACCGGCTATGCGATGCCAGGTAGCGATACTCGGCGATTCCCAGTCCGGCCGTGCCGCCCGGCATCGCACGGTAGATGTTGACCACCTGCCCCGGATCGCGCACCGGCCACGGCCGCAGGGCCATGGCATTGAAGATGGTGAACAGGCTGGTGTTGATGCCGATGGCGCTGCCCAGCGCGACCAGCGCGACCAGCGTAAAGCCCGGCTGCGACCGGAGGGTGCGGGCGCCATACCGGATGTCCTGCCAGAAGCTCTCCAGCCAGGGCCAGATCCACACCGCGCGGGCATCTTCGCGCGCCAGGGTGGTGCTGCCCATGACGGCGGGCGGTGCGCCGTCGCGCGCTAACAGGGCCCGATGGAATTCCATTTCTTCCGCCAGGTCGGCATCCATTTCGCTGTGGCGGAGAAAATAGCGGAGTCTGCTCAAAATCTTTTTCATGGGGATCCTCAGGCGGTCTGCAGTACCTTTTGGATGGCCGCGATCATGCGCTCGAAATCGGCGCGTTCGGCGGCAAGTTGTTTACGTCCGGCGGCGGTCAGGGTGTAGTAGCGCGCGCGCCGGTTGTTCTCGGAGGCGCCCCACTCAGCCGCCACCCACCCGTTGAGCAGGAGCCTCTGCAGGGCCGGATAGAGCGAGCTTTCGCCCACCTGCAGGACGTCGTCCGAAGTCTGTTTGAGCATCTGGGCGATGCCATAGCCGTGCATCGCGCCGCGGCCGAGCGCCTTCAATATAAGAAGGTCGAGTGTGCCGGGCAGGAGTTCGAGCGGTTCGTGCGTCTTTCCCATCGTCTACCGATGGAAGTATGCACCCAAATGAGGATGGTTGTCAAGCCCCATCGTCTATCGGGGGGAAGCAGCGCGTCGCGGCGCGCCGAGACCGATCTTTCGCGGTTGCCGTGTGTGCGACGGCTGCGGGGGCGCAAATCGCGGGAAGGACGACAACCCCGCGTGATGCTGAACCTCAGCAAGAACCAAATCCCACCGTGTCTATCGGCGTTCCTCCGCGTTCATGCGCGGCTGGTTCACTCCTTCTTACGGCAGCGGCGTCGACTTCTGGGCCTTGCGGAGCTGCGCGATGGCGGCCTCCACGTCCTCCAGTTTCGACGGAATTCCCGAGGAGATCACCTTGGGCGCGCCCGCGGTGATCAGGACATCGTCTTCGATCCGCACACCGATCCCTTTGTACTTCTCGAACGCCGGACGGACGGCCTCGATGAACTTCTCGTTCTCCGGTGTCTTGGGCAGGTTGTCGAGCGCGTCCGGCCGGATGTAGATCCCCGGCTCGACCGTGATCGT
>PMTT01000911.1 GCA_003167275.1 Bryobacterales bacterium | reverse complement strand
TTTCCCGGCCGGTCGATCAGCGTGCGAACCGTCTATTCCAAAGCTCCCAACGCCAAGGTTGGCGTCCTGGCCGAACTGGCCGGGCAGGCGCGCTACCCGTTGTTGTTGGTGAACGATAGCGACATCGTGGTGGAACCCGGATACCTGCGGGCGGTCACCGCGCCGCTGGCCGACCCGAAAATCGGCATGGTGACGTGCCTGTACCGCGCCGCGGCCGAATCGTGGGCCTCCCGCGCGGAAGCCCTGGGCATCGCCACGGAATTCGCGCCGAGCGTGCTGGTGGCCCGGCTGTTGGGCATGGCCGATTTCGCACTCGGGTCCACCATGGTGTTCCGCGCCGAGGCGTTGCGCAAGATCGGCGGCTTCCCTGCCATCGCCGGCTACCTGGCCGACGACTATCAGTTGGGCCGCCACATCGCCGGTCTGGGGTATCGCATCGAATTCGCGCCGGTGGTGGTGGAGACGGATCTCGGGGGTGAATCCTGGGGCCAGACCTGGCGGCACCAGTTGCGCTGGTCGCGCACCATCCGCGTTTCCCGGCCCGCCGGCTACTACGGGTACGTCGTCACTCACGCCACCCTGTGGGCGCTGGTGGCGTTCGCCGGCCACCAGTGGTGGGCCGGAGCAATCGCACTCGCCCTGCGGATGATCGCGGGCATCCTGGTCGGGGCAGCCGTTCTGAAGGATCGTCACATTTCGACCGATTTCTGGTTCATCCCCCTGCGCGACCTCTTCGGATTCGCCGTCTGGCTGGGTGGCATTTTCGGCCGTCACGTGGACTGGCGGGACCGCCGTTTGCGTCTGCGGTCCGATGGAAGCATCTGTGCCGAACCTTATCAAAAGCTGAAGTAATCGACTCGCCAGGTGGGGCGGCCCCCTGGTCCGCAGCCGACTCCTAGCCGGCTGTCCCGTTCAACCGAGCACTACCCCCATTGACGGGGTCTCTACTTAATGATAGTTTAAGGTGTGATTATCTTATTATTCGGCCCGCCCGGATGCGGCAAAGGCACGCAAGCTGCTTTCCTTGCTGAAAGATTCCACATTCCGGCCATCTCCACCGGAGAGATGTTCCGCGCGGAGTGTAAAGCCGGCACCGATTTGGGCCGAATGGCCTGCTCGATTCTGTCGCATGGAGGACTGGTAGGCGACGACATCACGAATGGCATCGTGGCCAATCGTACGGCCCGGCCGGACTGCGCCAATGGCTACCTGCTCGACGGCTATCCCCGGACACTCCCGCAGGCGATGCATTTTGCGGCGTTACTCCAGAAGAGGGGTTTGCCCGACCCGATCGTGATCCACTTGGATGTGGCCGACACGGTGCTGGTGCCCCGGCTGACGGCCCGCCGCCAGTGTCCCCGGTGTCTGCGCATTTACAATCTCCTATCGCAACCGCCAAGCGTCCCCGAGACCTGCGACGACGATGATGTCCCTCTGCTCACGCGGGAAGATGACCAGGAAGCGGTGATCCGCGAACGGCTGCATGCCTACCAGGAACTGACCGGCCCAATACTCAAGTGGTACGGAGATTCCGTGGTCCGCCGGGTAGACGGCGGCGCGCCGCCGAAACAGGTGGCCCAGGCGGTGGTGGAGGCAGTGGGACAGGGCGGCGTGCCCTCGAAGGCGCTGGCGCAGGCATTGGTTTAGGCGAGTGGTTTCCGTGTCCGCTATCGCTCCCGATCCCGGCGAATGAGGGGCGTGCTGCGACAGAGTGGGGACCAGGACTTTCGAACCCGCCCCCTGTGTTTACATGCGATAGGCGTCTTTGCGGTGGTCGACGCTGTAGATCCGGTAAACTCCCTGACCTTCAGCTTTCAGGACCACGCGCCAGTCCCCCACCCGAAAACGGTAACGCTCTTCAGGATCGTCGGTGAGCTTGCGGATGTCACCAATCCCAGTTCGGCCATAGCGCCCGAGCGCGCGCAAGATCGCTAAGGCCTGCTCTTGCCCAATGCGGCGCAGGTCGGCACGTGCTGCGGGTTCCCAGGCGAACCGGCTCACTCTTCCGGCTCGTTCCAGCCAAACTCGCTCAGAACATCCTCGTGAGAAATGAGCGGCTCGCCTCGCTTTTCGCGCCGATCGGCTTCCTCCAAGGCGGCCTTCTCATGGTCCGATAGCGGCTCATCATCCGGGGGCGCGGTTAGCAGCGATAGTTCGACCGGGTCGATCAAGGCGCGGAGAATCTTGCGTGCTGTGGCTACCTCGCTGTCGGGAATGTGATCGACTAGAATTCGAAGTTCTTCACGTATCGTCCTGATTCCGACAGTGATCATAGTGGCTCCTCTTCGATTTTACTCTTTCTTCCACCTGCCCCTGATGGTTCGCCATCGGGTTCGGGCAACACTCATTTCGCGGCTACGCTGCAGTTCAGCACGAACGTTTCCGGCATCAGTTATCGCTCGCGATCACGGCGAATGAGGGGGGCGCTGTCATCGAGTGGTGGTAACGACTCTCGAAACCGCTCCAATTCCTTCTGCAAGCCGTTCAACTCCTGTCGACGGGCTGCCTCGGCGGCCTCTGCCTCCAATGCCCGAATGATCTCAGAATTGAGACTGCGCCGATTCCGTTTGGCCTCGCGTCTGATGGCCAGATAGATCGCTTCCGGCACATTCTTTACGGTAATGTTCACGGAACCATTTTGGAAACATCTGGCCTCGATTGCAAGTTCAGGGTCCCCCCTTACCGCCCTCATAACTCAAGACACGACGAGACTCTAAACTTTATTCCCCGGCACACCGGAAACCGACGTTGTAGGTCCGGAGCGACGGCACGATCCAGATACGGAACGACACGCGGACGCTCTGTGGAATGTAGAACCACGAGCCCCCGCGCACTATTTTGAATTCTTCATCTTTGGGGCCCGAAGGATTCTCATGGCGGCCAGCCGTATAAGAACCGAACCAATCTCCACACCATTCGAAAACGTTCCCCAACATGTCGCACAGTCCCTCTATAGTATTGCCTTTCGGAAACAAGCCTACTGGCGTCACGTGCCCAACGCTAGCGTTGTCCGAGTAGTAATTCGCATACGAAGGGTCGAGCGGCGGATCATTGCCCCACGGATACCTGCTGCCGTTCGGGCCTCTCGCCGCCCGTTCCCATTCCGCCTCGGTCGGCAATCTCCCTCCGGCCCAGGAGCAGTACGCGGCGCCCTCGAACCAACTAACGCCCACCACCGGACGGTTCGGATACTTCCTTTGTGTCTCCCAATCCTCGGGCTCGGTGAACTGGCCATATCCTTCCTCCTTCCAATGGTTCTGTGCCACGTAACCTCTGTCCGCGACGAATGCAGCGAACTCCCGCACCGTTACCGGGTACCGCCCGATCCGGAACCGCCGCAACGCCACTTCGTGCACGGGCGCCTCGCTGTCGAGAGCCTCCGGATCATAGTTGCGGTCCTTCTTCTGCTTCTTCTGCGCCCCCATGTGGAAGCGACCGGCCGGAATCTCGACCCAGTTGCCTCTTGCGACCCGCGGATCGCCTTCGAGACGCGGATCGCCCACCAGGCCGAGCAGGTCGGCGGCCTCGCTCCGCGTTCCGATTTCGATCGCTTCCGCTTCGCCGGTCTCGAAGATCCCCATCACCGATTTCACGGTCTGCTCGAAGTTCGGAGTCTTTGGCAGGTACTCCATGCGCGCGAGGTCGTCCATCATGGCGCCGAGCAGGGCCACGCATCGCACCCGCTCCGCTAATGTGGGCCGGTCCGCGAGCTGGTTCAGGATCGCCTGAAAGAGACCCTCGATTTTGGCCTCGCCCTGCCGGCGCAACACGCCGCCCAACAAGCGCATGGTCTCGCGCCACTCCGGCCGATAGAGCTTGCCGCTCTCCACCACTCGTACGATCTGCTCCTTCTCTCCCAGGCTGGCAATTTCGCGGGCGGCCAGGTACTCCTGGAAGCTCAAATGCCAGAATTTCAGGTCGGCGCCGGCCGATGAGAGGATTCCGCTGTCGTGCGTTTCGCGTTCCAGCAGATCCTCGCTGGCCTCCACGCTGACGCCCAATTCGCGCGAGAATAGCTCCGCTGCCGAGCGCTTGTTCACTTGCACCAGGCGCCCGCCGGGCGCATCCTGCATGTTCAGCGCCAGCTTCCGGAGGTATTCCAGGCATTTCTCCGCCGCGGGACGGCCTTCCTTGTGTTCGCGCGCGGCGGCCAGCCAGCCCAAGATGGAGCCGTACAACTCGGCGCGATACTCCGGCAGCCGCTGGTCGTTATGCTGGAGGACGGCGAGCGCGGTCAGCATCACGGGATTCTGGGCCATCTCGCGAATCTCGGGGCGGCTCTCCAGGGCGGTCTGTAAGCCCTCCTTGAAGCTCTTCGACTCCGCATCGGTGAGCATCAGTGCTCGTGCGAAGTGCTCGAAGAAGGTCGCGATGGCAGCGGGCTCCAGATCCCCGATCTTTACCGGGTGAAACTCCGCAAGCACGGCGTCGCCCACGTTGGTTTGCGGCCTGGTGCTCACCAGGAAGTCGCACTTCTCGAAGGCCCTGGTGGCGCGTTCGAAGATCCGCGCAATCCGCTCGCGGACGCGGCGTTCGGGGGCTTCATCCAGGCCGTCCACCATCACCAGGCAACCGCCATCTTCCAACTTGCGCCTGAAGAATGCCTCGTCGGCGCGCCAGGTGTTTTCGGCGCTCTGCCTGCCGAGGAAGTAAGGAAGCCAATCGGGCGAATCGGGCGGCCTGGGCGATTTTTCCGCGAGGAGAGCCGCCAGATCCGCGACCCGGATCAGAATCGGAAAACGCCGGTCAGTGGGGGGAAGCCCCCCCCCCCCGCCGGCCGGGAGGGTTCCGCGAAGCGTGCGGCACAACTCGAAGGCGACGCGGCGGAGGAACGTCGATTTGCCCGATCCGGGCTCTCCGAGGATCACCACCCTGCGCGGGGAGAGCGCCTGTTCGAGCGCGATGCGCCGCTCTTCCTCCTTGTCCGCGATTGCGCCCTTGCGGAGCTCTTCGTGGCTCGCCAGCGTCGTGAGTGGGATGTAGATTTCGTCGATGCCGAAGAAGTACGGCTCGGCCCGCTTGGTTTTCAGACCCTTGATGCGGATCTGGCGGGTGTCGTCTTCGAGAGCTTTCAGGTAGGGGTCGGGATCCTGATAGGTGGCCGGCGCTAGGGTTGGATGATGCCGCTGGCGCCAGTCAGATAACGCCTCCGAGACGAGAGGGCGGAGGCTGGCGGCGTCGGTGAATTTGGCCCGAACATACCGGTCTAACTTCGCCTTGAACTGTCCCAGCTTCTCTTCGTTGCGATTGACCTCGTCGAGTATACCTGGCTTCTTCCTCTCAGTGACCAGGCGGTAGCTTTCCATCTTGTCGGGCGGCCAGGAGTATTTGGAATCCACCAGGAATGCCAGCACTTCCTTCTTAGTCACATTCCAGGCATGCTCGCATTCGAGCCAGGTAATACTCTTCGCCTCGATGTTCTCCGGATCGTCCGGCACCCACCCGTAACGGTGCGCCACGATCGCCACCACCACTTCCGCCTGGGCTACCATTTCGCGGCAGGCCTGCAATGAGGTCGCGTGTCCGCTGGCGGGGAAGTACTCCATCATGCGGGGAGAGAATCCGCTTGCGACCGCGGCCTTGAAGGCTTGTTCGCGGTATTCCTTCAGGTCGTCCGAGGTGGAAGAAATGAAAACAACTGGATCGTGGGCCATCGCACCGCCAATTCTAGCCCAAAAAGATCATCGCATCCGAGTCGCGAACGGCCAGACGACGAGGCGAGTGCGATATCGGCTGTCCCAACTTCTCGCTTCTGTGGCTCAGGAAGCTTCCCGAAACGACGCTCCGCCGGCCCCGAAAATGCTCGGCACCCCGCCAAGCACCGAGACGAGTCTCGGCGCGGCAAGCACGAGTGCTTGCGCCACGGAGGCAGAGAGAATGGCAGAGTGGAAGGCGACAGGCCAGGAGGCCTGTCCTACAGCTTCCTCGTCGCCAGCGACGCCTCCAGCGCGATCCGCACCAACTGACTTCTCGTCCGCACACGCGTTTTCTGAAATAACTGCTGCAGAGTCGCCTTCACTGCCCCCTCCGACACTCCGATCTGGGCGGCGATCTCCTTATTCGTCAGCCCTTCGAAGATCCCCCGCAGGACTTGCTGCTCCCGCTCCGTCAGCAGGCGCCGGATTCCCAGTTCTTCCCGCTGATGGATTCCGTCGGCCATCAATTGAATCACTCGCTGGTCCACCCACATCTCTCCGCTCGCAACCAGCCGGATGGCCTTCGCCAACGTGACCGGCGAGTTGTGCTTGAGAAAAATGCCCGAGGCGCCCAGTTGCAGGGCGATCGAGGATTCCGTGGCTGTCATGCCAGCGGTAATCATGAGGAGTTTCCCCTGGTAGCCGGCCTCGCGGGCCGCCGAGATGAACTGAGTCCCGTGATCGTCCCCCAAGTCGAAATCCAGGAGGACGATGTCGATCTGCGAGCGGCGCAGCATAGCCAGAGCTTCGGGCGCCGTCCCGCAGTGGCCCGCCATTTCGAAGTCGGGCTCGGATGCCAGCAAACGGCTCAGGCCCTCTCGAAACAGGGTGTGATCATCGAGCAACAACAGCCGGATGGGTTGCATGTTTCCCTAAGCGCACGCGGTCCGCTTCATGCGAGCCGGCCACCGCCAGGTCAATTACGAAGGAACATCCCGGTAGCGCGGGATCGTATCGCAGGTCGCCTCGAAAGGATCGCACAAAAGCGCGCGACAGGTATAGCCCGAGCCCCGTGGAATCGGCCCCCTTCTGGAAGGGTTGAAACAGCTTCTCGGCCGATGCGATACCCGGTCCGGTGTCGGTGACCCGGATCGACACCGTGCCTTCGCCTAAGGCGACCTTAAAATCGAGAATCCGGATCTCCGCATTCTCCAGGGCGCGCTCGCTGTTCTTGGTGAGATTGAGCAGGACCTGCAGGAGACGATGGCGATCGGCCAGCACGGGTGGGATCTCGGCCGGAATCTCCCAGTGGACCGTGATCTCGGCCTCCTCGCAGTAGGGTTCCAGAACGATGCGGAGATCGTCCAGCGTCTCGGCCAGATCCACGCCGCCAAGCTCGGGATTGCTGGTGCTCTGTTTGAGTTCCAGGCAGGCAATCTTGTTGAGAGTTTCCACCAGGGCGCCCAGCGCCTCGAAGTCTTTGTTGCCGGTGAGAGTCCCGCCGCGGATCAGGTTCTCATGGATCACTGAGATGGCGCCGCAGACGTTGCGCACTTCGTGGGAAACCGCTCCCACCAGGATCCGCGAGCCCGCCAGTAGTTGCTCCAGGTTCGACTCCTCGCGCTCCCGCAGTTCTTCCGAAGCATCCACCACCAGCGCCGCAAGGCGCGGACCACTGGCGGTCCGATAAGTGGAGAAGAAGACGTTCGCCAGGAAGACGTCGCCGTGCTCGCGCTCGCCGCGGCATTGCATTTCCGTCCGGAACGTCTGGGGCGTCTGCTCGATGGAAGGGACACATCCCAATGCGGGAATGTAGCGGCTGATGTTCTTTCCCAGAAGCTCCGCGCCGGGCACCCCGAACAGCCGGTGAGCGGCAGCATTAGCCAGGAGGATGTGCCCGTTGGCGCTCATGGTCAGAATGGCAGCCGGGCTGCTGTCGATCAGAAATTCCAACTGTTCCTCGGCCTCGCGCCGGGCTGCGGCTTCCCGTTCCACGCACCGCAGATTCTCGGCCTCGCGGCGGCGGCTCTTGGTGACTTCGTAGGCGAACAGCCCTGTCCCCGCCAGAGACGTGAAGACCAGGATGTCCTGCGGAAGTGCCGTTGCGAGTGTAAAAGGGAACGGGTCGAAGAGATCGGAAAGGAGTGTACAGGAGAGCGCTACCAACAGGATCTGCCAGCGGGACAGCACCGTGCCTACCAGGAGCAGGGGAAACAGGTAGAGGAATCCAAAGGCAATATTGAGGTCGACGCGCCAGTCGACCAGAGCGATGATCGCCACCAGTACGCCGGCGCGGGCCAGAACGACACGCTTGCTTCCCTGCAGATAACGGAAAATCAACCCCGTTGCGTCCCTTCCTTATTCTAGGAAGAATTCTGCTTCGAAGTCACGGCATGGCTGAAAGATAGGTTGACTCTAGCCAAAAGATGGGTCAGAGGCCAATGTGACGGAACATAAAATTAAAGGTTGTGGGATCAGGGCATAGTGGTTCTGAAAACAGGTCGCGGGCAAGCTAAACCATGCTCTACCTGTGGGTTGGGGCGCGCGTTTATGGCGATTCTGGTCGCGGGCTGCTTGGGGAAAGGGGCGTTCGGGCAGCGGGCTTTGACGTGGCAGGAAGTCCGGGACCGGTTTGAGAACACCAATCCCACCCTGCGGGCGGCCCAGATCGGCATTGACGAATCCAAGGCACAGGAAATCACCGCTTACCTGCGGCCCAATCCGGATTTCAGCAGTTCCCTCGATCAGGTCCAGCCTTTCAACGGGAACCCCTACCGCCCGTTCGGGTTTGTGTTGCCGCTGTTCTCCGCCAGCTATCTCCATGAGCGGGCGCACAAGCGCGAACTGCGGCTGGAGAGCGCCCGGAAGGCTACCGGGATCGCCGTTTCGCAACTCGCCGATCAGGAACGCAATCTTCTTTTCAACCTTCGCAACGCCTTCGTGCAGGCGCTCCAGGCCAAAGCGACTCTGGCGCTGGCGAGGGAGAACCTGGCCTATTACGACAAGCTGCTGGCGGTGAACAACGACCGGTTAAAGGCTGGCGACATCGCCCAGGTGGATCTCGACCGTCTGGAGTTGCAGCGGGTGCAGTACGAAACCGATATCCAGACGGCCGAAACCAGCGTGCGGACCTCCAAGATCCAGCTCCTGACGTTGCTGAACGACCGGACGCCCATCGAACAGTTTGATGTGACCGGGCCGTTCGATTTCGCCGAGACACTCCTCACCTTGGAGGAGCTCCGCGCCACTGCCCTAGCCAACCGGCCGGACCTGCAGGCAGCCCTCGCAGCCATCGAAAAGGCCAAGACGGACTACCGGCTCGCGGTGGCTAACGGCTCTACAGATCCCACCTTCGGGGTGGACGTGGGGCGCAATCCGCCGATCCCGGCGTACATCGGCTTCAGCGTCAATATTCCAATCAAACTCTTCGACCGGAACCAGGGGGAGAAGGCGCGCACTCAACTGGACATCCGGCGCAACCAGCGGCTCCAGGAGGCGACCCAGGCTCAGGTGTTCAGCGATGTCGATTCCGCCTGGGCGATGCTTAACAGCAACCGTGCGCTGCTGCGTCCTTACAGGTCGAAATACCTGCAGTTGGCCGACAAGGTACGCGAAACGGTTAGCTTCGCGTACCAGCACGGCGGGTCGTCTCTACTCGAATTTCTGAATGCACAGAATGATTACCGGACCGTTCAACTGAACTACTTGAACCTGGTGGGATCGTACCTGACATCCGCCAGTCAGTTGAACCTGGCGGTAGGGATCGAGGTCATCAAATGAATGGTTCTTCAGTTTTGTGGCGAGCGCTCTTGTGGCGCGGGCTCTCAGCGTGCCGTCTCGACACTCGTGTCGAGACAGGTTGGGTTGGCCTGGGCTATAGCGGAAACATCGATAACCTCTCCGGGCACACGACGTGCGTATCCGAAACGCGTCGAGACGAGTCTCGACGCGGCAGACACGAGTGTCCGCGCCACGTGGGTATCGCAACAGCAGTGGCGCTTTTGTCTGCGATCCTAACGGGGTGCTCGCACGAGTCAGTGAATGCCGCCCCGAACGTCTCGCCTGCGGCCACGGTGGAAACCGTGGCGGACCGCAACGTGATCACGATCGCGAACCCGGAGCGATTCGCCCTGGCGCCGGCAGTCGCGCGGCATGAATCCGACCAGATTCTGGCCAATGGCGTAGTGGCGGCCGATGTCAGCCGGTCCTACGCGGTCAACTCGCTCTCTTCGGGCCGCGTCGTCGAAGTCAAAGCCCGCCTGGGCGACGATGTGCAGAAAGGGCAGCTCCTGCTCACTATGACCAGCCCGGATATGTCGCAGGCGTTCTCCGACTATCAGAAGTTCAAGGCCGATGCGGCCCTGGCGAAGACCCAACTGGACCGCGCCCAGCTTCTCTATTCCCATGGAGCGACGGCACAGAAGGATCTGGAACTGGCCGAGGACACCTATAACAAGGCGAACATCGACACAGCCACTGCCGAAGAGCACATTCGCCTTCTCGGAGGCGATCCGCAACATGTCTCGCCCTTGATTGAAATCCACGCGCCCGTCTCAGGCACTATCACCGAGCAGAACGTCACTTCCGCGGCCGGGGTAAAGTCGCTCGACAATTCGCCCAACCTGTTCACCATCTCGGATCTCTCCAATGTCTGGATTCTATGCGACGTATACGAGAATGACCTGGGCCGTGTTCACTTGGGCGATCAGGCCGAGATCGAGCTGAATGCTTATCCCGATCGCCGGCTGGCCGGTCGTGTGACCAACATCTCCCGGCTGCTGGATCCCAACACGCGCTCCGCCAAAGTGCGGATCGAGCTGCCCAACGCATCTGGGAACTTGCGGCCGAACATGTTTGCCACAATCCACTTTGTGTCACGCGGGACCGAGACGCGCACGGTGATCCCCTCCAGCGCGGTGTTGCGCCTGCAGGACCGCGATTGGGTTTTCGTCAAGCTCAACGACCAGCGGTTCCGCCGCACCGAGGTGCAAGCCGGTCCGGTGAACGCCGATAAGACGCAGCAGATACTCAGCGGCCTGCGCCCGGGAGACCAGGTTGTGACTACTGCGCTGTTGTTCGACCGTGAAGTTCAGAAGAGTACGGAACAGTGATCCAAAAGTCCGTCAGTTTCGCCCTCCAGAATCGCTTCCTGGTGCTCTGCGCGGGAATTCTCCTGCTGATCTGGGGCGCGATCTCCTTTAAGCAACTTCCGGTGGAAGCATACCCGGATGTAGCCAACAACTACGTCCAGGTGATTACCCAATGGCCCGGACGGGCGGCCGAGGAGGTGGAACAACAGGTTACGATTCCCATCGAAGTGCAGATGAACGGGCTGCCGCAACTGGTGTCACTGCGTTCCTGGTCGCTGGCCGGCTTGTCCAGCATTAACCTGACCTTCGACGACGGGTCGAACAACGATCTCAACCGGCAGAAGGTGCTCGAAAAGCTCTCCCAGGTGAACCTTCCGAACGGGCTGCAACCCTCGCTCGGCGCGGATTACAGCCCGGTGGGGCAGATCTACTTCTTCACGCTCCAGAGCACCAACCCGAATTACGATGTGATGGAGTTGAAGGCGCTCCAGGACTGGGTGGTCATTAAGCAGTTGAAGTCGGTACCGGACGTGGTTGACGTTTCCATCTTTGGAGGCGCTACCCGCGAGTATCAGGTGCAGGTGGACCCCAACAAGCTGATCTCCTACGGTCTCAGCATCGGGCAGGTGGAGGCCGCGCTGTCGAACAACAACGTCAACGCCGGCGGCAGCTTCATCGAGCGCGGAGAACAGGCCATCAACGTCAGGGCGGTGGGGCTGGTCCAATCCACGGATGACATCGCGGCTATCGTGCTGAAGACCCAAAACGGGATTCCAGTGCGCGTGCGCGATATCGGCGCCGTCCGCCAGGGACCCAAGATCCGCCTGGGCCAGCTCGGAAAAGCAGACCACTCCAACCTCGCCAAGGTGGTGGACGATCCGGATGTGGTCTCTGGTATTGTCCTGCTACGCAAGGGCGCCGACGGGGACAATGTGCTGACCGCCCTGCACGAGAAGGTCGAGTTCCTCAACAATCACTTCCTGCCGCCGGGTGTGAAGATTGTCCCGCACCTGGATCGTAGCGACCTCGTGCATCTGACTACTCATACCGTGCTCCACAACCTGACCGAGGGAATCATTCTCGTCTCCGTCATTCTCTTTATCTTCCTCGGCAACATACGCGGCGCGCTGATTGTTACACTCACGATTCCGTTCTCGCTCTTATTCGCTTGCCTTTGCCTGGATTTGCGGCACATTCCGGCCAACCTGCTTTCACTGGGCGCGCTGGATTTCGGCATGATCGTGGAGGGCGCCATCGTCATGGTCGAAAACATCGTTCGCCTCCTGTCGCATCCCGGCGAGCACGCCGACGAGACCGTCTCACAGAAGATCAAGCGGGCCGCGCATGAGGTCCAACGCCCGGTCTTTTATTCGATCACCATTATCATCACCGCCTATGTCCCCATCTTTACGCTCCAGCGGGTGGAAGGCCGGCTGTTCCGGCCAATGGCCTGGACGGTCGCCTTTGCCCTGGCGGGCGCGCTGCTGTTCTCGATGTTCCTCGGTCCGGTGCTGGCCAGCATCGTGTATCCCAAAGGGACCAAGGAATGGCGCAACCCTCTGATGATCTTCCTCACGCGGGCTTACGGCAGGGCGCTGGCCGGAGCAATCCGTTTTCGCTGGATCACCGCAACCGTGTCAGTTCTGACTCTGACCGGCGCGATTCTGCTGGCCAAGACGATTGGGTCTGAGTTCCTGCCGCACCTGGACGAAGGCGCGATCTGGGCGCGCGGAACCCTGGCGACCAGCACGGGCCCGACGGAGGGCACGTTCATCATGAATGCGGCCCGCGTCATGTTCGCAAAGTTCCCGGAGGTCACCAAGGTGGTGAGCCAGGTGGGGCGGCCGGACGATGGCACCGACTACACCGGGTTCTTCAACACCGAGTATTTCATCGACTTGCGGCCGAAGGAGGAATGGCGGCCCATGTTCCACCAGGACAAGGAGCAGTTGATCGCGGCACTGGGGGAGCAGGCGGACAAGATCCCTGGAGTAGTCTGGAATTTTTCCCAACCGATCGCCGACAACATGGAAGAGGCGGTCAGCGGCGTCAAGGGCGAGCTGGCGGTCAAGATCTACGGGACCGATCTGAAGCTGCTCGAAGCCAAGGCCGACGAGATCATGGGTGTCATGGGTAAGATTCGCGGCGTGCAGGATCTAGGCGTCTTCAGAGTGATTGGGCAGCCCAACCTGAACCTCACGGTGAACCGCGATAAGGCCGCCCGGTTCGGAATCAACGTCTCCGACGTTCAGGACGCGATCGAAACCGCCACCGGCGGAAAGGCCGTGACTTCCGTGCTGAAAGGCGAGGAGCGGTATGACCTGGTGGTGCGGTATCAACCCGATTACCGCACGACCATCGAGCAGATCGAGAATATCCGGCTGCTGGCTCCCTCCGGCGAGCGTGTGTCGCTCGGCCAACTCTGTGACGTGGCCATCCAGGACGGCGCCTCCGAAATCTATCGGGAGGGAAACCAGCGCTACGTGGCCATCAAGTACGGCGTTCGCGGGCGCGATCTGGGCAGCACGGTAGAGGAAGCCATCAGTGCGGTTACCCACACCGTGAAGCTCCCGCCGGGTTACCGCCTGGAGTGGGCCGGTGAATACGAATCCCAGAAGCGCTCCCAGAAGCGTCTGGCGCTCGTCATTCCGCTCACGCTCCTGGTGATCTTCCTGATTTTGTACACGATGTTTTCCTCCATGAAATGGGCCAGCCTGATCTTGATCACGGTCGCGATGGCGCCGATCGGCGGGATTCTGGCGCTCTACCTCACCGGCACGAATTTCAGCGTCTCATCGGGGGTTGGATTCCTGGCGCTCTTTGGAGTCTCCGTGCAGACCGGCGTGATCATGCTGGAGTACATCAATCAGCTACGCGCGCGCGGACATTCGGTCATGGATGCAGTGCAGGAGGGCGCGGTTTTGCGGTTCCGCCCGATCCTGATGACGATGCTGGTAGCATCTCTCGGGCTGGTTCCGGCGGCGACCTCCCACGGCATCGGCTCGGATTCGCAGCGCCCCTTTGCGATCGTGATCGTGGGCGGNNAACGACTCGCTCCCGGAGCCCGACGCCCACTAGATAGGAGTTATGCTCAGGAATCATGTTCCAACTTCGCCGAATTCTCTTCCCTGTCGATTTTTCCAGCCGCTGCCGGGGCGCCGCCGCCTACGTCCAGGCACTTGCGGGCCGCTTCGAGGCGGAGTTGATCCTGTTGCATGTAATTGAAGCCACGTACAACAGCACACTCGAAGATCTGCATGGGTTCCAGATGGAGAAGTTCGAACACTTCTTTGGCAAGGGCTTCAGGCACCTTAGTGTAAAGACGCTGGTGGAGCATGGCGAGGCGGCCCGGAAAATCATCGAATGCGCCTTGTTGAATCATGTCGATCTGATCATGATTCCGACGCAGGGCATGGGGATCTACCGGCGCCTGATTTTGGGGTCGACCAGCGCCAAGGTGCTCCACGACGCGGATTGCCCGGTTTGGACGGGGGTCCACCTGGAGAATGCGCCTCCCCTGGAAGCGGTAGCCTGTCAACGGATCCTTTGTGCCGTGGACCTGAAGCCGTCGAGCGCCAGGGTGCTCGATTGGGCCAGCCACCTGGCCGAGGAGTATCAAGCCAAGCTGACTCTGGTACACGTTACGGAGGGCGGCTCCACTCAGCATGTCCGCGGTGAGGCCCTGCGCGCGCTCATGCATTTGCAGGAGGCTGCCGGTTCTCGATCGGCGCTTCGGGTGGAGGCTGGGGATGTCTCGAAGGTGGTCGCCCAGCTCACCGGGGAGCTGAAGGCGGATCTCCTGGTGATCGGCCGAAAGGCTGAGGCCGGAGTTCTGGGCCGCCTGGAGATGGTGGCCTATACCATCATCCGGCAATCCCCCTGCCCCGTAGTCAGCGTTTGATGGAGTGTCGAATTTCGGTGGCAGTCACCGAAACCCCTGAATTCCTTTGGGGAGAATTAGATTAGGGCAGGCCGCGTATCGTCTCAAAATCTTTTGGCTGTCCTCATAGACACGGGCGATCCCTTCCATTAATCGTTTGATTACCTCTGCCAGCTCTAACCGGATGGGATAATGAGCAGTCAACCAAACTCGATGCCCCGCTTGGAATGGCTGTGGGAAGAACGGAACCGCACCACGGCCCTGTTGGTTAGCGCCGCGGTCCTCCTGACGATCGCCGTGGTGGACTGGAAGACGAAGCCTTACGTATCGCTTGGTTTCCTGTACTTGTTTCCCATCATGCTCGCGGCCGGGTTCCTCCCACGCTGGGCAGTGGCCTTGCTCGGCGTGGCCTGTGCCGTGCTCAGCGCACTTTTCAGCTCGCTCGACATGTCATTGGTTCGTTTAGCCTTCGAGACCCTTGCCCTGTGCGGATGCGGCCTGTTCGTGGGGGAAGCGATTCGCAACCGCCGTTTGAGCCTGGAAGCCCAGGAGAGATTGCGCGTTCTGGTTGAGACCAGTCCCGCCGCGATTGTGACGGTGGATGAGCGCGGGTTTATCGAGTTGTGCAACCGCGCGGCTGTGGAACTCATCGTACCGCGCGACGGACACCTGGTGGGCAATCCGATCGCCGCTTATTTGCCGGAACTGCACCACGCCTTGCGGTGGGAAGAAGGCCCCCAGTTTCGGACGTCGATGCAGTGCCGCGGCCATCGCGGCAACGGCGAGTCGTTCATGGCGGACGTCTGGTTCTCTACCTATAAGGAGGGGACGCGGCCGAAGGTGGCTGCGATCATCGCGGACGTTACCGACGACGCGGTTGCGGCGGCATCGGGTACGGCTTCGATGGACCACCACGAGCGCGCCCAACTGACCAGTCGCGAAACGGAGGTGCTGCGCTTCCTGGTCCAAGGCTTGGCCAATAAGGAGATAGCGGCCGGGATGGACATCTCGGAGAGCACCGTAAAGAATACGATCCAACAACTATTCGCCAAGACCGACGTGCGCACGCGGGCCCAACTCGTGCGGGTGGCCCTGGAATACTATCGGGACCTTTTGTAGTGGTGGGCTGAAGAGCCCAAGAAAAAGGAGCCTTGGGAACCGTCAAAAAGTATCAGATCGCACAATCAGAAGATTATCTGGCAGATTGTCGAAGTTGGGAGCCCGTTCCCGGACTTGGCGCACTAGTCCGTTCCACTTCTTCGGGCCGATTCGCGCCCTACCAGCTATAGGCGAAGGCCGGACCAATGCGGGCGTTGTGATAGTCCAGCCGGTAAGCGTAGCGGAAGCCCGCGCGGAGCGTCGGGGGGAAGTGAAGCACGTTCACATCGAACAGGACTTCCACGCCGGTAGAGCGATATTGGAGGGCGTCCACCTTTCCATAATCGTAAAAGGCATTGGCCGACACCCGCTTCACGTAGAGCAGATTCCCCATCGCCCAATCCGGGTAGAACAGCGGCAGGGCGTAGCTGGTGGACAGCTTGGTGAAGTTCGATCCGGTGACGGCCGTGTAGCCGCGAGGAAAGCGCAACTCGCTGGAGAAGTAGTAGTTTCCGATGTTGCGCTCGTACCCGCCTTCGAACCGCAGACTGTGGTGGCGAAACAGGCCGGGCACCACCATCCGGCCGCCGCCCGACAGGAAGTTGCCCGTCAGCGAGTTGGGCCAGGGCGTCTGGCGGTACGTGAAATGGATGGCCTGGGCCCACGGCGGCGCCAGGTCTCGCGCGCTGCTCTGGCGAACGTGGGAAAAGCCCAGGTTGTACGTCAGCGGCACCAGGCTGCCGGCCGGCACGTTGATCGACTGGACGTAGGCACCCACGCTGAGCCCGGTGAAGTACTCTCCTCGCGAGAGATTTAGGGGAATGTGGAAGCCGGCAGTGGCCGTGCGTTCCGTGAAGTCCTCGGTACCGGTGACGAACTGCAGGCGCCGGCCCACCTCGCTGAAGCTCGCATCCAGCACCGGGAAGAAGCGGCTGTAGCTGAAGCCGGTCTCGAATCCGGGCTTATTCTCGTTAGTGTTGTAAATGAAGGAATTGTTGAAGCTCAGCAGGCCCATCTTGTCGTTCGAAATCAGCCCGAAGCCCAGGTTCGGCGGCCCCGAGGTGAAGCCCCAGGAATGAAAATCGAACAGGTGCATCGCAGGGTGATAAGACTGCACCGGGTAGAGCGTGTTGGGAACCCCCGCGCTCCAGTCCTTGTACGGCCCGTGGTAGCCGATGCTGGCATTTACGACGGATTCGACAGGCACCCAGGTGGAAGGATCGAGCGGCAGTTCGGCCAGGTTATAACCCTTGCTGCTGAAGTCGCTATACATCAGCTTGGTGCCGTCCGGCGATATGGTCGGGTAATTCGCGCCGAACTTCGCCTCTGTGACCCGGTAGCGCTGGCCCGTCCCGGTCTTGACCGCGTAGATGTTGACCGTTCCATCAAGAGAGGATTTGTAGAGCACGTACTCACGGTAGACCACCGGATTGGCGATCTCTTCGTTGACGTGCGGGATGGCTTCCTGGAACGCACCCGCCTCCAGGTCGGCGATCTGGAGCGCCCGGCCGGCGGCGCTTTGGGTCACCATGGCGACTCGGCGGCCGTCCTCTGACCATGCCGGCGAGTAGATCATGTCGTTGCCGGGAGACGGAAGGCGGTGCACCTCGCTGCCGTTTTCCGCATTCAGAATCACCAGCGAACAACGGCGATCCGGGAGGAATTCCACCACCGCGATGCGCGTGCCATCGGGCGAAAGCACCGGGTTCATGAAGCGCGTCCGGTGGGTGAGCTTGCGGGTGTGGCCGGTCGCGATATCGCGAATCACGATCTCGGAGTAGCCGCGCTGCCAGCGCAGATCGGTCACGTACTCATCCAGGACCATCCGCCCGTTGACCACGGAGGTGCGGTTCGAGGTGATCACCGACGGCGCGATGCGGAGCAGCTTCTCCTCGCGGCCGTCGGGATGGATCCTCACCATCTCCAAGGGGTACGTATCGAGCCCGGTTTTCTGCGCCAGCACGCTGCCGTCGGCCTCGTAGATCGGTTGGTAGTAACCGGTAGCCACGTTCTTCGGAGCGACGTTGACGATGCGGGGCTGGCTGAACTGCATCGGTTCCGCCTTGGTTTTCCACAACTCCCCGAGCTCCGACATGGTCTCGTAGTAGGTGGTGGCGGCGCCGCGGCCGGTCTCCTTCTTCATGGCGAGCGAAAGCGCGAAGGGATTCCAGGACTGATTCGCGGTGCGCGACATAATCTGCTTCCACGCGTCGGTTCCCGAAGTGCGGTCCACATGGCTCACCATGAAAGAGCCGAGTTCCGCGGCGCCCGGCACCATGTCGCGGTAGGAACCGTGTAGGGCCTTCATGTATGAGTAGTGCTCGCCCGACAGCAGCAAGGCGCGCTCGGTTTCCTCCGAGGAAGCGAACTGGCCGACGCCCCCGCGCAACAACGTGGTTTCGGCATTGCGCGCATCCCCAGCCAACCACCAACTGGGAAGGCTCAAACCGATGACGGTGGCCGTTCCCGATTCGCCGAAGAGGGCGCCGGCCACCTTGCCGAACCCCTGCTTCATCTTGGCCACCTGCGCCAGGTGGCGGCCCTCGTTGACCACCAGCGTGGTTAGCCAGTCGTTGGTGCCCCAGAAGCCTTGGGAAGGCATGGTATTGAAAGTCGCCATTCGGGGAAACAACGAGACGTTGCCGCCGGAGTAGCGCGTCACGCGCTGGTTGGCCAGCAGCACGGTAGTGCGTTTGAAGCGCACTCCGAGCGAGTCGGTGAGGGGACCATAGAGCGTTTCCAGCGTATTGGCGGCACGTTGCGCGTCGGCCTCGATTTCACGGGGGAACACTACCTCAAAGTGCGGCGTCAGGATTCTGCGCCACTGAGTCTCCGGTGGATACTGCGCCCACAATGCCGTTACTACACCGAGCGCCAGCAAGAGTAAACGTCTCATAGTCTTCTTCCCATTGGAATCCCCAAAAAACCCTTGGTCAACCACACGGCGGCGTTGAATTGCGCCACGCAATCGAAGCGCCAAGCCTACAGGTCAACGATTTCAAGGCCATCGCGGTCGCTAGCGTGTGAATTTGCTGACCTCTGTGCCGCACGTTTACACGGTTTGGCGCACAGGGAATTGGTGGGACAGCCGTTTGGCCTGTGCGCGGCGGTCGTTACCGGCGCGCAATCGTCAACTAAGACGGAAACGCGCGGACGACCGGAAAGGCCGAATCCGGAGCCGCCATAGGCGCGACGCTTTCCTGCTCGCTGAAAGCCACAATCGACTGGTATCGCCCGTCCTGCGGATCGCGATGCACGATCAAACGCTGGCCCGAAACATCCAGTACCCAATATTCCACAATGCCAGCCCGGGCATACAGCGCGGCCTTGACGGTGAGGTCGAACGCCAATTCCGTGTCAGCCACCTCGATCACTAGCTCCAAGTCGTCCGGTCCCGGCGTAGTGGTCGTGAACTCTGTATAGCTCTGCTTGAGCACGATCAGATCGGGAACGGGTTCATTCGTGGGATTGTCTTCAGGCGCGACGTCGATCGGCGCGTGGCAATTGACATATCGGCTGTCAAAGACCCGAAACAACCACCCATATGCCCGCGAAACGGCATTCACGTGCGGCCGTTTCTTTCCCATTCTGCTGATCAGCTCCCCATCGATCAACTCCAGGTGCTCCTGTTCGAACAGACCAGTGGCCTCGATCACCTCGCACTCGGAAACGCGTCCAGCGCTTTCTGGGAGGATTTTGCACGACCGCTTGAGACGGAGTTTCTGTTACGGCTGTTGGCATATCGCCTGACCTAATCTTACCGTAGAGTAACGGGACCGCGGTTGCAGGCGTTGCGGGCAAATTCCCGGCTTCTGAACTGAGGGAGCGGTTAGCGAAGGTTCCCACCCCCTTAAGTCCGCCCAAAGCCAACCCACGCCTCTCTGATAAAATAGATCTCAGTCTCCCCCAAACATAAACCATGAAATTTGGTGTCATTGTTTTTCCGGGCAGCAATTGCGATCACGACGCCTTCTACGCGGTCTCGGCCAACCTCGGGCAGCAGGCCGAGTTCATCTGGCACGACTCCCGCTCCCTCGGCGACGTGGATGCCGTCATCCTGCCCGGCGGCTTCGCTTATGGCGACTACCTCCGCTGCGGGGCCATCGCCAAATTCTCCCCCGTCATGCAGGCCGTCCGCGAGTTTTCGGCCGATGGCGGCCTCGTCCTGGGTGTCTGCAACGGCTTCCAGATCCTGGTGGAGGCCGGCCTGCTTCCCGGCGCGCTCATCCGCAACCGGAGCCTCAAGTTCGTCTGCCGCGATGTTCACCTGCGCACCGAAACCGCTAACTCCGCCTTCACCTCCGCCGCGTTCCGGGGTGAGATCCTGCGCATGCCCATCGCCCACGGCGAAGGCTGCTATTTCGCCGACGAGCGCACTCTCGACGAACTTCAGGCCGAGGACCGCATCGCCTTCCGCTACCTCGACAACCCCAATGGCTCCCTGCGCGATATCGCCGGGATCCTGAGCCGCGAGCGCAACGTCATGGGGATGATGCCGCATCCTGAACGCGCCACCGAGCCGCTGATGGGTTCGACCGACGGCCTGATCGTCTTCGAATCGATGCTCCGGGTGGTCCAGGCCTCGCGGCCCGCTTTCGCCCCGGCGGGACGCCGATGATCACCGCCGATCTCATCTCCCAGCATCAGTTGACCCCTGCCGAATACGGCAAGATTGTCGGCATCCTGGGCCGCGAGCCTAGCTACACCGAGCTCGGCATTTTCAGCGTGATGTGGAGCGAACACTGCTCCTATAAGAGCTCCCGCCTGCACCTGAAGAAGCTGCCCACTCGCGGCAAACTGGTGGTCCAGGGGCCCGGCGAAAACGCCGGCATCATCGATATCGGCGGCGGCTACGTCATCGCCTTCAAGATCGAATCCCACAATCATCCCAGCTTCATCGAGCCGTTCCAGGGCGCCGCCACCGGGGTCGGCGGCATCCTCCGCGACATTTTCACCATGGGCGCCCGGCCCATCGCGGTGCTGGATTCGCTGCGCTTCGGCCGGCCCGACGACCCCAATACGGGGGCGCGCAACCGGCGTGTTCTGGCCGGGGTAGTCTCGGGAATCGCGCATTACGGCAACTGCTTCGGCGTGCCTACGGTGGGCGGCGAGTGCCTCTTCGAACCCTGCTACGACGGCAACCCGCTGGTCAACGTCTTCGCCTTGGGCATCTGCCGGAAGGAAGATGTCTTTTACGCCAAAGCCGCGGGCGTGGGCAATCCGGTCATCTATGTAGGCGCCCGCACCGGCCGCGACGGCATCCACGGCGCCTCCATGGCCAGCGCCGAATTCACCGAAGAGTCCAAGCAGAAGCGCCCCAACGTGCAGGTGGGCGACCCGTTCATGGAAAAGCTCCTGCTGGAAGCCTGCCTGGAGGCCATGCAAACCGGCGCTATTGTGGGCATCCAGGATATGGGCGCCGCGGGGCTGACCTGCTCCACTTGCGAAATGGGCAGCCGCGGCGAAGTGGGCATCGAAATCGAGCTCGACCGCGTCCCCCAGCGCGCCACCGGCATGACCCCTTACGAGATCATGCTCTCCGAGAGCCAGGAGCGCATGCTGCTGGTGGCCGACAAGGGCCGCGAAGAAGAGGTCTTCAGCGTCTTCCGCAAGTGGGGCCTCGAAGCTGTGGAGATCGGCGTGGTCACGCCCGATGGCAAACTGCGCGTCAAACATCACGGCGAAGTAGTGGCCGAAATCCCCAACCGGGAACTGGCCGATGAAGCTCCCCTTTACGACCGTCCCCACAACGCGGCCCCGGCTGCGATCCGGCCCACCCCAGACCTCCCCAAGCCCGACGTCCAAAACGCTCTGCTTACGTTGCTCGCCGCTCCCGATATCTGCTCCAAGCGCTGGATCTGGCAGCAGTACGACTACCAGGTCCGAACCAACACGGTAGCCGGTCCGGGCGCCGAGGCCGCCATCATCCGAATCAAGGAAACCGGAACGTCGGTGGCGATGTCGCTGGATGGCAACGGCCGCTACAGCTACCTTTCGCCTCGCGAAGGCGCGATGCTGGCGGTAGCCGAGGCCTGCCGCAACCTGGCGACGGTGGGCGCGCGCCCGGTGGCGGCCACCAACTGCTTGAATTTCGGCAACCCGGAGCGCCCCGAGATCATGGCGCAGCTCGTCGAAGCCATCGAAGGCATGGCGGATGCATGCCGCTTCTTCGACACACCCATCACCGGTGGCAACGTGAGCCTTTACAACGAGACCTTGGGTGAAGGCATCTACCCCACGCCGGTATTGGGAATTGTCGGCCTGCTGAGAACCGCCCCGCCAGTCACCATCCCCTTCAAGAACGCCGGGCGTGCGGTGATGCTGCTGGGCGGCATCGGCGCCTGCGACGACGTGCGGCTGGGAGGCACCCAGTACGCCAAGGAAATCGTCAAACAGCTCTGGGGTCTGCCACCGTTGCTCGACCTGGAGTACGAACAGCGCGTGCAGTACGCCATTCGCAGGATCCTGGCGGAGGGACTGGCCGAGTCGGCGCATGACCTGAGTGATGGCGGCCTGGCTGTTGCCCTGGCCGAAAGTTCTTTCGGGCCGGCCGAGATCGGCGCGCAGATCGAGCTGGATTCCAATCTCCGTCCCGAGGTGCTGGCCTTCCACGAAGCGCCGTCGCGCATTCTCATCTCCACGGCCAATGCCAAGCGGGTGAGTGCGATCGCCGACAAGTACGAAGTCGAGGCCCCCGTCCTGGGGGTTACAATAGAGAAAGGAATCGAGATCCGGCAACGCACCATCACGCTGGGCTCGTGGGAAATCGCTGCTCTGAAATCCGCCTACGATGGGGCCCTGGAATCCTATGTTCGATAAGGTGTTTGTGGCACAGGCATTCCTGCCTGTGTGGTTTGTTGTGGGGCGGACCCCCTGG
>PMTT01000778.1 GCA_003167275.1 Bryobacterales bacterium | reverse complement strand
CGTGCCTTCAGAACCAAGACGCCCTTCAGGTGCAGCCCAGGCCCGGTACCCAGGATTTCTCCAGCGCGGAGGCGCTCCCCAACCCTCTTCCGCGCCCTCCGCGTTTTCTTCCGCGTCCCCGCGTCTCCGCGTCAAGCTCCGTTTTTCTCCGTTCTCTCCCTCATCCGAAGGCCACAACCATTTCGTCATCCACCGTCCCCTGCGCCCTTGACGAACTGAATCGCCACTGCAGCCGATTCTCGCTATCGTCGAACTGCGGCACTTCGGGAATCACGCTCTTCAGGTACACGCCCATCACCTGCCCGTCCGCTTCGCCCAACTGAAACATCACACTGATGGGCGAACGCTGCCTGGCCGCCTGGTACAGACTCGTAGTAGCACTGTCATCCATGCCGTACAGATCGAACGATGCAGTCACCTGCCGTTGGCCCGCGGCAATCGCTCGTGGCAAGCTCGATCCGAACTCCCGCGATCTCGTATCCACCGAGTTCTTCAGCAGGACTGATGCGCTCGTAATCGTGAGAAACTGGTTGGGCGACGTGCCCAGCCATGCCTGACCCAGATTTCCCGGCACCACCGAGAAATCGTACCCCCCTACCATTGGCTCCGCCGGAAAGCTTTGGAGCTGTCCCGCGCTCCCGGAAGAGAAGCTGCTGCTGTCCACCACGTCCTGGGCTAGACCGCTGAAGTGTACTTCGTGATAGTCGCCGTTGATCTCGATAGCCATCTGGTCAACCGCCGCCCCACTCAGCAGCCGTTGCACCGCGGTCGAGGGATCCCAAAAGTCAAAGATGCTCGCACTCGGCAACACTGTCGCGGGAACATAAGTGATCGCGGCGCCCAGAGTGGCGCCCGTAGCCGGAACAATCGTGAACGGCGCGTTCAGTTGTACATTATTCGCATCTACAATGGCTGCCACGAACCGGATCTCTCCGCTCGATGAGATCGCCTGGCCGGCGCTGAGACCGTGCGGCGCGCTGAAGCCCAATCTGCCCGCGCTCGTGCTGGACGCAACGGTCCCGCCGGCGAAGTGTTGAGGCGTCCCTCCCAAGGCTGCCTGTACCAGCGGCCCGTATGCCGGACCCGCCGTAGTCTTGTCCCAGCTCGTCAGGTAGGTACGCAGCTCGAAGTTGGTGCGCTTCCTGCCGCCGGTCGGCAGTCCGGCGAACGTCCGGCTGCCGGTCTTGTCTTTGCGGTCCTTTGCGTCGAGCTGCTGTTGAACCGTCAGCTTCAGAGCGGGTATCCGGTTGAGCGCCGTGATCGATCCCACCTGCCCGTACGAGCTCTCCAGCGCCGTGTAGAACCGGTTTGCGTTTGAGGAAATGTAAGACATACTAACTCCTGCTTACTCCAATCTCGAAGGTGACTTTCGCCACCTGAATAAAATTCTTTCCACCTTTTTTCACGGGCCCGAACGATACCTCGTACGCGCCGCCATAAAACATGCCGTCGCCCCAATCGCCACGGCCACCGTTGAGCACCTGCGTCAGCGCGTCCGTGTAGAGTTCCAACGCGTCCTGTAGTCCATCCAGCCGGTCCTGGGAGTGCCGCAGTTCCATCGCCATCTGCACGCTGCCGGAGAACGTCCGGAACTTCTCCTGAAGCGAATTCACAATCTTTTCGCAGTACACATTCACCGCGGGGTACTGAACCGTTGTGCTCCGCTCGGCCACATCTGCCGCCACATTCTGCGAGCGTACCTGCCCCGTATCCAGGGGATTCGCCGGCGCCGTCTCTCCTTGTGTGAGCGCCGCCAGACCGGAATTCACTCCGCTTGGCCCGGTGATCCTCTGGATCACCTTAACTGTTACTGCACTCCCGATCGTTCTTGTCATCTAGCCCCTCTGTATCATCCGCGGCACCGGTTTCACATAGGTAGGCGATTGTCCCCGTCCGGGTGCTCGTCCTGCCGCCATCGTCCCCGGTTGAAGCCACGTCTGGCCGGCCGCGATGGGTACATCGTTTTGCAGCGACATGTTATCCGGACCCGTGCCCAGGTAAACGTTCCACCCGGTCGCATTCGGGGGCGCAGTTCCTGGCTGGACCGCCAGAGTACACGCGGATGTGGTGATGGCTGCAGGGACGGCGCAGGCCCCCTCCTCACCTTGGCTGTTAGTCCATGCCATGGTGACATAGTAAGTCCCGTCCGCAAACGGGACACCCGGCGGCGCCGCCACCGTCGTCGTGACCTCCGGAGCCGCGGCCTTCTTTACCGGGAAGGAGGCGATTCCGATTCCCGTGTCTACCAGTTTGTCGTACGCGGATCTCGCCATCTCGCGGAATTGGTCGCGCTTCCCCGCGTACCGGTCGTTTATCTGGTTGTTGTACGCGTCGCTGTAGACTAGTTCCAGAGTGCGCAGCGTGTGCCACAGCTTTAACGCCGGCGTCACCACCACGCTCTCGATGTTCGGTTGGGGCGGGATCCAGAATAACTGGCCTACATAACTCAAGCTCGCGAGCAGCGTGCCCAGTTCCAGCGCGATCTCGTCTTGCGCCAACCATAGTTTCTGCGTCACGTCGATTCCCTCGACGCTCGCCACGGTGAGTAACTGCGAGTCCCGTGCGGCCATCTCATCGATGCTGGCAACGGGACCGTCGGTGAACAGAGCCATGTTGTCGCCTCGTCCTCCTACAGCGTGATGCCCTTCAGCCGGTTCAAATCGTCGGTAGACAGCACCGCCAACTGAACCTTGGCTGCCGCCACCGCCTGGTCCGATAAGCGTTTCGCCTCAGCCTGCTCTCGCCGGAATGCCTCCGCTTCTTCGTGCTGAGCGATGCGAGCCACGCCCTCCACCACCAGTTTCGCCGCGAGTCTCTTTGCGACTTCAGTGAGTATGCCGCCCTTGCCTCCATCGGCCGTTTCCATGCTGACGACCACCGGAAACGCATCTTCGATCGTCTCTGCGAAATCACGAATCTTCTGGTAATAAAGCTGCAAATCCATTTTCTGTTTCTCCTTTAGTAGGACAGACGATCGTTTTTTGTCGTCTGTCAGCCGGCTTTAGCCGGCCTCTTTTGCTCCGCCTGCCCCCACAACAAAGAGCGTCCGCTTGTTTGGTTGCCCGAAAGCGTTCATGCCTTCCCCCCAAGTCGCCGCCCCTCGGTGCGCGCCAGGCCACCCCCAGCGCGCACCTTCCATCCCGACGCTCCTACGTGTTTACCTGCACTCCAGCCGAGTTCCGCAGCACGGCGCAGCCATAGAGCACATCCACCGTGAACTGTTGTGCCAGCGTGTTTGGCTGATAGCTCATCACTACCCGCATGCCGAAGTTGCCCAACTCGGCATATTCCGCGATCGCCCCAGTCCCCGGAAGCGGTTGCGGCAGCCGCCGGATCACCAGNNCCCGTCTTCGGCACGAACTGCGAACGGAACACGAAGAAGTCCTTCACCTTCCCGATCGTACCGTCCACAATCGCCCGCAGACCGGCGTCGCCGGCGGTCTGGAATTCGCTGAACCGTGGGATCTGGCGCCATGCCGAATAGGTCGCCGCGTCTACCACGATGAATTTCTGCTCGGTCGACGGTAGCTTCGACAGGAACAGGGCGGTTTCCGCCTGGTCGATCACGTCCTCGGTGATCGTCGTTCCCGGCGTCCCCACCGGGGCATTCGCCGTGAAACCGGCATACAGGTTCAGAAGATCCGTTTCCACCCGCTGCGCGATAGCCGCCACCGCGGGCTGCATGTAGATCTTCAGCAGATCCGGAACCGCCAGGATCTTGGTTACGTCCGGGATCTGGAAGGTCGCTTCCACGTGCGTGTTCAGCACGATCTGCGCGTTCCCCAGACTCGGATTCTGGGTTTGCACCGTACCGCCTTCGATGATGTTATTCGCCACCATGACAGGCGGAATCGGTACGTTGACTGTGTCACCGGCTTGTGCCAACACCGGCTCGTAATTACGATTCACCAGGTTCCCCATCACGAGGTTCCCGACCAGCACCGGCAATGCGTCCGCCGCCACCAGTTTCACAATCGCATTCGCGACATTTGCTGAGGTAATAGCTGCCAATTCATTTCTCCTGGTAAACAGGCTTTTTAGCCAGCTTTTCTTCTGACTTGTTGTTCTTACTT
>PMTT01000398.1 GCA_003167275.1 Bryobacterales bacterium | reverse complement strand
CAGGAGTTCAGAGTCTAGTCTCGGCGCGGCAGGCACGAGTGCCGGCACGAGTGCCCGCGCCACGTGGCGAATTGTTCTTCTCTTCTCCGTTGGCACCCGTTGGCACTAAGCCGTGGAAGTATCATGCTCTTCTCCACTTGTAAGGAATCTCCTGATGCGCCCCGATCACCGCAGAAAAGTCCATGCTGTCCAAGTCCATCCTCCAGCCCTTCAAGTACAGCTTTGTCAATTCCGCGGCGCTTCCCCCAGCATGTCTGTTGGACTGATAAGTGCCGACACTGTTGTGTGGAATGCCGACCAGACAGCTATGCTTTGCGAACAACAAGCGCGCTTTAAAGCTCCGCCACAGCGCGTCTTCCAACTCGTTCGGGTTGGCATACCTACACTCTCGAAGCAGGGGCAGCAGCTCACTCGTCCGGTAAACCTGCCCGTCCAGAGATGCCGGATAGTCAAAATCTCCACCGCCTCCGTCTCCACACAGACCACGCGGAACCACTTGAGGTGAGTTGGACATGTAGTGATAGGTGCAATTGTGACCCAGCCGTGTTGCAAACGTCGTATTCGGCTCCAAATCGAACTCAGGAAGAGGGCGATAGAACAGGTCATCATCCACTAACATCATGGTTAGCGGCAGATTCAGATGATTCTGGTTTATCGCAGCCACCACATCACGTCGGAAGTCACGCGTCTCCGGGACGAGCACGCCCGGTTGCTCTGACGCCAGTACGTCGTATGCACGCGACGAATCAGCGGTTGTAGCGGCGTAAATCACGACGACACTCTTCAACTGCGGTGCGTACTTGCTCATGGACTGCAACAGCCCGTCGAGCTGCATAGCTCGATCTTTACTGAATACGACGCTGTGGATCAGGTGGTTCTCCTGCCGGAATGCGATGGTGTCCTTGTTCACGCGAGTTTTCTTGCCCTTTCCGCTAATACCCGGCTGATCGTGTGCCCACTCCTCAGGCCCAGTGGTTGGCCCTCAAAACATCCTGAAGTTCGCCTTCGAGCCGTTGGAAAGCCGGCAGCTTTCGCAGCGGCGAGAAATCCGGAATCAACTCCGCCACGCGGTGGATCGCCGAATCCACGTTGAACTTCTTCAGGTGGCGGCCACGTTTTTCCGTGGCAGCGCGCAGGTATTGATGGAGCCGTTCTTTCGGGTCCGCAAGATCCTCGCAGCTTGTTAGTTTCGGAAGATCGAGCGGAGTATTCCCCCGTGGACAGCCCGCGGCTTGGCGAATGCACGCTTCATCGAAAAGCAGCCAGGCTTCCATCATGCGAACCGGGATCACGAGCACGGCTGGCACCTTTCTGGATGAATCGACACCCAAAGCCGTCCGAATCTCGGCTACTCTCCGGCTGAGCCCGACGTCCTCAGCATCCCGGTGGATGAACAGCAGGTCGCACGGGTAGTTCTCCACCGCGTGGCCGATCCGTTCCGACAACGACTTTGGAGGACGCTTGAACCGGGAAGGGTCGTACCATTCGATCCTTTCCGCGGAATAGACGCCATGTGTTCGGAGGAGCCATTCCAGAACGGGAATGAGAGCGCGGTCGGAACTCCCGTCGCTCACGAGGGTGCAATCCAGGGAGGTCACAGACTATTTCACGAAGTCCATTTCCATCTGCGCCTCATCGCTGTCGGCAACCCTCCCGCGACCCTGGGTAGCACGAGGCACAGGGTTCAGATACTGGAGGAGCGTGCCCCTCTTGATGGGTCTCACACCGCTCTTGGTTCGCCACGTTCCATCCACTGCTGAGAGCCTCAAGGTCGGCAGGAGAATGCCGGTGCGCTCCACGTGGGTCGGCTCCGCGGAAAGCAGGGAATCCTCCGGCACCTCGGCGGCACAGGTCGAAGAGTGAGTGTTGACGATGACCTGTCGCAGTGGGTTGTCGGGTCCGGCAGGATGCTCGGCATCCATCGCGAGGTCGGTCAGCAGGCGAATCATGGCAGGCATCTGTTCGGGGTGAATACCGTTTTCCGGCTCCTCCAGGCAGAGCAACCCGCGAAACTCCGGATCCTGCTCCAGGATCGCCAGAGCCAGGAAGCGCAAGGTCCCATCCGAAAGCGAACTCGCCGGGTGGGGGGTGCCGTCGGCGAACGTCATGTACGTGCTGATCAGTTCGCGAGCGGAGTCTCTTTCAGCGTAGACGTCTCGAACACCGCCGACCAGTTCGGCAAGCCGGTTCGCGAGTGCAGAGCACAACGCGCCCGGACGGTCCGGTTCCATCCGGGCCAGACGATCCAGGGTGGCAGCAAGATGGTCGCCTTGAGCGGTCAGGTAGGGTGAATCCGTGAATTCATCAGCTCGCCGGAGCGAGGACGGCTCCAGTTGCAACTGAAGCCAGGACTGCATTTCCCGGCGAAGCACCAGGATGGTAGGGCTCTCGGCTGCATTGGAAGCAGCGAGAACGGTTCGCTTGAGACTGTCGGACTGGTAACTGAGCGGCCTGCCACGGCTCCCTCCATCCTGATGGACCTTTACCGTCCGTGTGGCAGGGTTGGTTGAGATGAAGTGAGGAGCGCGGCGCACGCCTTTCACCACGGAATCGCGCCACTCCGTGCTATGAGGAAACAACAATGACGCACCGGCTTGCCCCAGTGGGATGTGCGTAAGCTCCTCCTTCAGAAGAACGAGTTGGTCGACCAAAGCGCCACCGTTCCCGTCGCGATGCCCTATGGACAGGCTGTACCGAAGCATCGTGATGGTCGCTTTCGCAGTTTGGCCGAAGTCGTCCTCTGCCGTCTGGGGCACGAGCAACTCCATTTCAAAATCCATCTGGGGGGCAACGTAGTCGCCGCTCCGATAGAAGAGGCCCAGGATGTCCCGAGCCTTTCGTCCCGAGTCGCGCACTGCCGCTGCCGCATCCATGAGTGGGCGGTCGGCCAGCAGGCTGAGAAAGTGGATGGCGTCAAAGAGGTTGGATTTGCCGATGCCGTTGGGGCCTATGATGCAAGTGAATGGTCCAAAACGCGCGTCGAGGTCCAGCAGATTCTTGAAGCCGGAGACCTTAAACCGGGTGAGCATCGTCCTCCCTCACTATAATGGCAAAGCCTGACTACTTGTTTTCGGCCCAATCTCCACATTCGAGCTCAAAAGCGTATAGAATTGCTACTGAAGGAGACCTTCCTGTGATGCGGCACCCCTCTGTTCGGGCCTTCCCGCTGGTTGCGGTCTTGCTAATGTTCGGAGTGTTGGCAGCGGCGCAAACCTATCCCGGTCAGTACCCGCCCACCACGTATCCTCCCGGCGGTCAATACCCGCCTGGCGGTCAGTATCCTCCTGGTCAATATCCTCCAGGGACGTATCCCCCCGGTCAATATCCGCCCAATACCTATCCCACCCGGTTGCCAGGGGGAATCCCCGTCGGGCTGCCCGTACCCGAAGTGAAGCTTCCCGGCAAGAAGGCGCCGAAAGAGAAGAGTGACGACGTCAAGGCCACGCTCGCCTCCGTGGATGGCACCCTTCGCAAATTGGGCGAGAAGGACCTGCTATTGCAAGCCGCCCACCAGCGCGTCCTGCGCTTTCGCCTGTTGGCGAAGACCCAGTTCCGCAACAAGGAAGGCGAGGCGATCCGCGATTCCCTAATCCATCCCGGCGACCAACTCACCGTTTCGGTCAATCCCGACGATGTCGAGACGGCCTTGCGCGTAGTTCTGCTGCGGTCCGGAACTCCCTCNNCGCACTGAAGATTTCGGCAAACCGAAGACGCTTACCACGCGGGATAAAGGCACTTCCGAACCTGGGCCGGATGCCGAACCGTCGAGGCCGGAATCCCAACCGGCGCCACCTTCCCGCCCCGATGCGCCCGCCGATAGGGGCTCCGCTCCGTCTTCTGCCTCCGCACCATCTTCCGATGCCGATTCCGCTTCCGGCCCCACTCCGTCCTCCGTTTCGATCGCGAACCTCACCGACGCCCAGATCCTCGCCGAAGCCCGTGCGGCTGCCTCCACTTTCACCGCCACTCTCCCGAACTTCCTGGTGAAGCAGGCCACCACCCGCTACTTCAGCACCGGCTTTCCGGTGAGCTGGCAGACCATCGACGTGGTCACGGCGGACGTCGCCTGTGTCAACGGGAAGGAAGATTATCGCAACCTGCAGATCAACGGCATACCCGCCAATCGGCCTCCCGAGCGCTCGGGCACCTGGACTACCGGTGAGTTCTCCACGACTCTCGAGGACGTGCTCTCCCCGATTACCAACGCGCAGTTCAAGCGCCGCCGCGGGGATGACAAGATCGCGGGGCGGTCGGCCGTGGTTTACGACTATACGGTGGCGCAGGCCACTTCCCACTGGACGATGGTCTCGCCCGACGACCGCCGCTACAACCCGGCGTACAACGGCGCCATCTGGGTCGACAAGGAGACCCGGCGCGTCCTGCGCATCGAGCAAAGTACCTCTTCCATCCCGCAGGACTTCCCTCTGAACAAGGCGGAGTCCGTGGTGGAATACGCCTACGCGAAGATCGATCAGCGCACCTACCTGCTGCCGGCCACCAGCGAGAATATCGGCTGCATGCGCGGCAGTGGAACCTGCAGCCGCAACGTGATCGTCTTCCGCGATTACCGCAAGTTCGAAGCCGAGTCCATTGTGACTTTCGACAAGGGCGTCGAGTTCTGAAAAGCGCCCGGCTCAGCGAGAAATAGCCCAGCGACGAGATCCACCTATGCCCAAGCACCGTCCGCTAGTAACCTGTCTTCTCCTCGCCCTCATCGGGGGCCCGGCCACGGCCCAGCGGGGGGCTCGCGCTTCCGGCGAGTCCACCGTCCTCAAGCCGGCGCGCGTCTTCGATGGGGAAGCCCTGCATGAAGGCTGGGCAGTGCGGGTCCAAGGTGGCCGCATTGAGGCCGCCGGTCCGGCCGCCAGTATCGACGCCGCGAATGCCAAGGTCGTGGACTTACCCGGTACTACGTTGATGCCCGGCCTGGTGGAAGGCCACTCGCACATCCTGCTGCATGCCTACAACGAGACGTCGTGGAACGACCAGGTGGTGCACGAAGGACTGGCGCTCCGCGTGGCGCGCGCCGTGAATCACTTGCGGGCCACCCTGATGGCCGGCTTCACAACCGTCCGCGACCTGGGCACTGAGGGTGCCCAATACGCCGACGTAGAACTGAAACAGGCGGTCAACCAGGG
>PMTT01000225.1 GCA_003167275.1 Bryobacterales bacterium | reverse complement strand
CTTATAATGAACAGTGTTCATTATCGAAGCTGCTATGGGGAGCAAACAAAGGCGCGCGCGGGAGAAGGAAGGGCTCCGGGAAGAGATCTTGGATGCCGCGCGTACGCTGTTCGTCAAGGAAGGCTACGAGAGCGTCTCCATTCGCAAGATTGCGGATAAAGTGGAGTACGCTCCGGGCACCATCTACCTCTACTTCCGCGACAAGGCCGAGATCCTGGACCGCATCTGCGAAGAGACCTTTGCCAAGCTGATTGTGCGGATGCAGGCCATCGAGCACGATACCACAGCCCCGCTCGACAAACTGCGGCGGGGGTTGCGAATCTACATCCAGTTTGGGTTAGATAACCCCAATCATTACATCGTCACGTTCATACAAGCGAAAGTACATCATGAGGCCGGGTCGGTGTTTCAGAACGCGGGTACGAAGGCCTTCGCGTGTCTGCGTAAGGGCGTGCAGGAGTGCGTCGATGCCGACGCTTTGGTTTCCGACGACACCGATGAACTGGCGCAGACCCTGTGGGCTGGCATCCATGGCCTGACGTCCGTGCTGATCACCTGCACCGGTTTCCCGTTTGTCGAGCAGAATCGTCTGATTGACCGCATGGTCCACACGCTGATTGAGGGCGTGCGCCGGAAACCGGAGAAGTAACAATTTTTTTTGCGTCGCTAATGAACATTGTTCATCGAATAGACATGGTTCAGGGAGGGAGTGGAAAAATGAATTTCGTCGCAGTCCAAATGCTTATTGGCGACCGCGCCAAATACCTGGGCCTCATCTTCGCCGTGGCCTTCTCCACGTTTCTGATGTCGCACCAAAGCACCATCTTCGCCGGGATCATGGATCGCACCACCAGCCAGATCAAGGACGTCCAGGACGCCAACATCTGGGTGATGGACCAGAAGACGCAGTACTTCGACGAAGTGAAGGCGCTCACCGATGACGATGTCTACCGCGTGCGTAGCGTCCCCGGTGTGGAATGGGCCGTCCCGCTCTTCAAGGGCTTGCCGCGCGCCAAGGCTTTCGACGGCAACTTCCGCGTAGTGATCATGATGGGCGTGGACGACGCCTCACTGGTCGGAGCGCCGCGCGATATGGTGCTGGGTTCCCCTGAAGATCTGCGTAAACCGGACTCCGTACTGGTCGATCGCGTGGGGTACGAGTTCTTTTTCCCCCAGCAGCCGTACGTGCTGGGTAAGACGCTGGAACTGAACGACCGCCGCGTCACCATCCAGGGCATCTTCAATTCGTCGGCGCCGTTCCAGAATCTGCCGATCTTCTATGCGCGCTACAGCAACGCGATGACTTACGTCGGCCGTGAGCGCAACCTGTTGTCCTTCGTGTTGGCCAAGGCTCAGCCGGGGTTGAGCGATGACGAACTCTGCCGCCGCATCGACGCTGCCACCGGCCTGCACGCGGCCACCGGCAAGCAATTTGGCTGGCAGACCATCCGTTATTACATCGCGCACACGGGCATCCCCGTGAATTTCGGAATCACCATCGCGATCGCACTGGTGGTGGGCACCATCGTCGCCGGCCAGACCTTTTATATCTTCACGCTGGAAAACCTGAAGCAGTTCGGCGCCCTCAAGGCGATCGGCGTCACCAACTGGCGGATCACGGGGATGATCCTGCTGCAGGCGCTGATGGTGGGCCTGATCGGCTACTCCATCGGGATCGCCATGACGGCGGCGTTCTTCGAAATCACCAAAGGCAATCTGGATCTGAGGGGATTTGTGTTGTTCTGGCAGATCGCTGCCGGGACGGGGGCGGTGGTGCTGTTCATCGTGATGGCCGCAAGCCTGATGAGCATCCGCCGCGTATTGGTGCTGGAACCCGCCGTAGTCTTCCGCGGCTAGCGCGGGCATTCTTGCCCGTGTTACAGGAGCTGTCAAATGACTCAGAACGTGCAAACCATGACTCATCCGGCGGTAGTCTGCCGCCGGTTAACCAAAGACTTCGGCGCCGGCGAGAACCAGGTACGTGTGCTCCGCGGCGTCGATCTGGATGTGGCGTTTGGCGAGATGACGCTGTTGGTGGGCCCCAGCGGCTGCGGCAAGACCACGCTGCTTTCCGTGGTGGCTGGGCTCTTGAACGCCACCAGCGGAGCCGTGATGGTGCTCGGCGAGGACGCCAGTCGCATGTCCGGCACCGAGGCCGTGCAGTTTCGCCGCCGCAATATCGGCTTCGTCTTTCAGCAGTACAACCTGCTGCCGGCCCTGACCGTCGCGGAGAATGCCGCCGTGCCTCTGCTGGCCGCGGGCATCCCGAAGAAGAGGGCAGTGGCCGCCGCCTCCGACCTGCTCAGCCAGTTGGGACTCGGCGAGCGGCTCCATGCCCTACCCTCGCAACTCTCCGGCGGCCAACAGCAGCGCGTGGCGCTGGCACGCGCCCTGGTCCACGAGCCGCGCCTGGTGGTCTGCGATGAGCCGACCTCCGCCCTGGACCACGAAACCGGCAACGCCGTGATGGAACTGCTCACCAACGTGGCGGTCCGCTCCGACCGCGCCGTAGTCGTAGTCACGCACGACAGCCGGGTATTTCAGTTTGCCGACCGCATCGCCCACATGGACGACGGCCGAATTGTCGAGACACAGCAGGAAGGCAGAAGCCAGGAGCCAGAAGTCAGAATGAAGGCCGCGGCAGCCCAGCCTAGTTTTGCAGGAGTCAACCAATGATTAAATACGGACTGCCCCTATTCGCGGCGCTCGCCTTGACGTTCGCCGTTGTCAAAATCGTTCGCTCGCAGCCGGTCCATGCCAAGCTGACGCCGCCGGCCGCGCCTCCTTCGGCCGTCTACACCAGTCAGGTGGGCGCCGTGGGCCTCGCGGAAGCCGAGTCGGAGAACATCGCCATCAGCCTTCCGGTGCCCGGCCTGGTCACCCGCGTCGATGTCAAGGCGGGTGACCACGTGCGAAAGGGCGCGCGCCTCTTCTCGCTGGACGACCGCGACCTCCAAGCGGAACTGGCCTTGCGCCAGAGTTCGCTGGCCCTGTCCGAAAGCCGCTTCGGCAAACTCGCCATGTCGCCCAGGCCCGAAGATCTGCCGCCCGCCGAAGCCAAGGTCCGCGAGTCCGAGCAACTTTACCAGGACGCCGCGGTGCAACTCAACCTCATCGAGAGCGTCCGCGACAAGCGCGCCATTCGCGACGAGGATCTGCAACGCCGACGCCTGGCGGTGAAAGCCGCGGAAGCCCGCCTGGACGGCGCCAAAGCCGAACTGGCCCTCCTAAAGGCGGGCACATGGAAGCCGGACCTGGACGTCGCCCGCGCCGAAGTCGAAGAGGCCCACCGCCAGGTGGAGCGCGTGGAGGCCGACCTCGCCCGTCTGGTAGTGACCGCGCCGATCGATGGCGAGATCCTGCAATGCAAGGTGCATCCCGGCGAATACGCCCAAGCCGGGCCGCTGGCGCAGCCGCTGATCCTGATGGGCGCCACCGCCCGCCTCAACGTGCGCGCCGATATCGACGAGCAGGACGCGTGGCGCGTGAAGTCTGGCGCCATCGCCACCGGCACCGTGCGCGGCAACAGCGGCGAACGCCTGCCGCTCCACTTCGTTCGCGTGGAACCCTACGTGATTCCCAAGCGCAATCTGACAGGCGACAGCACCGAACGCGTGGACACGCGGGTGCTGCAGGTGATCTTTGCCTTGGATCGTGGAGCGCGTGTCTACGCGGGCCAGCAACTGGATGTCTTCATCGATGCGGGAGGCCAGAAATGAAACGAATGCTGTCTCTGATTCTTGCGGGCGCCTGGTTGTCGAGCGCGCCGTTTGCCTGGAGCGCGTCAACGTCGGTAATCGTCCCGCCGCAGTTTCACTCGCAGGCCGCCGGCGCCGTCGCGGATCCGGCGGTGGAGCAGTGGTGGCGTAGCTTTCACGACTCAGAACTGGACTCGCTGATCGAGCGGGCCGTGCGCACCAACCTCGACCTCAAAATAGCTGCGTCCCGTCTCGTGGAAGCCAGGGCGGCGCGCGGTGTGGCGCGGGCTGGCCTGTTGCCCTCGATGGACGCCAGCGAATCGCAGCAGCGCGTCCGCGGTGGATTGACCCAGGGCATCTTCCGGCCGAACGCCGGCAGCCAATCGTCCTTGCTGGCGCCCTTCGAGACCAACATCTTCCAGCAAGGCTTCGATGCAAGCTGGGAGATCGACTTCTTCGGCGGCAAGCGCCATGCGCTGGAGGCCGCGACGGCCGATGCCGCGGCCACCGAAGAAGCCCGGCGCGATACGCTCGTCAGTCTGCTGGCGGAGGTGGCCCGCAACTATAGCGAACTGCGTGGCGCCCAGCGGCGGCTCGAAATCGCCACGAGCAACATCAAGCTGCAGGCCGACTCGCTCGACCTGACGAAAGTGCGCGCCGAGGCCGGGCTCGGCACCGAACTGGATGTGGAGCGTCAAGCCTCGCAACTAGCGGCGACCGAGGCGATGGTGCCCGCGTTGGAATCGGCCCTGCAGATGAGCATTCACAGGCTGTCCGTCCTGCTAAGCGAGGAGCCCGGCACGCTGACTGGGGAGTTGATCGAGGCCAAGCCCCTGCCCGCGACGCCGCCGGTCGTG
>PMTT01000264.1 GCA_003167275.1 Bryobacterales bacterium | reverse complement strand
GCACGCGCCGGCGGATGAAGTTGCTCAGGCGGGACTGCTCCCGCCTGAGCACGTCGGAGATCCGCTGGTCCTGTTCGAGTGCCATCTGTTCGAGGCTCGCCACTGCCTTCACCTATTGTGGTAGACGGATGAGGGGATGCGGATATTGTAAGGAAGGGCCATTCGGGGGAATTGGCAAACAGGGAAGCGAGTTCCTGCCGCCGGTGTTGACGATCAGTAGCCTATAGGCTACTGTGAGGATGTGGCCGGAATCGAGATCCGCCTTTATCGTCGGGTCGCTCGACTCCTTTCTCGGCCTGGCTTCACTTGTTGAAGGATGCTCGGGCGGGTGGCATCGTGCGCGCCCGTCTAAATCGTATCCGGTTGGGCAACTTCGGAGACTGCAAAGGCGTTGGCGGCGGTGTCGAGGAATTGCGAATCGATTTCGGCCCTGGTTATCGGGTCTACTTCGGACGGGAAGGTTCGTTTGTGGTGATCCTGCTTTGTGGCGGAGACAAGAGAAGTCAGGCGAGGGACATACTGATAGCGCAGCAATATTGGAGGGAGTATTTGGATGCCAAGAACGCCGGTTGAGACCGAATCCTACCGTGAGAGCCTTTTGGTGTCTCTTCGGAATCCTGAGGACGCAGTCCATTATCTCAACGCCTGCCTGGAGGACGAAGACCCTCGGGTTTTCCTGATGGCTCTGCGCGATGTGGCCGACGCACGGGGCGGCATCCGGGCGTTGTCTAACAGTACCCACCTAAACCGCGAGAGCCTGTATCGAATGCTCTCAAAATCGGGCAATCCATCGTTGGAGAGCCTGGCGTCGGTATTGGAGGCTTGCGGCCTGCGTCTCATGGTCCAGGCAGCCACAACCCCACGTGGGAAGCGCAGAATCGCGTGACGCTGCATCGCATGCCACACGGGGGGCGTTGGCGCCTCTCGCGTTACGCTTCTTCTGAATGGTTCCGGGAGTATCGGCTGGCTGCCACTTCCTAGCGCCGACTCGGAAAAGGCGGAAAGCGAGCACCCCAGCAACATGGGTCCCTGAGGCGCGTGCTCGATTCGGCGGTAGACTAACGTTATGGGTATGGCGTCTGAAGATGGGGTCGAGGAAATCCGGCTGGACCGCGCGCAGTTTTCCGTTGCGCGCTTGACCGATCCGGACGACGCCGTTGCGTACTGGCTGTCCCGGCCAGTCGAGGAGCGACTGCGGGCCCTGGAGCTTTTGCGAAGGACCTTCTATGGCTACACCAGTGCTAGCGAGGGACTTCAGAGAATTCTTGAAGTCGCTCAACTCGAAACACGTTGAATACCTGTTGATTGGCTGGTACGCAGTCGGGATTTACGGTCATGTCAGAGCCACCAACGATCTCGATATTTGGGTCAAAATCAGTGGGGAGAACGCCGCCAACATCGTGCAAGCACTGAGTGAGTTTGGGTTCGCCGGGGCAGGGGTAACCTCCGACCTGTTTCTTGCCCGGAATAACGTTCTTCGCATGGGAGTTCCACCCATTCGCATTGAGATTCTCACTTCCATTTCGGGAGTTGAGTTCGAATCGTGTTACGCCGAGAAGGAGATAATTCAGTTTGAGGGGATGGTGGTTCCCGTGATCAGTCTGGCTCGTCTGCGGGAAAACAAGGCGGCCAGCGGGCGGATGAAGGATCTGGCGGATCTGGAAAGTCTGCCTCACTAACCTGCCTGCCGATGATGGGTGACGGCTCCCAGGCGGAGCGAGCCAGGGCCGAGTCTAATGTAAGAGTTGACAGGTGGAAGCCAAGAGTCGCCCCCCCTTTGTCATCGGACTTGGTGGCAAGGCGAAATGCGTCGAGACGAGTCTCGACGCGGCAGACACGAGTGTCCGCGCCACGGAGCTATTCCTCGCGCTGGGTGCCCAAGTAGCGGCTGGCGAGCACCGATTCGGCAATCGCGGACGCGAACATCAGCAGCATCACGTACCACCAGAGAGTTTGCGGCGTCTTGTGGGGCGTGGCCGGACCGGGCGTCGACGACGTGCCTTGCGAAGATTGGCCGCCTTTGCCCTGCCATAAGGACAAGACATCGTCGGGGATCACGTCCAGGTTCGATTCCTTGGGGTCGGGGTTGACGCCGACTTCGTCCTGTCGGCCGTTGGCGAGGCGGAGCTGGTAATACCCTGCCTCAGTGAGCTGGAACGACTGAGCGGAGGCGGCTTCGCCCAGGGTGAGCGGGCGGTTTCCCTCGGGGTCGGTGACCTCTACGCCTTGCGCCCGTTCCTTGGCATTGCGGAGCTCCAGGAAGGCGTCCACCGGACGGGCGCCGCCCTGGCGTTCGCTGCCTGCCAGATAGCGGGCGGTCTGCTCGATGAAGGGGACAAAGGCGGGTTGCAAGGGGAAATCGTTGGTGAGGTTGTCGAGGCCTGAGGTGAGCAGCACCACGCGGCCCTCGCCGATGCGTTTCTCCAGCAGGAGGGGCGTCTGGTCGCTGAGGCGAACAATGACGCGAGCGTCGCCGGGGTCGACATTGAGCGCGTAGAAGAACTTCACGCCTGGCCAGCCGCCGGCCTTGGCGACGGCGGGGTAGGAGGAGTCGCTGGAGCCGACTGTCATGTAACGATCGGGGACGCGGTTGTAGTCGCGGGTCTCGACGATGTGCGCGCCGAAAATGGGGATCTGCGAGCGGGCGCCAGAGGAAGTGCCGGCGGCGATGAGGAGACTGCCGCCGGAGCGCACGTAGCCGGTGAGCGCGTTATCCAGAAGCGACGGCAGCGAGTTGAGATCGGAGAGAACGATGAAGGCGTAATTGGATGGCTTACGATCTCCGGCCTCGCTGACATTGATCGATTCCAGGATAAAGGCCGATTGCGCCGCCGCCGAGAGGGCTGCGCCGATGTAGAAGGGCGAGCGGGTGTCGCCGTAGTTGTGGATCAGCAAGGCTCTTTGCGGGTCGGAACGCTGGACGGCAAAGCGGCGGAGGTCGTCGGCAGGGAAGGCGTCGGAGGAGTCGATCTTGACCTCGCAGCGGCTGAAGCCGTAGGGCACCTCCAGGGCAGGGAAGTCGATGCTGGCCCGTCCGTTGGCGGGAACTGCGACGGTCTTGGTGGCGGTGGTTTTGCCATTGACCACGAGTGACACGGTGCGTTGGGCGGCTGGGGTGCCGTAGCCGGCTATCACGGCTTGTACGTGGACCGGCTTGGCGTCCTTGCCCCAGACTTGTCCAGGGGCATCCACCGATTCGACGGTCCAGTTGGGTTGGGCCTTGGTGACCACGGCATGGGTCACCAGGGTGGCGTTGGCGGGCAGCGCCATGTCGGAGAAGGTGGCGGCCAGGTTACCGCGCTGCATGTCGCTGAACACGTGAAACTCGATGGGAGTACGGACCGATTCGCCCATGGCCCGCACGGCGCGCGACAACTCGGCGAAGTTGCCGTGGCCATCGCCGGGTTGAATAGACTGCACGGCGGCGCGCAACGCCGCCTGGTCCTCGATGGGCTGGGTCATGAGCCGCAACTGCGAGCCGAAGGCCGCCACCTGGGCGCGGGCGGCGCCCTTTCCGCCGAGGACGCTCATGGCCGCCTCCTTGGCGTCGGCCAGACGGGTTCCGGCACGCATGCTGAAGGAGTTGTCGATGACGAGCAGAACCAGCCGGTTGCTGGCGAGGGCGGCCGCGTCGCGGTTGACGAAGGGGTTGGCGAAAGTCAGAATCAACAGCAGCAGCACCAGGAGCCGCAGTGAGAGCAGGAGGAAATAGCGGAGGCGGCGATGACGCGTGGAGCTTTGGGTGCGCGACTCATAGAGCATCAGCGAGCTCACCCGCTTCGGCTGGCGGGTTTGGCGCTTCAACAGATGCAAGTAGACCGGAAGCGCAAGCCCCGCCAGGCCGGCCAGGAACCAGGGCGCGAAGAGTCCCATTTAATTGCGGCCTCCGCGCAGGGTGAGGTATTCGCGCAGGGCCTCGTCGAGCGGCCGGTCGGTGATGAGCCGGTAGTAGCCCATGCCCGCCGCCTGGGTACGATCGCGCAGATCGGCAAGATGCGCCTCGACTTTTTCCCGATACTCATGTTTGGTGTAATCGGGGGTGACTTCGAGCTGCGCCTCGCTCTCCATGTCGACCAGGATGGAGGGGCCGTGCAACTTGGGATGGATATCCTCGGGGTCGAGGACGTGGAACAGGACCACCTCGTTGCCGCGGTATCGCAGCGGCTCGATGGTGCTGATGATGCTCTTGGGCGACTCCCAGAAGTCGGAGACGATCAGCACCATCCCGCGACGATGCAGGAACTCCTGGAAGTAGCGCATGGGCTTGGAGAAATCGGTGCGGGCGCGCGCTTCGGCCTGCTCCAGGCCGGCCAACAGACGATGCAACTGGCCCTGGCGCGTGGAGGGGCGGATATAGTTGCGGATCTCGTCGTCGAAGGTGATCAGGCCGGCGGCATCGCGCTGGCCGTGGATGGCCAGATAGAAGAGCGACGCGGCGAGGTAGCGTGCGTAATCCATCTTGTTGACGCTGTGGGAGCCAAACTGCATGGAGTTGCTGGCGTCGAGCAGGATCGTCAGCAAGCTGTTGGTTTCGCCGCGATAGCGCTTCAGATACATCCGCTCGGTGCGTGCGTAAACGTTCCAATCGACGTGGCGAAGATCGTCGCCGGGGCTATAGGCCTGGTATTCGGCGAACTCCTGGCTGAAACCAAAGTCGGGAGAGCGGTGCAGGCCGGCGACGAAGCCATCGACCACGGTCTTGGCGACCAGATCGAGGCTGGAGATGCTGGCGAGGATGGCGGGATCGAGGAAGCGCTGTAGCATAAAGTCGGCAGGTCACTTCAGATGAGCTCGCCGCCCACGGGCTTACTATCGAACCATTCCTGTTCTTCCTTGGAGCGGGGCGCGTTGGGATCGCACTGGGCGAGCAGTTCGTCCAACGTATACGGGCGCCGCTGCTGCGGCTCTACAACGAGACGGCCGCCTTCAACCGCGATGCCGACCTTGGCGCCAGGCTGCAAGTGCAGGATATGGAGCAGGGTGGGTCGGACGGCCAGCATGACCGAACCGCCGACCTTGCGCAAATTGGTAATGTGCATCGCGCTTCTCCTGATTATACTTTAGGGAAGGATAATATCGGTGGCTGCTGCGTCAGCAAGTCTGCCTGGTTCAAGCAAACAACGGGGCGAATTCGCGCGGGGAGACGATCCGCGTGGTCTTGTGGCGCCCAAGAGAAAGTAAACCCTTGTCGCCCGTAACCAGATCAGCCTTGCCCGCTTCAGACAGACCCAACAGAAAATCGTCCGTGGGGTCGGGTGAGCGTTTAACGCGTGGCAGCGAGCCGATGATCTCGGCAAGTTCTTTCAGTTCGTTGACCAATCCGCCGGCCTTGTACGGCTTGATGCGCGCTGCGATTGCTGGTTTGCGCAGTGTGGCGCGCGGTTCGTTGAGATGCTCCGAGCAAGTCAGGAGAGTGAAGTATCCCTCCTGCCAGGCGCGATAGATTGCGGCGGAGAGTCCCGCTTGAACCATGAGGGCGGAAATCAGAATGTTGGTATCGAGCACCAC
>PMTT01000017.1 GCA_003167275.1 Bryobacterales bacterium | reverse complement strand
ATTCGCTCATGGAAGTCTCTTATCCGACTATAGCCCGACCGGGGTGCCAGGCCGGCAATTACTGTACGCTCCAATACCCCGCGCGCGTCCGCGCGTGAAGGTCGGGCCGGCCTTTCACTTCCACGCGAATCGGGTGGAACTGCCCCGGCGTGCCCGCCGCCGGCTGATAGGTGAGGATGTACTGCCGATGGATTTCGGCGCCCACCGCCTGTATGGCGTCCTCGAGCCCGCTGCGCTTGAGGAAGTTCATCGTCCGAGCCCCCGTCGCCTTGGTAAACAGCTCGGAGACATCCGGCTTGCTCAGGTGATAGACCTCCATCGTAGTAAGAATGAGGGCGGTCAGCGGATCCGAGACCCTGGTATCGAGCGGAGGCGCAATTTCGCAATTCCTCCCATTCTTGTCGCAGTTTTGCTTCTTGGGCCGGGCGGTGAAGGGTGTCAGTAACGGCGAAAAGGTGAGCCAATAAATGAGGGCGTTCTGACGCTCCGTCGCCATCACAACGTCTTTCAGATCGACTGTGCTGGTGCGCACACGCTTCTCCGCTACCAGCAGGACGATCCGCCGGCGATTGGGCGCCCGCTCGCTCAGCATCCGCAGCGCCTCATTCACGGCCTCGAGCGTGACGGCGCGAGTGCCCTCTACCTTGAGGTTGCGCAGGGCTTTGTTCAGGTCGTCGGCATTTGTCGTGAAATCCTGTTGCAGGGTGACCTGGTCGCTGAACGTGATGACGGCAGTCTCGCCGCCCTGGCCGGCCAGCAATTGTGCGAACAGATTGCCGCTGCGGCCTAACTTGTCGAGCACCGCCTCCGAATTGAGGCTGGTCTGAACTGCCACCACCAGCGAGATCGGATAGACTTCGAAATCCAATTGTGCGTGTTGCGCCACATTGTTGTCGTAGAGAATCAGGTCGCTGGTGTCCAGGCCGTCGATCAAGCGCCCCTTGGCGTCGGTGACCGTGGTGGGCGCAACCACCAGCGGGACAGTGCTCTTGAACTGGCCCCAGGCCGCTAAAACGGTTACCAACGCTACTGCAAAAACACGCATTGGGGAGAGCAGAGAGCACCCACAGGGCCAAAGGGAGCGGTAGGACAGACGATCGTTTTTTGTCGTCTGTCAGGCCTGGCTGTTAGCCGGCCTGCTCTGACAGACGACAAAAGGCGATCGTCTGTCCTACTTCTTCCCCAACGCCCGCCTCTTCCTGGCCCAATCCTCCTTCACCACCTGACGGCCGCGGCCGATCGCCAGGGCATCGGCGGGCACCGGGTCGGTCACAACCGAGCCCGCCCCCACGTACGCGCCATCGCCGATCTCGATCGGCGCCACCAGCGTCGAGTTGCTGCCGATGAACGCGCCTTCGCCGATTTTGGTGGGATGCTTGTGGAACCCATCGTAGTTGCAGGTGATCGTCCCCGCTCCGATGTTCACCCGCGCCCCGATCTGGGAATCGCCCAGATAGGCCAGATGATTGGCCTTGGCGTTGGCGCCCATCCGCGTCTTCTTCAGCTCCACGAAGTTGCCGATGTGCGCGCCTTCCTCCACATGGTTTTCCATGCGCAGCCGCGCGAACGGCCCCGCATGCACGCCGCGCTCCAACCGCGAGGTGCCCACTATGGTGAACGCTCCGATCTCCACCTCGTCCGCGATCTCGGAGTCCTGCACGATCGAACACGCCCCGATCCGGCAGTTCTCCCCGATGGTGGTCCGCCCCAGAATCTGCGCGAACGGCTCGATCACCGTGTCCATTCCGATGCGCACGCCGGCATCCACCGTTACGGTTTCGGGCTTCTCGATAGTGACTCCCTCCAGCATCAATTCGCGGAGTTTCCGCCCGCGCAACAGCCGGTCCACCTCGGCCAATTCCAGGCGCGTATTGATGCCCAGCGCTTCGCGCTCGTCGTCGATCTCCAAGGCCTCCACGTGGTGGCCGGCGCGATTCAGAATCTCCACCATGTCGGTGAGGTAGTATTCGTGCGCGGGATTTTCGGGGCGAATCTCGTCGACATGCTTCCAGAAGAGGTCGGCGCGATAGCAGTAGATCCCCATGTTGGCTTCCCGAATGGCAAGCTGTTCGGGGGTGCCGGCCTTCTGCTCCACCACGGCCGCGACGTGTCCGCGGTCATTGCGAATCACACGGCCGTAGCCTGTGGGGTCGGCCATCCGGGCGGTCAGCAGCACTCCGGCCGCGTCGCCNNAGGATCATCAGGTAGCCGCCCAAGCCCGAGAGCGCTTCGCGCCCCACCATCACGGCGTGGCCTGTGCCTTTCTGCTCCTGCTGCTCGATGAATCCGATGCCTGGCGTGGAGACGGCCTGGCGGACCTCGGCGGCCTGGTGCCCCACCACCACGAAGATACGTTCCGCCGGCGCCAGTTCCAGCGCGGTATCCACTACGTGCTCCACCAGGGTCTTACCGCCCGCGCGGTGCAGCACCTTGGCCTTTCGCGATTTCATGCGCGTGCCGAGGCCCGCGGCGAGGATCACAACAGTTACAGGAATCTGCATCTCTTCTATTATGGCTGGGCGTTCTTCCTGCGTCTGCCTTCCTGCGCCAGCCTGACCGCGACGGCGGCGGTCGCGGACGAATCGTGCCGCACCTTGTCGGTGAGGTCCGCCAGCCTGCCCGCCATCACTTTCAATCCCATTTTGAAGAGGGTATCGATGTCGTTCTCCACCGGCAGCGCCTCTTCCTGCGCGTACCGTTTCTTCATCGCCGAAGTGATCGGCCGGATGTTGACGATGGCATAGTCCAGGAACTTGCCGCCTGCGTGGTGGTGGATCGCCTGGATGTGATCGGAGGCCCGAAACTCGGTGGTCTCTCCCGGTTGCGACATCAGGTTCACAAAGTAAGCCTTAACCGCCTTCGATTTCCGGATAGCCGCCGGAATGCCCTCCACCAGAAGGTTCGGCACTACGCTGGTGAACAGTGAACCTGGCCCCAGGGTGATCACGTCGGCCTCCGCGATAGCGGCCAGGGCCGCGGGCAACGGACGGACCTTTCGCGGGACCAGCCGGATGCGCTTGATGCGGTGCTTGCTGCGGCTGATCCGCGTCTCCCCGACCACCGTGGAACCGTCTGCCAGGGTGGCTTCCAGCGCCACGTTGGCATCCGTCGACGGGAAGATGTGGCCGGCTATTTTGAGCACCTCCGAGGAGGCCCTCACTGCGTCGGGAAAATCGCCCATAATCTGCGTGAGGGCCATCAGGAACAGGTTGCCGAAACTGTGGCCCTTGAGCCCCCGGCCGGCCTGGAACCGGTATTGAAACAGCCGCGACAACAGGGCCGAATCCTCGCTCAGGGCCACCATGCAGTTACGAATGTCGCCGGGCGGCAAAACGTCGAATTCGCGGCGCAGCCGGCCGGAACTGCCGCCGTCGTCGGTGACGGTGACGATGGCGGTGATGTCCACGGAGGTGCCCACCTCGCCGGACCGGGTGTAGTGCTTGAGACCCTGCAGGAGCGCCGACAGGCCGGTGCCGCCGCCCATCGCGACTACGCGGAGTGGTGAAGTATCTTCCATGGAGAAATGTACTGCAACGACCAACTCTTCTTAACTTGCGACGCCCGGTGGGGCGGACCCCCTGGTCCGCGGCCGACCCCCCGGTCGGCCTGTTTGGACAACCGAAGAGCCGGACCAGGGGGTCC
>PMTT01000873.1 GCA_003167275.1 Bryobacterales bacterium | reverse complement strand
GCGACCGGGTACGATTCCATCCAGGCTTCCCGGCTGAAGGCCGACCTCACGTTTCTCTCGTCCGATGCCCTCGAAGGCCGGCGATCCCTGGAACGTGGCTCCGAGGTCGCCATTCAATGGATCGCGAGCGAGTTCGCCAAGGCCGGGTTGAAGCCCCTCAATGGCGATTCGTTCCTCCAGACGGTCCCCCTGATCGAGTATCAGGCCGACCGGGCGCAGACTTCGCTGGTCGTCCAGCATGGCGACAAGTCCGAGACCTTTCACGCCCCGGACGCCGCTGGCAACTTTCCCACCGAAACGACCGTCGCGGGGCCGGTGGTCTTTGCCGGCTTCGGCATCTCGGCGCCGGAGTTGGGTTACGACGACTACGCCGGCATCGACGTCAAAGGCAAGGTGGTTCTGATCTTCAACCATGAGCCGCAGGAGACCGATGCGAATTCCATCTTCAATGGGAAAGGCAACTCACGCTACAACAACGCCTACGCCAAAGTTCTGAATGCGCAGCGGCACGGCGCAGTGGCAGTGCTCACGACCGCCGATCCGAACCACTCCAGCCAGGGCGCCGGCCGGGGGCAGGGCCAACAGGGCGGAAGAGGCGCGCAGCAGCAAGCGGCGGGACAAGGGCAGGCACGAGCGCAGCAGCAGCGGCCGCGTATCCCCACCGAGGCGCTGGCCGAGGGTGGGACCGCCATCCCGTCGTTCACGATCTCGGCGAAACTGGCCGCCGACCTGTTTGCCGCAGCCGGCAAGACGCCCGCGGAGGTTCAGACGGCCATCGACAGCAAGCCCAGCCCCATGTCCTTTGCCGTGCCGAATACTCGCGTGGAATTGCACGCGGCGGTAGCCGAGCGGCGGCAGGCAGATTCCTATAATGTGGCGGGTCTGTTGGAAGGCAGCGATCCCGCACTGAAGGCCGAGACCATCGTCTTCAGCGGCCACTTCGATCATGATGGCATCGGGCCTAACGGCATCTTCCACGGCGCCGACGACAACGGCACGGGAACCGTGGGGGTGGTGGAACTGGCCCGCGCCTTTGCCATGAATCCGGTGAAGCCGCGGCGTTCTATCCTCTTTATCGTGTTTGCCGCCGAGGAACGCGGCCTGCTGGGGTCATACTATTACGTGGCCCACCCGCTGCGGCCGCTCGAAACCACCCGCGCCGAAATCAATTTCGACATGATCGGCCGCAACGAGGCGGTTACCGGCCGGGGAGGAACTCCCCAGTCCGAAATCTCGCCCGACACCTCGAACGAGCTGGGCCTGATCGGCACGCACTACAGTCCCGACTACCGCGCCGTAGTGGAACGCGCCAACCAGTCCGTGGGGCTGCAGCTCAATTACAAATGGGACTTGGATTCCACGCAGCAGGTGCTCTTCCGCAGCGACCAATATCCTTTCCTGATGCACGATATTCCGGCGGTCTGGTGGTTCACTGGCTTCCACCCGGACTATCACCAGATTACGGACACGGTCGAGAAGATCAACTTCGAGAAGATGACGAAGGTCTTGAAGCTGGCATACCTTTCCGGTTTCGAATTCGCCGATTCGCCGAAGCCGCCGAAGCTGGAGCCCAAAGCGATGGCGCCTCAAGCCAAGCCGAAGGGGGCCGAGTGACGGGCCTTCGCTGGTTCATCGGGGTAGCGCTGGCCGCGGCGGCTATGGCTCAGCCCAAACCCCAATACGAGATCTATGCCATTCGCTACGCTACCATCCCGGACTTCGCCGTGAATCAACTGGTGGCGGGGGCCGAAGCGGGCCGCAAGCTGGATATCGCCATGATGGTGTGGCTGGTCAAGGGAAATGGCCGCAACATCCTGGTGGACTCCGGCTTCTACCGCGAGCAGTTCTTCAAGCAGTGGCATGTGACCGATTTCGTCAAGCCCTCGGATGCCGTAAAGCGCGCCGGCGTGCAACCCGAGGACATCACCGATGTGATCATTACCCACATGCACTGGGATCACGCCGATGGCATGGACTTGTTTCCAAAGGCCAAGATCTGGCTGCAGAAAGATGAGCTGGAGTATTACGCCGGCGAGGCCTGGCAATCGCGCCGGACCCACGGCGGCATCGACCCGGACGACGTGATCGCTGCCGTGAAGTTGAACATGCAGGGAAGGGTGGGGCTGGTGAATGGCGATGCGCAGGAGATTCTGCCGGGCGTGACCTGCTACACCGGCGGCAAGCACACCTACGCATCGCAGTTTGTAGCCGTGAACACCGCAGTGGGGGCGGTCGTGTTGGCGAGCGACAACATGTACCTCTACGAGAACCTGGAGAAGCACATCGCCATCGCCGCGACCCTGGACGCCGATTCCAACCTGCGCGCGCAGGACCGCATGAAGCAGCTCGCGGCGAGTCCGCAGTTCATTATTCCAGGCCACGACCCGGCGGTGATGACGAAGTTCCCGCACAGCGATGCGTGGGTGGCGAAGATCCAGTAACGTGGCACAGGCATTCCTGCCTGAGGTGGGCTACTCCGTGTATGGACAATGTCCATCTCGCATGATATCCTTACATCAGGAATACTTAAGAGGCCGCGATGCGCAACGAATCGGTTCTGAGGGAAACAAAAGTCCAGCTTCGAATGCGTCCATTGCAAAAGGACGTCATTGCTCGCGCCGCTGAACTCAAGCAGACGACCATGACCAACTTCATGGTAGAGCAAGCATTCAACGCGGCTCAGCAGATTCTCGCGGACCAGGCTCACTTCTACCTCTCGCCGGAAAAGTGGGACGAGTTTTGCGCCGCGCTCGACGCGCCGCCTCGCGATCTTCCCGAACTCCGGAAGTTGTTGACGGAGCCAGGCGTCTTTGATGGGCCTAAGTAACCCTATTCCCATCGCCAAAGAGCATGACGCGGCCTCGTTCGATTGCGGCGTTGAGCCTCTAAACGCATACCTTCGTCAGTATGCGCTGCTGAATCACCAAAACCGCTCGTCGCGAACTTACGTAGCGATGCGTGGGGATCGGATCGTCGGCTACTACACTCTTGCCAACGGGTCGGTGAGCCGTGACGAGGTCCCCGCTCGTGTGGCTCAAGGATTGGGCAGGTATCCCGTGCCGATTACACTCCTCGCAAGACTCGCGGTAGACGTCTCCGAGAAAGGAAAAGGTCTTGGCCGCGGACTGCTCAAAGACGCCGTTCTGCGAGCCTACCAAGCCTCCAACCTGGTCGGAAGCCGCGCTATCGTGACTCATGCCAAGGATGAAACCGCGAAGTTGTTCTATCAGCGGTTTCAATTTGTACCATCACCGCTCAACGAGTTTCACCTCTATCTCCTGATGAAGGATATCCGGACAGTCTTTGGAGCCTAAAGGTCAGACGCCGCCGAAGCTCATGCGGCCAGGATTGGCTGCCCACAAAGCCTTTAGCCGTCTCAATTCGCGGAGGGCTTCTCCACCTTGTCGATGACCATGACATCCACCGGCGCCTTGGTGGATTCGATCTTCAACCCAAGCTGCTGTAAGAACGCGGTGAACAGGTCCGGAGGTGCGTCCACATTCTCGGAAGCGGGCGGAGGATTCGGAGCGGGCGGAGCATTCGGCCCGAGAGGCGCCTGAGCGACATCGGGTGTCCATTTGAGCCCGAAGTCGTACCGGTCGGTCAGCCCAGTCTGGTCCACCACGGGCCGCTCCAGAATCCGGCTCTGCAGGAAGCCGGCGAACTCCTCCATCGTGGCGTTTTGGACGACGATGTTTCCCGGTCCCCGGCCGCCAAACCCAGGCAGGGTCCTACCAGTAATCGTCGTTTTGGCGATCTTCAGTCCGTTTTTTCCAACCGTAATCGCGTAGCAGGAAAGCTCCTTCTTTTCCTTGTGAAAGGTGAGGTGGAAGCGCTCCGCCAGCAACTGCTTAACCATAGCCTGCATTTGCGCAATACTCGGCAGTCCCGCCGTATCGGGCTTCCCGCTGACATCGTACTTGTCGGATTCGCTCCAACCCGGCGCACCGCTCAACTGCTTGGGATGGACCCCGTAGGCGAACACAATCAGATCCTGCAGAGTGCTGTTCCCGGTGGTGAAAAGATTGCCGCCGCCTCTTCCTACCGTGATGAAAGTGCCTGGCGTGTCAGGACCGCTCGGCTTGATGGTGGCCACCTCGAAGGTCGGTTTCGCGTCGGCAGCCATGAGCTTCGGCGGCGGCGGGGGATCCGGTATCGCCCACGCCGTCTCCTCCGTGGCGCGCAACAAATTCAGGGGCGTCGGAATGCCGCCCTGCGAAAAGGTCCCCGTGATCGTGGCGCCATCGGCACTCATCTTGCCTTCGTACTCGCCGCCGATGGCGGCAATCGCCATCTTGAAGGTAGGACCCTGCAGCGTGGCTGAAGTAGCGGGAATGGGCGGTGAAGGCTGGTCAATGCTGTAGAGCACGGCCTTCAAGCTCTCATTGTCCGCTCGCGAAATCTTGATGACGATTCGTAACGCCTTGCCCTGCGGAGGCTGTAAAGTGCCTTGCCAGGTGCCGGCAATGTTCTGCCCGAAAAGTGCGCCTCCCGAACCTGCGGCGAGGACGATTAACCACAACATCAATTTCTTCATGGTTCTCCTAGGTATTGCAACTTTCTTGACGTGGTGGAGGCGCGGTTGTTAGCGCCGCAAGACGACGAAAACGATCGTCGGTCCCACCGGGCCGGGGGTGATATCCTCGAAAGAAGGAAGGGCATCTGGGAATGCGTCCACGGAACGGATTGCGTTGGTTGGTGTGCGGGGTCGCGCTGGCCGGCGCGCTGTACGCGTTCCAGCGGCCGTTCCGCGAGTTTGGGGGAATGGAATACGACATCGGAACGATTCCGATGCCGCCCGACTGGCAGGAAAAAACCGAGTGGACCTTCGCCCGCCTCATGTTTCCTCCCGGCCCGTTGAACGGGTATCGCGGCCGGGATGCCGAATGGCATTCGGGCTACTCGCTCTGGACCCAGGATTTTCCGCGCGCAGACCGGCACTTTTCGCTCGCCGTGCGCCGATTGACCCGGGTTCACACCCGCTCCGTGGAGCAGGTGGTGAATCTCGACGAAGGCGACGCTTACGATTGGCCCTGGCTCTACGCCGTGCAAGTGGGCGAATGGGGACTCACCGACAAGCAAGGCCAGGAACTTCGCGAATACCTGCTGCGCGGCGGTTTCTTCATGGCCGACGATTTCCATACCAAGTCCGAGTGGGACGAATTCGAGTCGCGGATCAGGAAGGCGTTTCCCGATAAGCAGATCGTAGAGGTTCCCGATGACGACCCCATCTTCCACACCGTCTACGATCTGAGCGAGCGCATCCAGATTCCCGGGCAGGCGCACTTGCGCGATGGTTACAAAGGGAATGGGGACCTGACAGGCAAAGGCGCTCACTGGCGGGGCATCTACGACGACCAGGGCCGCATCATCATCGCGATCTCCTACAATTCGGACATCGGCGATGCGTGGGAGTATGCGGACGATGAGCGCTACCCCGCGAAATTCGCCGACCTCGCGCTTCGCCTGGGCGTCGATTATATCGTGTACGCCATGACGCACTGAGGTCATTTTCTTTCCTCTACCCTTCCACCGCGTGCCGAAATGTCGGCAGTGTGTCCGCCGGGTGGCGGCATTCTGACGCCAGCGCTCTCCTACCAATCCGCAAGGGCTTGTGTTTTCAGGTAGATCTGGGCGACGAAGAACTGGCCGCTCACCTGCCCTGAAACTTGCCAATGACATCGGACATCCAATCCCACATAACTAACGTACTCATCAGTGAACGGGCTTTTGAGTGCTGGGAGGGAACGGCGATGCAGAGGGAGATCAAACAGCGGGAACTCGGAGCGTTGTGGTGCAGTTTCATGCACGACGCGCCCACATGGCCCATCCATGGCGAGTACCAATGCGGCATCTGCGGCCGTCATTATCCGGTGCCGTGGGTTGAAAACCGCACTTTTCGTGCGCATGCTGGGTTAGGAGCATAGGATATGTTTCAAATCGCCGGCAAGATCAGGAAACAGCGCAAGGCCTCTGGGAATTCATGGGGATATCGGATCCACGACGGCGCGTCTCAATTCCGATTCGAACTGGAGGGAGTACTGGCATCTGGGGACGTCCACGAACTGGACCAGTGCTGGCGCACGGCTGCCTCGACGATCGCTGGGAAGGCTTTTATCGTCGACTTGACCGCGCTAACGGCGATTGATGAAAGCGGGCGCGAACTGCTGAATCGCTGGCGACAGGCAGGCGCGGAGTTTGTGGCTGGCGCCGATTCCGCGGCGGTGCTCGCCGGATCGATGGGCGGTGGATTCATGGTTCCCACGCCAGGGGTTCGCACCACACGATTCACACGGGCTTCGTTCCAGAACGCCCTGCCCTGGTTGGTTGCGCTGCTCACCCTCCTGCTGACTGTGACCCTGCGCGCGGCGGATTCCGTCGTGACTATCGCCGCCCCTGAAGCAGCGTCCACAGCGGCTCCGAATCTGGTTCTGGGGCGTTACTTCGCGGGTCTCGAAGGGAACCAGCCTTGGGGCTCGGAATCCGTCGAGATTGAGGCTTTCTTGCCCAAGCTTAAAGAGCACGGACGCCTGCGCGCGATTCGTCGCCTGCTGCCCTTCGGCAAGCCGCAGTACCAGGTGTTCGAACTGGACGGGTCTCGAACCGTCAAGCAGCAGGTGATTGCGCGTTACCTGTCGGCCGAAATCGAAGCTGCCGGGATGAACGCCTCAGCCGTCGCCCTGACGCCGGCGAACTACCAGTTTCACTACGTGGGCACCGTGGGAAGCGAAGGCAGTCTCGCTTATGTCTTCCAGATCGCACCACGGAGAAAACGCGAAGGATTGATCCAGGGCGTGTTGTGGATCGATGCCCAAAGCGCGACTGCGGTCCGTGTGTCCGGATATCTGGTCAAGAAACCCTCGATATTCGTGAAGCGCGTCGATGTAACCCGCGAGACGAGTCTGCGCGATGGTATTGCAGAGTCCCGAGTTACCCACCTGGCCCTGGATACACGCCTGGTGGGAAGGGCAGAGTTGACCATCCACGAGCGCCCCTGCGTGGAGTGCGCGGATTCAGGCGTCAGTGGGTCTAACTGAGGCGTGATAACCCGCCCCTCTGTCGATCGCTAAGTCCTCAATGGGTGGCGTACCGGGCGAGGATTTCTTTCACCTTTTCGATCGGGATGGCTTCGCTTTCACCTCCGGCCGGGTGACGGTGGACGAAAACGGGCAGACGATTTTCAATCCCGTGGCGGATGGGAAGGATAGGTATCTCGTCCTGGAAGACGGCCAAAAGGTCCGAACTTTTGGAGGCCTGATCCTGCTGGCCCGCCATCTGCGGTAGGGCGTGCGCGGTCGGCTGACAGACGACGAAAAACGATCGTCTGTCCTACCGCGCGATCAATTACCCCGAACAAAATCCATGGTGCAAGACACCCGAAGCGGGAGGCCGTCCCGGAGCGCGGGCGTGAACTTCCATTGGCGTAAAGCCGCGACGACTTCCTTGGCCCAACCTTGGTCCGAAGTTTCCTCGACGCGCAGGTTTACTGCGGCGCCTTGCTCGTCAATCTCGAAGACAACGGACGCCGCCGCTTTGGCCCCCTCGGTCGAGGCGCGAGGCGCCACGGCCTTGGCGACCGTGGGCCGCGTCACACCTTCCGGGGAGCCAAACTGTACTCGCCCCAGGTGCCACGCAGCAGGCTTCGAGTCCTGACCGGTTAGCTGGAAATTCAGTTCCACGGTCGACGACGTTTGCACGGGTTGCCCATCTTTGGTTCCGGGCACAAATTCCCAGGCGCTGACGGCGCGAATCGCGCTCTCATCCAAGCCAAGCCCGAGGGAGTGCAACACTTCGAAATTGTGCGCGGCGCCATCGGTGCCAACCACACACCGTAACAGCACCGTGCCGGCAAGGCGCGCGATTCGGGCCTCTTCCGAATAGCGTGGCGGGACTTTGTTGTTGAGGATGCGCGCTGGGCTGAGGCCCATACTGGCCCGGTTCGCGCTGGTGATTGGGGCTGAAGAGTCCGATGGAGGCGCGGTGGCTGGCAGCGGGAACTCGCCCGGTGAAAGTTCGGAAGCAATCGCCACAGCCTCAGGGGCCAGCGACCACGCGGCCAAGATTCTTCCGTCCGCAGCCTTAACAACCCTCACAAGGCGGACCGTAGGAAGCCGGCTCCCTTCGGCTTCGACCACTGGAAACGGAATCGCGCGCACCGCGGACAGAATCTTCTTGGCAATCTGGTCTTCGCTATCTAATTCTTGTGCAGACTCAACGCTGCCGTCGGGGCTTGCCCTGACAAAGAAGTAGGCTGGCTCACCAGTGCGCAGGTCGTTCGCCAGTTCTGTCAACGACCTGGCCTCCAGCGGAAACCAGGTACGATCGACCGACAACGTCGGGATCGATTCGAACCGCGCAACGATCTCCGGAGGGACTTGTGAAATGGGCCCTGGCTCCATGAAAATGGACTCGCGCCAGTACTGAGAAGCCAGTTCCTGGTGCCCCAGCTTCGACTCCGCCTGAGCGAGGTGCGCATAGACTTCGCCTCGGGGCGCCAGTGCCGCAGCCGCTCTGAGCAAGCTATCGGATTGCTCAACCTTGCCTTGACGGAAGAGCAGCCAGCCGTATGTGTCCAGGTATGTGCTGAGGCTTACCTGAAAGGCGATTGCGGCCGACATGCTCCTTCCCCCGGCGGGAACAGTCGTTGTCTCCGTTTGGTCTATGGCTCTACGGCTATAAGATTCCGCCAATTCGTTCTCCTTGCCGCACTCGGTCAGATAGTAGGCCGCGTTGTTTAATAACACTGCCGTTGGGCGGGCCCCCAGCACGTTGCCGATTTCCAGGCGCGGGTTGGAGACCTTGCCTTGACAGACGCGGGCGACGGAGAGATACAGCCGTTGTTGGAGGTTGTTCGGTTGGGCTTCCAGGGCCTTGGAAGCTGCTCCCTCCGCTTCCGCCCAACGCTTTCCGTGAATCAGGGCCCGAGGTAGATTGGCAATCGCGTTGGAATCACCGGGGTGAACTTCGATCTGTTTGCGGAGACTCTCGACCGCGGCGTCCCAACGGCCCTCCCGTTCCAGCAGCAGGCCCAGATTGTTGTACGAGAACCGATCGTTGGGGTTGATCGAAATCTGTTTCTTGTAGGACTTTTCCGCAGCGTCCAAGTCGCCCAGCGCAGCCTGCGCGCGTCCCAGGTTGTTCCATGCGGATGCATCGTTGGGGTTGGCCTGAATCGCCCGTTCAAACAGTTTCCTGGCAGCTTCAAATTCCCGCTGCTGTTGGGCCACGAAACCATAGCGATTGGCCTGCGATGGTGGAACGGATCGAATCCAATCGGCAGGATCGGTCCGGCTGGCGCGTCGCAGAATGAAAGGCTGTCCGTGATCGGCTCGGACCAAGGCCAAAAAGGATTCCATTTCGAACTGACTCGGCCGGCCAGTGGTTGGTTGCTGAAATCGAAGTTCGCGAACCACTATCAGACGTCCGCCTTCGATCTTCGCGTCGGATTGGTATTGGGCAAACGAACGTGCCTCACTCAGGTGAGGGGTGCGCGTGGTGAAGCCGGGTGGAATCGCCAGAGCGATCTCTTCACGGAATTGGCTGGGGGAGGCCGCTCCATCGTGCTCCGGTGAGGCCAGCCACAACAGATCAAGCGTGAGAGATTGTTGCCGCTGAATGGGCAGAAGAAAGTCGGTTTCGTGGATTTGGAATGCGATCTGCAAAGGACCTTCAGGCCGTTCCGGTTCCGTCAACACCGGCATGGAAGCCAATTGCCGAACCGCCAAGAAACGGCCGAATTGCCCTGAAGTCGCGATCGACTCCGGGTTCTTCAGAAATGTCTCCCGGTAGATCGCGCGGCTGGAGCCGTTGGCGATGACGATCATCTTTCCTTCGAGAACGCCGCCGGGAGTGATCGTGGCATCCAGCTTGGCGATGACACTGTTATCAACTACTGTCGTGTCTTGCGCGTAGTACGCGACTGGGACAAACACGGCTCCCCAGAAGAGGAGTAGTCTCGGACCTTTGCCACACATCGGCAAACCCTCCATCGATTGAGTGTACTCTAATTGAGACAGATCTTTAACTATAGCTACTCAATATCTTCGCTGGGAAATAGGCCGACCCACTGAAGAGGGGCAGGCAATCGTGGCTGCGGGCCGGCTCCGCCGGGCTGACAGGCGAAACCGCCTGTCCCACCAGGAGCCAGCACCAATTGCCAGCAGGGCCGGCAAGAATGGCCGGTCCAAGGCCGATTGAAATCGGCCGCAGGATGCAATCCTGCCCCACAGATCGTTACCGCGGGGCGTACCGGGCGAGGATTTCTTTCACCTTTTCGATCGGGATGGCTTCCGCGGTTCC
>PMTT01000235.1 GCA_003167275.1 Bryobacterales bacterium | reverse complement strand
GCGATCCCGCTGCGCGCCGGGGGCAGCGGGGAGAAATACGCTACGCGCATTTCAGCGCACCAACTCCATCGAAAAAGTCCCCATCGATAGGGGGACCCGGATGAGGAGCGGTGTGCGGGCCGCGTCCCGCGCGAAGAAGATTTCGAAGTTGAAGTCGGCCTTGGGACCCTTCAGGTAAGCCACCACGTGGTCGGTGACGGTCGGTTTATCGGCCACCGGGACGGTCATGGCGCCGGTGTATTCCATGCGCACGGTGTAAGCCGACCCGAGGAAGATCTTCTGGGCGGGCGGCATTCGGCCCTGCCCCATTTCACGCCGCGTGAGATAGATGAAGGCCAACGCGTCGCGGGCACACGCCGGGAGGTCGAGATCGCTTTCACCGCCGTCCTTGGGGAGCACGGTGACGCGATGGGCCGAGCCCTTCTGCTGGTCGAAGGTGGTCTTCTCCTGAGTCTTCTTGCTTCCGTGACTGATGGTGCGGTCCAGGGAGAGGGAACACAATTCGGCGGTGGCCGTCGACTGGTACTTGTCGGAAATGGAAAGGCCCGGAATCCCGGCGGTGAGGGTCGAGTCAAAGCTCCAGCCCGCGGGGGTGTGATGGGCCGAAAAACTGGCGTCCCCCAGGCTCAAGCCGCTCGGCCAGTTGATGCTGTAGCGCAGAGACTCGTCCTGAAAGGGGAAGCCGGTCTGGGCGAAGAGAGCACCAGGGATAAAAAGAAGACACACAGGCAAGAATGCCCGTGTTACCAAGCGAAAGGGGAACCTTGAGTGATTCATCGATGAGCTATGCTTGCGGAGCTGACCTGCTGTTTCACCGCGCTCGGCCGCTCCGCGACTTCGTGGAAGACTTCGAGAGTTCTCTGCGCCGTCTTCTGCCAACTGAAGTGAGCCGCTCGCTGCAATCCGAGCCGTTCCATGCGCAGCCGCAACTCGGAATCCAGCAGCAGATCGGCGATGGCGCGCACCATCTCATCCACCGAGTAGGGGTCGAACACGATGGCCGCGCCATCCACCACTTCGGGCAGGGCCGACGTGTTGGAACACACCACCGCGCGCCCGCAGGCCATCGCTTCCAGCGCAGGAAGCCCGAAGCCCTCATAGAATGAAGGGAATACGAAGAGATCGCAGGCGTTGTAGAGCTGCAGGAGATCGCGGTCGGAGACAAACCCGAAGAACTGAATCCGGTCGGCGACGCCCGATTCCTGCGCAGCTTCGTGAACGCGGCCCGCGAACCACGTTTCCTTGCCGGCCAGCACCAGGTTCTGCTTCAGTTGAGGATAGGCTCGCACCAGTCGGGCAAAGGCGCGGATCAGGCCGATCTGGTTCTTGCGCGGTTGGATGTCGCCCACGGCCAGAATGAACGGCGCCCCGATCGAGAAATGCTCCCGAACGGTGTGGGTGGCAGCCTCGCGCGAGATGGGCCGGAACTCCGAAGCTGCCGCGTTCGGCACCACCACCACCTTGTCCTCTTCCAGATCGCCATACACCTTGAGAATCGACGATCGCGAGAACTCGCTGCCCGTGAGGACCTTGGCGGCTCGCTTCACGGTTCGCCTCACGGTCCACTGCAACTGCCAGGCGCGGTCGCGGGTGAAGTACTCGGGATGCTCCAGGAAGCTGACGTCGTGGACACTGACTACCACCGGGACGGAACACCCGAGGGGCGCGGTGTACTGGACGTGGAGCAGGTCGGGACGGTCTTGCCGAACCTTCATCGCCAGGTCGAAACCCAAGCGCAAAAACGGGTTGGCGGAGATCCGGCGCGTCTGGATCCGCGACGGGATGTACTGACAGGCATCGTCCGCCGACACGTACGCTACGAACTCGCACTGGCGGTCTGTGGCCGCGAATGCGTTCAGCAAACTCCGAACGTATACCTCATTACCGGTGAGGTGGCGGCCGATGGCGTGGGCATCAACGGCAAAACGCATTGACCGTACCAGTATAGCGGACCATTATGACCCACGGCTGTATTAAAAGTCCAACCTCCGCCACGCCGTCTCCCATGTAAACTCCTTTTCCAACAATAACCTGCCCCCCATCCCCAGCTTGGCCCTGAGGCTAGTGCACGTCAAGAGCCGCGAAACGGCGGCGGTGAAAGTACTGGCACTCGCTGCCAACAGAATGTTCTCTCCGTCACGAATTGGCAACCCTTCGGCCCCGACCGGGGTGGAGACTACCGGCAGTCCCGCTGCCCACGCCTCCAGGATTTTCAACCGCGTACCGCTGCCCGCCAGAATCGGGACCACCGCCACCCTGGCCCGCGCAAGTTCCCGAACGGCGTCGTCTACCTGCCCTTGTACCTCGATCCGCGAATCACCAGTTGTAAATTGTCGCACAGCCTCGGGATTCTTTCCGACCAGACGCCAGACGAGATCCGGCCAGCGTTCGCGCAGTTGCGGCCAGACCTCATGACGGAAGAACCGCACCGCCGACCGGTTGGGGTGGTACTCCATGTTGCCGGAAAAGACGACGACCTCTTCGTTCCCAGCCGGAGGGAGCGGCGTGGATGGGATGGCGTTCGGATAGACCGTGACGCGCGCCCGGGGCGCGATGATGCGGGCCAGCTTCGCGTCGCTCTCGGAAGTGGTCAGCACCTGCGAAAATCGTGGTAGCCAGTCGCGCTCCAGTTCCAGCGAAGCATGCTGGAAGACGCGGTGTGCGAAAGCCGCGGGCTGGCGCTCCACTTCGACCGAACGCTGGTGCAGTATGGATTCGATATTGTGCAGATCCAGCACCGTCCGGCCGCAAGCCTTCGAAATCTGAGTCCAATAGGGCGCGCACCAAAAGTGCTCGATGATACCAACTTCGTAATGCCGGCCCCGGAGTGCCTCTTCGATGGAGCTTTCGAACCCGGAAAACCGGTCGACCAGCGGGGGCACTCCGCGCGCCAGCCGCGCGGCATTCCGCAGCGCCCGCGCCGCCGGGCCGCGGCCATTCGCCGGCAACGGGATCACGGAAACCCGGCGCACCAGCCCGGCGGGCAACTGGGCGGCGGGGTCGGGGGCACCGGGCTGCCGGAAAACGATCAAGTCGACATCATAGGACCGCGCCAGGTGGTGCAGCAGGGACGCGGTGCGCAGTGCTCCGCCACCCGCCAGCGGGTAGGGCGTCTCGGGCGCCAACAACAGGGCGGATGGTCGGGTTTCACTCCCCAAAGCGCTTGCGAGCCTCCAGGTAGACCGCGTGAGTCATACGAGCCGTCCGTTCCCAGGAAAACTGCCGGGCGCGATCGAGCGACCGGGCACACCATTCCGCTCGCCATTCGGGACGTTCGGCAATCTGGCGCATGGCTTGAGCCAGGGCTTCCGGGCCATCGGCATAGATCGCCGCATCGCCTGCCACCTCGGCGACGGCAGAGGAGGCAATCACCGGCGCGCCCGACTGCATGGCCTCCAGCACCGGCAGGCCGAAGCCCTCGTACAGCGAGGGGTAGACGAATGCCAGTGCGCCGGAGTACAGCGCGGGGAGATCGGCGTCCGGGATCTCGCCCAGCAGCCGGAGGCCGGGCTCCTCCGCGAGCGGAGCGAAATCGGCCCGTCGCCGGCCGGCCAGGACGAGGTCAATGGCGTGATAGCGGCGGACCTCTCGCCAGGCTTTCAGGAGCGACGGAAGGTTCTTGCGGGGCTCCAGAGTGCCGACAAAGAGGAAATAAGTCGCTTGATGGTGGGGCGGACCCCCTGGTCCGCAGCCGACCCCCTGGTCGGCTCTTGGGACTTCGGCAGAAAATGGGGTCAGTTCAGGCCCTATGTCGGTGCGCAGGTCGGGGACCTGCGCCACGGGTTTGAACCAGGGGGCGGCCGCTTCGGGGATGGCCACGATACGGTCGGGACGCAGCCGGAAGCGGTCGATGGCCTGCTTTCGTACCGTCTCGCTTGGCGTAACGATCATGGTGGCGATGCCCAGTTCTAACAACACGGGAGTGCGCCGTCTGACTCGGTGGGCAGCGTGATGCCATCGCTGGTCCATCCACGGAGACAGGTCGTGCAGCGTCAGTACCGACGGACAGCGGGACAGGTACGGAACCGCGAAATCGGGCCCGTGGACGACCTCCGCGCCCAGGCGCTGGATTTCGCGCGGAAGTCCCCATAACCACCAGCGGCGCTCCATCGCGCTGCGCGGTCCGCCGCCACGCTTGAGGTTTGCGGGAGCCCCGGCGGGCATCCGGAAAGGCTGGTCCGACACCAGGAAGAACTCGTCGTCAGGGAAGCAGCGAGCCAGCGCCAAACTGAGCTCGGAGGTGTAACGCGCCAGCCCCCCGCTCGTGAGCGCGAGCGATGCCGCCTCAATCGCTACGCGCATAGGGGCTGTGGCACAGGCATTCTTGCCTGTGTTGGTTTGAGGCTTGTAGCACGGGGCTNNTAGGCGCCGCTTCGTACACGCGCGACCCACCCAGCGTTCGCCCGATACCAGTCGATGGTCTTGGCCAATCCTGTCTCGAAATCGGTAACCGGATTCCAGTCCGTCTCACTCATCAGTTTCTCACTGGAAAGCGCGTAGCGGCGGTCGTGTCCCGGCCGATCCGTCACATATTGAATCAAGGAGTCCGGCTTCCCGGTCAGTGACAGCACCTTCCCCACTACTTCCAAATTGGGCAGCGAGCGGTTCCCACCGATATTGTAAATCTCTCCCTCGCGTCCCTTTCCCAATACCGCCAGGATGCCGCGGCAATGGTCGTCGACGTACAGCCAGTCGCGGACCTGCATGCCGTCGCCGTAGACCGGCAGCGGGCGGTCTTCCAACGCGTTGGCGATCATCAGCGGAATCAGCTTCTCCGGGAACTGGTAGGGCCCGTAATTATTCGACGCCCTGGTAATCAGCACGGGCAGCCGGTAAGTCAAAAAGTAAGAACGCACCAGCAGGTCCGAGCCGGCTTTGGATGCCGAATACGGGCTGCTGGGATTGAGCGGGAACTCCTCGGTGGCCTCCAGGGGGGCGGCCAGGCTGCCGTACACTTCGTCGGTCGAGACATGCACAAAACGGCTGAGCTTGTGCTTCCGCGCCGCCTCCAGCAGGGTAAACGTCCCGCGAAAGTTGGTTTGGATCACCGGTTCGGGCGAGAGGATGCTGCGGTCCACGTGTGACTCCGCCGCGAAATGCACCATGGCATCCGGCCGCTCGGCTTCAAGAATCGAGTCCGCCAACGGGCCGTCGCAGATATCGCCGTGGACGAAGCGATACCGGTCGCTCGCATCTACCGGGACCAGGTTCTCCAGGTTGCCCGCGTAAGTCAGTTTGTCGAGATTGACGACGTGGTGACCGGTCTCAGCGATCACCAGCCGGATGAAGGCCGATCCGATGAACCCGGCTCCGCCTGTAACGAGGATTTTCATAGTAGCCCGGCGGGCTGGGAGAGCCCCTGCCTACTTTTTCTGAGTCTCCCAGTCGTAATGGATCGATGAGTCGTTGTATGGGATGCGGCCCTCATCCTGTGGATTGTAGAAGCGGTCGGTCATGTAGACCAGCAAAGCATCGCCTGTTCCAATCACTTTGTAGCCGTGCCCCACGCCGGGGGGAATCAGCACCTGCCACGGCCGCAACGACCCTATGTACATGGTGTTTCGCCGGCCGAACGTGGGGGAGCCCAACCGCAGGTCGACGAGGGCTACCTGGAACATGCCCTGTACGGGGGTCCAGCAATCCGTTTGATGCAGGTGGAAGTGAAAGGCCTTAACCGTCCCCGCGTAGCTGAGCGCGGCCGAAACCTGACTCGTCGCGGCCGGGAAATCCGCGGCCAGCCCGTGGCCCAGGCGCTGTACTTCCATGAAGTATCCGCGGTCGTCAGGATGAAGCGCCAATGGCTCGACGCGCACGCCGGCGATCAGGTGAGGCGAATCGGCCGATCCGATCACCGCGCCGATGCCTTTGGCGCACTCCGGAACCGCCAGGTGCAGGTCGCCCGAGGAAGCCAATGCACGGCCAGCCGTCTCCGTCTCCCCCATCACACGCCCTCCGCCCCTTCCCCTGTCCGCGACTGGGCCACCAGGTTGGCCGCGCGCAACAGCGACTCGAACGTTCCGGCGTCCGTCCACCAACCGTCGAGGAACGAAAAAGCCATGGTCCCCTCCCGGATGTAGGCATTGTTGACGTCCGTGATTTCCAGTTCGCCGCGCTTCGAAGGCACCAGAGTTTTGATCTTATCGAAGACGCTGGAATCGTACATATAGATGCCCGTCACCGCATAGTTGGATTTGGGCTGGTGCGGTTTCTCCTCGATCCCCGCGATTTTTCCGCCCTCGACCTCCGCCACGCCGAACCGCTCCGCATCCTGCACTTCCTTGAGCAGGATGTGGGCTCCCTCCGGCTGCTGGCGAAAGCGCTCCGCGGCCTGCCAGATGTTCCGCTCGATGATGTTGTCGCCCAGAATCACGCAGATCTTCTGCCCATCGGCGAAATGTTCCGCCAGCGCCAGGGCATCGGCGATGCCGCCTTCGCCCTCCTGGTAGGTGTAATTGATGTGCTTGAGGCCGAACTGCTTTCCGTTGGCCAGAAGGCGCAGAAAATCGCCCGAATTCCGGCCGCCGGTGACGATCATGATGTCCTGAATACCCGCGTCCACCAGCGTTTGAATCGGGTAATAGATCATGGG
>PMTT01000049.1 GCA_003167275.1 Bryobacterales bacterium | reverse complement strand
GTTCATAGGAGAAAGCGCAAAAGAGAGGGAAAAGGGGCCAAACAGTTGTGCGGCCCACCATTGCTGCGGCCGAAAGGCCGGTGCGGGGGCTGCCTTAAAGGCCCAGTCCGCCGGCGGCGTTTTCCCGGAAGAGATTGCCGTCGCGGATGTAGCGGCGCACGGTCGAGACGCTGCGGTGCCCGGTCTGGTTCATGATGGCGCGTTCGGACTTCCCGGCCGCGGCCGCGGAAGTCGCGAGTCCGGCACGAAGGCTGTGGCCGGCAAACTGAGTTGGATCCCAGCCGAGCTTCCCGGCGTAGCGTTTGATCACGATGGCGACACCTTCACCCGAGAGCCTCTGGTCGAGTACCCGCCCGTGGCGATTCATCACGCGAAACAACGGGCCGGAAGTGAGACCCGCGCGAGCGCGCCATTCCCGGACGGCCCGGACCGGACAGGTGGCTTCTTCCCCGCCCTGCGGAATCCCCACCTTTCTTCCCTCGCCCGCCTGGTCGGTCTTGCTGCGGCGCAAGTTCACCACCAGGCCCTCGCGCACTTCCGCGAGATCCTCCACGTCGAGTGCCACCAGTTCCGACCGTCGGAAGGCGCCCGAAAAACCCAGGAGAAGCAGCGCCCGATCGCGCCGGCCGAGGAGCGAGTCGGGTGTCTGCTTCAGGATCTCCCGGAGGTCCCCGACCAGAACCGGCCGTTTGCGGTCCGGAGCAATGCCGAGTTCGCGGCGCAGTCCGGCCAGAAATTGCTCGACTGCCCAGGTGCGTGTGGGGGTGGGAAAGCCAGCCTGCTGATGGAGTTGGCTGATGGCCGCCAGCCGGCGCGAAAGCGTGTTCCACCGCTTGCCCTGGTTTTTGGTGAGATCGGTGCTGTAAAGAATGATGGTTTGGGGACTGGCCGGCAGCGGAATCAGGCGGTTTTCGTCGCACCACGTCCGGAATCGCTGCCAGTCATGGGCATACGCCCGGAGGGTCGATCCGGCGCGGGCCGCCTGGAAAGAGGCTTCCGCCTGGGCGAGCAGGCGGGCAAGCAGGTCGCTGGCAGCAGGATTCGGGGACGCGTCCGGCAGGTCGGATAAGGGTTGGGGAGCGGGGAGAAGGTCCACAGAAGGAGTATAGCCAAAGCTGGGTCGCGAGAACTGCCTGCTTCTCACGATTCAGAAAAATACTCTCCGACTGCCTAACCGATCCCCTAAATTCTCTATTTTACGCACATGCGCATAACCGCAGGCATCGTGGTATCCTGGTCCGACGAGCTAAATAGCGCCGTCTCTATCATTTAGTAAAGTTGCAGGGAGCCGCCGTGCCCGCCAAACCGATCTGGTATACCCGGCTAGACGCTGCCATCGAGCAACTCGAAGCCCTTCCCTCGCCTTGGGTGGACCGCTCCGCTCTGGAGTGGACCCTGGGCGTCGGCCGCCGCCGCGCCCAGCAGATCCTCGAACCGCTTGTCCGCCAGACGATCGGCAAAAACGGACTGGCGGACCGGGAGGAAGTCATCCATCATCTCCGCAGACTCGCGGCCGGCGAGGCGGCGTTCTTCGAAAAGCAACGCCGCGAACGGCTCCACCAGATTCTCGACCAGTTACATCGCGAGGCCAAAGAGCAGCCGCGAGTGCTCGTCGAAGCCCCCACCGCCGTGGTGAACCAGGAGCTCGATCATCTGCCATCCGGCGTGCATCTGGCTCCTGGCCGGATCGTGATCGACAGCTTCACGACCCCCGAGGAAGCCAAGCAGAAGATGCTGGCGCTCATCATGGCGATGGCCAACGATCCGGATGGCTTTGACGCCCGGATCACGGTCTCCGGCCGGTAGATCATGCCCCGGTCCCCGGCTGTTGGCTTCGCCTCGGGCTGGGCTGTGCGCACTCGCCACACGGCTCCACACCACACTGCACCGGGCTGATCCGTCTTTTACCGGCGAAAATGCTCGAAACGGTGATCCACGAAGACGCGCGCATGCTCATACCGCGGAACGACCCGCACCACGGCTGGCGGCGCCCAGTAGCCACGCACCCACACGCGATTCGGCGCATAATAGCCGTCAACCCAGAAATATCCGGGACCCGGACAAACCGGCCGCACCACGGCCACTGGCGCAGGACCGCCAAACCCGATTCCAACCGTCACCCGCGGAGCCGCGAACAAGCCCCCCGCCAAAAGCATCATGACCGCCACTGTCTTTTTCATCGTCTTACCCTCCTCGCAAACCACCTGATTGCAAAACCGCTGCCAAACTGCAAACTCATGAAAATGCTGGCTTTACTTTTCGGATGCCTTGCGCAGTGGTGGATATGCGCCGCCAGGTGGTGCTGTTCAGCCGTTGGCGATGCCAGTTGGCGAGCTGCAACTGGGTTGCAATCCTCGCCAGCCTGGTGACTGTGGGTATCAAACCCACTGTATAATTTGAGCCCACTGTGGGTACTCAGCACACTGTTGGCTTGATACCCGCTGTTATATCTATACCCACTGTCGGCGCACGAACCACCGTAGGCCTAATACCCACTGTGGTCCCTATACCCACCGTGTCGGCACCGTTCCTATCGCGCTCCGGAGAATTAGCACAACGTGGCGCGGACACTGCTCTGTGACATGGAGGCCAAGTCCTTTATTTTCAAAAGGGGCTTCCAGAGGCGAAAGGCCGCTGGGAGCGCCGACCGGCGGGCTGTCACAGCCTATTCAATCCGGCGC
>PMTT01000777.1 GCA_003167275.1 Bryobacterales bacterium | reverse complement strand
GGATCGTGGCAGTCCGAGGGCGCCAGCCGGTTCAGATCGAACAGGTGCGGCCGCAGCTTCCCTTCGAAGCGGGTCCACCCGGTAGGCGGATGCGCGTGGTAGAGATGCGCGCTCTTGCCGTAGAATCCTTTGCGCCCGTGCTCTTCTTCGTAGGTGCCTTCGGGAATCCCGACATGCGCCTGAGATGCGAACTTCCCCCGCTTTAGCGGATACATTTGCGCCCCTCCTCGATCAGACATTAAGAGCTGCGTCGGCAAGCTAAAGCATACTCTACAGGTTCCCGCGCCGGGCCTGCTCGCGCTCTATCGCCTCGAATAGCGCTTTGAAATTCCCCTTGCCAAAGCTGCGGCTGCCTTTCCGCTGGATCACTTCGTAGAACAATGTCGGGCGATCCTCCACCGGGCGCGTGAAAATCTGCAGCATGTAGCCTTCCTCGTCCCGATCCACCAGAATGCCCAGCTCCTTCAACGCCGCTATGGATTCGTCGATCCGGCCGATGCGCACCTCCAGGTCGTCGTAATAAGCGGCCGGAACGCGCAGGAAATCCACGCCCTGGCGCCGCAGCGTTCCCACCGTCTCGATGATGTCGCCCGTGGCCATCGCGATGTGCTGCACGCCCGGACCACGGTAGAACTCCAGGTACTCTTCGATCTGCGACTTCCTCTTCCCCATGGCGGGTTCATTGAGCGGGAACTTCACGCGCTCGTTGCCGTTCGACATCACTTTCGACATCAGCGCCGAGTACTCTGTCGAAATGTCCTTGTCGTCGAAGTGCTGGAACATCTTGAAGCCCATCACGTCGCGGTAGAATTCCACCCAGCGGTTCATCTCGCCCCAGCCGACGTTGCCCACCATGTGGTCGATATACTTCAGGCCCACGGGCCGTGCCAGAGTATCCTCACTCGCCGCGACGGTGAATCCCGGAAGGAAAACCCCGCGATAGTTGCGGCGCTCAACGAAGGTGTGGATGGTATCGCCGTACGTCGCGATGGAGGCGAGCCGCGCTTCGCCCTGCTCGTCGCGCAGCGTCACCGGCTCGCGCACGCTGCGGGCGCCGCGCTGGGTGGTCTCGCGCCACGCCGATTCGGCGTCGTCCACCCACAGGGCGATATCGTGCACGCCATCCCCATGCAGCCGGATGTGGTCGGTGACCGGATGGTCGGGGCTCAGGGGCGTGGTCAGCACGAAGCGGATCTTGTCCTGGACCAGCACGTAGGAAGCCTGGTCGCGTGTACCGGTCTCCGGTCCGCGATAGGCGACCAGGCGGAAGCCGAAAGCGGTGCGGTAGTAGTGCGCGGCCTGGCGCGCGTTGCCCACGTAAAACTCCACGTAGTCGGTGCCGTTGAGCGGCAGAAAATCCTTTTCAACTGCGGTGGGATGCTCCAGTATTTGTGGCATAGGTTCTCCTCAGGGCTTCGACGCAAAGCTGGTTGTCTTCGTCCGATCCGGTGGAAATGCGCAGGCAGTTCGGCAGGCCGAAGGCCTTCAGCGGCCGCACCACCACGCCTTGCGCCAGCAGTTCCTCAAAAATGCGGCTGGCCTCCTGCTCGGAGCTCATCGCCGTCATCACGAAATTCGCTTCGGACGGCACCACCATTAAGCCGATATCAGCCAGCCCCTCCGAAAGGTAGCGCAATCCGCGAGCGTTCAGTTCTAGTGAACGATGCAGGAACTCCTTGTCGGCCAACGCTCCGATACCGGCCGCCTGCGCCGGCGTGGAGGGTTCGAACGGCAGCTTCACCTTGAGCAGGTTGCGGATCAGCTCTTCATGCGCGAACCCGTATCCGATGCGCGCGCCAGCCAGACCGTAGATCTTCGAGAATGTGCGCAGCGTGATCACGTTGTCGTAGCGGTAATGCATGGAATCCGGATAGCGCGGATTGTCCTTGGCGTATTCGAAGTAGGCTTCGTCCAGGATGATGAGCACGCGCTCGGGGACGTGCTTGTAGAACTCGTCGAACTGGTGTTTGGTGAAGATCGTGCCGGTGGGATTGTTGGGATTGGCCAGGTAGATGATCTTGGTGTTGGCGTTGATCTCGCGGGCGAGGGCCGGCAAATCGTAATGCCAGTCGAGATACGGCACGGTCCGGTACTTTACTCCGCGGGAACGCGCCAGCACCTGGAACCCGATGAAGGCCGCATCGGTGGTGAGCACTTCGTCCTCATCGCACAGGAAGGCGCGGATGATGTTCGACATGATGCCCTCGGACCCGCTGCCCGCGATGACGTTCTCCACCTTCAGGTCGAACTCGGCGGCGAGCACTTCCCGCAGTTCGAGGCCGCCGTTGGGGTACAGGTTCAGCCCGCCGAGCACGCGCGTCATCGCCTCGATAGCTTTCGGAGACGCGCCCAGCGGATTTTCGTTGGAGGCCAGCTTGGCGATGCGGCTCAACCCGTATTGCTTGCGGACGGACTCGATAGTGCGGCCTGCCTCGTACGGCCGGAGCGATTCAATGTAGGGNNGGCAAGAATGCCCGTGCCACGGAACGCTACACAGTCAACAGGCGCTCGAAGAAAGAGCGGTATTTGCGGAAGGCGATTCGCAGATCTTCAGTCGAGGCCTCGTCTCCGCCCGCCCACTGTTTCTCCAGTCCGTTCCGTGCATCGGCGAAACTCTCGGCCAGGCGCTTGATCGCCTGCGCCACCAGCTCGTCGGCCTGCTGGACCGCGGTCTTCGGCTCGTCCACAAATGCTGCCTGGATGTTGCCCCATCGCGAGCGAAGTTCCCCTACATAATCGGCTGGCAAGAGGGGGCCTGGGCTGGCCTCTCTTGCCGGTGCCGTTCCTGCCGGCTTAAAAACCGGCCCCGCAGCTAGCAGTTTTTCGTCTAACACCTGGTTCATTTTCTGATCTCCTTCGGCCCAGCAACCTGGGCCTCCAACAACTCATCGAAAAGATCGCGGTAATAGACCATCGCCTGCCGTAATTCCTCGGTGCTGGCCTGCCCCTCATCGTGCCGCGATGCAATTACATGGGCCGCCCGATAGTTTTTGACCACGAGCGGATAATCCACGGAAAGATCCTCCGCGCGATTGTCGAATTCCAGCATGGGATACCCACGGGCTGTCATCACTTCGCAAACCAGGCGGTCGGCGTCCTGAATCGATCCGGCCGGATCGTCCACGAACCGCGACTGCGCGTCGTGCCACTTGCTCGCAAAACTGTCCCGCTCCGGGATGGAAAGGGAATGTAGCTGGAGTTTCTCGTGTCGCTTCTGTCGGGCCAGCAGAGCATTCTCGGCTTTGGCCTGGTCGCCATACTGGTGGATTGCATGAGTATATTCCGGGCCGAATTGAGACTTCAGGTTCTTCGACCTTTGCTGCCGCAGAAAATACCAAGCCAGAATGGCAACGACCACTATAACTACAACTCCAACGATCATAGGCGTCGTCATATGTGCACTCCTTCGAGGTTTACAATGCAGATGGAGTGCCAAGCGCCGTTCTGTTGCTATTAGCACACGCGGCGCGTGTCAAGCAGCACAGGGAACGCCGGCCAGAACCTTGAGGTCGTGCAGATGTAGTCGGGATCCCGAAGAGTCACATGCAGATTGTGCAGAACAGGAGGAGCCGGGCAAGCTAATACTGGCCAAAGCGCCAGAGCATGCCCCACTAACGCTTGCGCATCCAATCCAGGGTCTGTGCGATGCCATCGTCGTACGAGGTCTTCCGCACACCGGGGAACTTCGCGCGCAATTTGCTGTCGTCCAGGATCACCGGGGTCTCCTGCAGGTAGAGCATTTCCGGAAGTTCCTTGTACAGCGGGCTGAACCAGCCCATCATCTTCAGAAGGCCGCGGCCCACCGTGCGGTATTTGGGGGAACGGCCGACCGCCCGGTAAATCCGGGTGATGAAATCCATGGTATTGATTTCGCCGGCGCCGGCGAAATTCCATGCCTCGCCGTAGCACTCCGCGCATGACGCCAGGTCGACGATCGCGGGGCCGGTATCCGGAACATAGACAAACTCATGGGGCTGATTCACCTGACCAATCCAGTTGGCCGTCTTCCCGGCGAGGGCCGCCTGAAAGACCGGGTTGGCGAGACTGTTGTCAGCGCCCGGCCCGTAAAAGTCCGGGAGGCGCACGATCAGGCTCGCGATCGGTCCTTTTTTCGAAGCCTCGAGCGCGATGTCTTCCTGCTCCTTCCGAAACTGCCCCTTGCGGGTTTCGGGCATCCGCGGATGGGTCTCCGGCACGCGTGAAGAGCGCGGCACACCATACGCGTAAACGCTCGAAGGCAGCACGAGCCGGCGGACCCCCATGGCGATTGCCGCGTCGACGGTGGTGCGCATCAACACCGGGTGGAGGTGATGGGAAGGGTACGGCAGACCCACCGTGTAGACGATGGTGTCGACCCCGCGGGCGGCCGCGCTGGCCGATCGCAACTCGGCCAAGTCGGCATCGAAGATCTCGGCTTGTTTGAAGTTGCCGAAGGCCTTCTCCAGCTTGGCTCGGGTGCGCCCCACTACGCGAAAGGGGATGCCGCGCCGCTCCAGTTCGTTAGCCACCGCAGACCCAATGGCGCCGGCCGCGCCGAAGATCGCCGCTTTCTGAATGAGGGAATCCATTTACGCTGCCTCAGTATACACCGGTGGAACATGCGGCAACCGCTCCCTAACGGTCGCGGCTCGGTTTCGGTCGTGCGGATCCAGCGTCAGCGAGCCGCGACCCTGAGAGACTGAGAAGGTGCGAGAGAATCGCCCGCAAGCGGGCGCGACAGGCGAAAGCGCCTGTCCCACCAAGACGAGCCGCGGGCGTGAAAGAATCGCCCGCAAGGCGGGCAGGCTGAGACCGCCTGCCCAACGAAGCCACTCAACCGAGCCGCGACCGTGAGGGAGCGGTTGCCGGGTGAAGTGCGAAATCCCCAACCCGGTTGCGCACTTGACGAGAATGCACCAAAGCCTACTCCTGACGCAGCGCCTGCAGCGGATCGAGTCTTGCCGCGCGCCGCGCCGGAAGGTAACTCGCGGCCAACGCGGTACCCAACAGCACGGCGGCCGTTGCCGGGTACGTCCACGGATCGCTCCTGGCAACTCCGCCGATCAGGCTTCCCAATAGGCGTGTGGCCGCCATGGCTCCCAGAAGCCCCACTGCCAGCCCCGCGCCAGAGAGGATCGCCGCCTCGCGCAGCACCAGCCGCAGAATGTCCTCGCGGCGCGCTCCAGTGGCCAGACGAATCCCAAACTCCCGCGTGCGTGCAGCCACCGCGTACGAGAACACGCCGTAAATCCCAACGATCGCCAGTCCCAGAGCCAGAGCGGCAAACACCGCCAGAAGCAGCGTGCTGAACCGTTCGTACGAGTGAACCAGGAAAACGTTATCCCGCATCGTCCTGGCGCCTTGAACGGGAAGCTCGGGATCGAGCCCTGCGACAATCCTCTGCAACGCCGGCAGCAGCATCATGGGATTGCGGGCTGTCCGCACGATCAGGTAGTCGGACCCGGCTCACGCCGGTCCCATGTACATGTCGCCCACGATCGCCAATTGAGATTTCTGCTTCTCGTAATGGATCTCCGCGGCCACTCCCACGATCTCACAATCCGTCCGTTGTGCTTGGATGTGATGGCCAATCGGGCTCTGGCCGGGAAACAACTCCCGCGCGGCCGTGAGGTAGACTTTGACCAGTCGGTCGGCATCAGGGTACGGCAGCGGCCGCAACACCACGTTGTACAACACGGCGAAGATGGCGGTGTTCGCCCCCAGCCCTAAAGCCAACGTCAAGACCGCCACGGCGGTGAATCCCGGACTTCGCCGGAAAGCCCGCAACCCGTAGCGCACATCTAGCGCCAGCGCGTCGAGCCACCGCCAGGCCCACGTAATCCGTGCAGTTTCCCGCATCGTAATGGCTCCGTCTGTTTCAGACTTTAGCACCCTTTTAGACGACAGGAATGCCAAAAGGTCTCTCCGCCGGGCGACTTTCGGCTGGCAACAAATCCCCAGCCGCCCGAGGCTGGAGCGGTGCGACAATGGAACACGAGGTTTCCAATGAAGGTTCCGCTCTCGCAGATTGCCCACACGCGTTCGGGGGATAAGGGCGACACCTGTAACATCGGCGTCATCGCTTATGAGGAGAGGTACTATCCCATACTGGTTCGCGAAGTCACAGCGGAGCGCGTGAAGCAGCATTTCGGGGACCTTGTGAAAGGCGACGTGGAGCGCTTCGAACTGGCCAACCTGGGCGCGTTGAATTTTCTGCTGCACCAGGCGCTCGGCGGCGGCGGGACCGTCTCGTTGCGCACCGATGCGCAGGGCAAGACTTTTGGCGCGTCGCTCCTGGGGATGGAGATCGAGATTTCGTAACACGGGCATTCTTGCCGGCATTCTTGCCTGTGTTGGGTTTGCTGGCAATGTGACGTAAGCAAAAACCAACACAGGCAAGAATGCCCGTGCTACAACGCAATGCCTGGGCCACGCGGGATTGTCACGCGGGATTATAATGATACCTAACGGCGCGGGCTCCGCGCGCCGTTCGAAAGCTCTGGTTTCCCGCCCATGGGAGCGCACCTCTATGAATGACATCCTGCAAGCCGACCGGCAAGGCCGCGTGCTCCGGCTTTTCCTCAACCGCCCTGACCAGCGCAATGCCCTGAATGCCGAACTCTGCCGCACGCTGGTCGACGCCCTGGAAGAGGCTGATCGCGATCCGGCCATCGGAGCGATTCTGCTGGCCGGGCGCGGCAAATCCTTCTGCGCGGGAATGGACCTGAAGGAGGTCGGTACGGGCGATTCCGAAGAACTCGCCAAGCTGCACGAGCGCCTCTTTACCGTCGGTTCCCGGCTGGGCAAGCCGCTGATCGCCGCCGTCCATGGCGCGGCGTTGGCAGGCGGCACCGGCCTGGTGGCCAATTGCCACATCGTCATCGCAGCGGAGAATGCCACGTTTGGTTTGACCGAGATTCGCCTGGGCTTGTGGCCGTTCCTGGTGTTCCGCGCCGTGGCGATGGCACTGGGAGAGCGGCGGGCTGTCGAATTGTCGTTGACCGGGCGGATTTTCGGCGGGCGCGAGGCTTTGGAAGTCGCTCTGGCTCATGAGGTTACGGAGGACGTGGAGAAGCGGGGCATGGCAGTGGCCGAGTCCCTGGCTGCCTTTAGTCCCACGGCTATCCGAAGCGGGCTAAGCTTCGTCCAGGAGACCAGGGGCGCAGATTGGCGGACGGCCGGGACAATCGGCCAGCGGGCTCGGAATGAAGTCTTCCAAAGTCCCGACTTCCAGGAAGGGATCCGGGCATTCCGTGAAAAACGGGAGCCCAAATGGCCGTCGATCGGGTAGAAAGCCAAGAAAATCTTTAGCCACGGATGAACACAGATGAACACGGATAAGAAGGAAAACCTTTATTTTCAGTGTTTTATGGGGTTTCATCGGGGATCATCCGTGGCTTCCGGGAAGGTTTCTGCATGTTGGTTGGTGGGCAAGCTAAAGCATATCCCACGTCTATGGCACACGAGATATTGGGGCGTCGGGCTGAGGGGTACCGGATACTGTGGTAGAGGTGCTTTACTTTTCCGCTTTGCGCGTTTAGTATAGTTACAACTCCCCCAGAGCAGAGGTCAATGCTTTGCTGAAACTAAAACGCGTCGAACTGCAAGGATTCAAGTCCTTTTGCGAGCGCACCGAGCTCCGCTTCGCCGGCGAGGGTATCGCCGGTATCGTCGGGCCCAACGGGTGCGGCAAGTCTAACATCAGCGATGCCATCAGTTGGGTTCTGGGCGAGCAATCCGCCAAGAGCCTGCGCGGCACCCGCATGGAAGATGTGATCTTCGCCGGCACGCGCGATCGCAAACCGCTTGGCATGGCCTACGTGACCATGACCTTGGTGGACCCCGAGATCTACAAGGAGAGCGTCGCCCACAAACCGCATCCCGTGGAGGCGCGCACCCAGGACGGGCCGCCTAAGGGGAATGGCGAAATCACCATCACCCGGCGGCTCTTCCGCTCCGGCGAGAGCGAGTACCTCATCGATGGCCGGTCCGCGCGCCTGCGCGACATCCAGGACAT
>PMTT01000234.1 GCA_003167275.1 Bryobacterales bacterium | reverse complement strand
CGCTGCCGGATCATCAAGCTCGACGTGGCCGATGAAGACGTCGTGGTGGACCGCCGGGTGATTCTGGAAGATGAGGAGCGCGTCGCCAAGGAGCGCCGCTATACCGAAGTTAAAGAAGGAGATACGGTCAACGGTACGGTCCGCAGCCTGACCGATTACGGGGCTTTCGTGGATATCGGCGGGGTGGATGCCCTGCTGCATGTGGCGGACATCTCCTGGGGCCGCGTCAACAAGCCGGCCGATGTGCTGACGGTGGGCCAGTCGGTCGAAGCCAAGGTGCTCAAGGTCGACCCCGCCAAGCGGCGTATTTCGCTCGGCATGAAACAGCTCCAGCCGCATCCCTGGGACTTGGCGAACGAGAAGTACAAGGCTGGCGAGCGAATTCAAGGCACGGTGACGCGCGTTGCGGATTTCGGCGCTTTCGTGGAACTGGAGAAGGGCGTCGAGGGGCTGATCCACCTTTCGGAGATGTCCTGGTCGAAGAAGGTGCGCAAGCCGTCCGACGTGGTGAAGCCGGGCGACCAGGTGGATGTGGTGATTCTGGGCGTGAACCAGGCGGATCGGCGCATTTCGCTCGGGCTGAAGCAGGCGCTGGGCGACCCATGGGCCGAAGTTTTACAGAAGTTTCCGGTGGGCGCGGTGGTGGATGGGGCAGTCACCAGCCTGCAGAAGTTCGGAGCGTTCGTACAGATTACCGAAGGCGTGGAAGGCATGATCCACGTCGGCGACATCAGCGCGGAGAAGCGCATCAACCACCCGCAGGACATCCTGAAGATGGGCCAGGTGGTCAAGGCGCAAGTGCTCGAAATCGATGCCGAGAAGCGCCGGCTGCGTCTGGGCATGAAGCAGTTGGTGCCCACCAGCCTGGACGAGTACATTGCCGAGCACAAGGAAGGCGATGTGGTCACGGGCCGCATGACGGACGTTTCGAGTGGCCGGGCGAAGGTGGAACTGGGCGAAGGCATCCAGGGGACTTGCCGGTTGGCTGGCGAAGGCGCTGAGAGAGAAGAGCGGCAGGTCGAGCCATCGGCGAACCTGTCATCGCTCTCCACGATGCTGCAAGCCAAGTGGAAGGGCGGCCAGGGCGGTGGCTCCAAACGCGAGGCGGCCCGCTCCGGCCAGATTCGCAGCTTCCGCATCGTGAAACTGGACGCAGCGGCCAAGAAGATCGAACTCGAGATCGTGTAGAGCAGACGTGGCGCGGGCACTCGTGCCTGCCGCGTCCCGACTCATCGGGACGCTGGTGCTGCGAGACACCCGGTAGACCAGTTTCCTATTCGTTCCTGCCGCGCCGGGAACTCCGGCGTGCGGACCCGTTTCGGGCGCTTGGCGGTATTCGGATCATCACCGCCCGTGAAGCAACTCGGGCCGAAAGGAAGCTCTATGAAGAAGGCTAACAAGGGCGCTGTGGACGAGCTCCGGCCGGAATATAAGCGATCGGACTTCGGAGAGTTTGTCCGTGGAAAGTATGTCGAGCGGCTCCAAGCGCGCTCGAACGTTGTAGTCCTTGACCCCGAAGTCGCCGATCTCTTTCCCAATGCCGCGGCGGTCAACGCTGCACTTCGGTCCTTGGCGGAGATTGCCAAACGCGCAGGAACCCGCCGAAGCCGATCACGGTGAGAGTTCGGGCCGATTGTTCGGCCATGGGAAGCTTTCGTCCCGAGGGCCCACAACCGAGGATTTCGTTCACGACCTTTCCATGATGTCGTGAACGAGGCGAGAATGCGAGCCCGAGCACATGGCCTAAGCCAAGCTCATCGTTGCATTACGGAACCTGCAAGTCCGGCACCCGCGCCGGCCGAATCCACCGCACATAGGCCGCCTGCACGACATAAAACGAACACCCGATCACTACCGCCAACACCGCATTCATACACAGCACCGACCCCGCCGTCGCCAGGAACGCCGCCGCATCCACCCGGCCCATCTTGGGGAGGCGGCGCCAGGCGCTCCAATCCAGGAGGCAAAGCCCCATCCACGCGGTGACTCCGGCCAGAGCCGGAATCGGGATGCGCGAGACAAAGCCCGAGCCGATCCACAGAATCACCACCAGGAACGCCGCGTGCAGCAGATTCGCAATCGGCGTGGTGCCCCCGCAGCGGACCACGGCCAGACTGCGCGCCGGAATTCCCACACTTATGGGAGCGCCGAACACCCCGGCGCAGAGATTCGCGATTCCATAGGCCCCCAGTTCGGCATCGGCGTCCGACGGCTTCATGCGCTTGTGCCGGCCGCGGAAGTGCTCCACCACGCGCGAGGTGATCAGAATGTTCACCGACGAGACGAAGGCCAGAGCGAAGGCCGAGGGGAACACCGCGATCATCGCCTTGAGATTCCACGTCAAGCCCACCAACGGAGGGAGCATCGAGGGCAGCGTTCCCACTTCCTTCTCGCGCAGACCGAATATTCGGGCCACCGCAATCGCCAGCGCCACGCCGATCAAAGGCGCCGGTGCGTGCGGGGAAAGGCGGGCGGCGAAGGTCGCTACCAGAACCACGGTGAGGGCTAAAACGATCGGCACGATCCGGCTGTCGGAGATGTGGTCGATCACCGCCGCGAGTTGCCCGAGGGACGAACTGGCGGATCGGGTGAAGGGGGAGGCCACGCCGCAGATGGTATCCAACTGCGAGATCAGCATCATGCCGCCGATCCCGCAGGAGAATCCCGAAACCACCGGGTGCGGCACCCGCGTAATGTATCGGCCCAGCCGCAGGCCCCAGAATCCGATCATGATTCCGGACGCCATCATGGAAAGCAGGGCCGCTCCCCCGATGCCCTGATTGCGGACCGCCAGCGCAATGAAGGGGACGGTAGCGCTGGCGGTTCCGCCGATCAGAACCGGGTTGCGGCCAAGCAACGCGATCACCGGCGCCGTCACGATGGATGTAAAGACGCCCAGGATCGGCGGCAAGCCCATCATCGACGCCATGGCAAGCCCGTAGGGCAGCGCGATCAACGAAGCGATCAAGCCGCCCGAGCAATCTCCCAGGAATTGCGTTCCGCCGTAATGAGCTGTTTCCGGGGCTCTGCTGCGCAGAAAACCCCGAAAGTTCAAGCCATCACCTTGAGGAAGGCGGCTTTGAACTTGTTCATCTCATCCGGGGTGCCGACGGTGACCCGAACGTGGTTTGGCCAAGCCGGCCACACACGGCCGATCACGACCTTCTCCTGTACGAGCGCACGCTGAACCTCACCTCCCGGGCGCCTCACATCCACCATGAAGCAATTCGAAACCGAGGGCACACACTTGAAATTGTGCTTTTCGAGGAAGGCAAGCGTGTCCTCGCGCACCTCACCGATCGACTTGCGGCGCTCCGGCACCAGGGTCTTCGATTGCAGACTGGCGCTGGCAGCCGCCATGGCGGTGATGGGCATCATGCCGTTGGGGCTGAAGCCGACGATTTTCGTCAAAATGTCCGGACGCGCGATCGCGGCTCCGGCGCGCAGGCCGGCCATGCCGTAAATCTTGGAGAACGTGCGCAGAACGATGACGTCCTTATCGGCGGCCACCAGGTTGGTGTTGAACAGGTCCGCGCCAGCGATATGGGTGTAGGCTTCATCGATCATCACCATGGAGCCGGCGGGCTTGTTGGCCACCAGCCATTCGATGTCCGCTCTCTTGGTCAGGGTGCCGGTGGGATTGTTTGGATTGCAGATGTAAAACAGGCCGGCATCGGGGGCGGCTGCGAGCATGGCTTTCACATCGTGCGCGTAGTCCTTCATCAGAGGCACGCGAATCGTTTTGGCGCCGATGAAGGTAGCGGCTTTGGCGCCCGCTTCATAGCCCGGATCGCCAGCCACGAACGGCTTGGTGGGCGAGCAGAAGGCGAGGACCGCCTGGTGGAGCGGCGCGCTCGATCCGGCGTGAACCTCCACGTAACTCTGCTTGACCCCTTCCTGCTCAGCCAGGAGCGTCCGGACCTTGCCGGCCTCGCCGAACAGGTAGCGTCCCCCCTGATCGACCATTTTTTTGGCGGCTTCGCGGGCTTCCGGACTGGGGCCCAGCGGGTTTTCGTTAGAGTTGATGAAAACCGAATCGGCCGGGGCGTCCACCCGGGATAGCTGTGCCAAGGCGCTCTCGTTGTAGAACGGCAAAGCGGCGCCGGCGGTCAACATGGTGGCGATCCGGCCGAAAGTCCGGCGCGAAAAGCCGCGGTTTACAAAATCGCGTTTCTGTTCAGGAGTCAACAGAGCAGTCATTCGTCCCCCTCGGAATAAGCTGAGGATATTAGGTTATCAATTTCCGAGGCCGGGAACAACCACCAGCTCACCAACACCACCGCGGAGACGCGGGGGGCGCGGAGAACAAACACCGGAGGAGACAAGGGATCGACGCCACGTGCCTCACTTGATGGCCTTGCGGAGATCCTTGAGCGGCAGCAGTAATTGAAATGGGTCCAGCGGAGACGGCTCGAATTCGAAGTGTTCGTAAAACCGGCGAGCGGCCTCGTCGATTGCATGCACCATGACAGCCCTCACCGCGACGATGTCCGCGGCCTCTTCGATTCGTGTCAAGGCATCGAAAAGTAGCGCTTTGCCGAGTCCCTTGCCCTGGTGCGCGTTGTCCACCGCCAATCGAGCCAGAAGCACAATGCCGATTGGGTGGTTGGCCAAGCCCTTGGCAATGCGCTCCGGGCTCTCGTGCCTGTGAACCGATCCGGTCGTCAGCGCGTAGTAGCCGGCGACGCGATTCTCCGCCAGCGCGACGTATGTCTTAGCGGAGTCGGCCTGTTGATTCGTCCAGGCGTATTTCTGGAGCCAGGTGTTGAGCGTTGTATTTCCGCAGTCGAATTGGCTGAGATCGTGCTCCCTGCGCAGTTTCTCGATTTCGAATTCGGGATTTCCGGGAACTTTCATGACCGGCGCGTGGCGACATGGGGTTCCTGGAACAAGCGGCGGAGGCGCGGTTTGTCTTTCGGCGGCCGGTCGAGTGCCGCCAGAAAAGCTTTCCAGGCTCGGTCGTCTAGCACGAAACGAGTCTGCTCGGATAGAGCCTGCTCGGCCTTTTCGCAAGCGCTGCGCATGATGAAGTCGGTAACGTTGACGCCTTGCCGTTCGGCTGCGACCTTGATGAGCTTCTCCTCGGAAGCGGTAGCGCGAAGTTGGAAACGACGATTGCGGGATTGTCCGGGTGTAGTGATTGCCATGCCGGGCCTCTGTTTCCATTGTACTGCCGCCGTACTCCAATCGAGTGGCTGGTACGTGTACTTATCTACTCCGCGTCGAGCTCTGTTTCACCTTTTCCCCGAGCGGTAAATCAGGACCCCCATCATGTTCGCGATCACTACAATGCTGCAAATCTTGGCGGCGTAGGCTGTCTTGCTGACCACGTCCACAATCGGGTAGACGGCAATGAAAAGCGACACCAGGCTTGCCAGCAGGCCGGCCATCGATACTGCCTTGAGCCACCCCGGCAGCGCTCTCCGGAGGTCTCCGCGGCCGAACACCGGCAACGCGAACAACGACACATAGGTGATCGCGTACAGCACGATGGAGGCCGTCGCCAGCAACTGGCTGGCTTCCTGCTCTTCGACGCCCAACATGCTCAGCAGGATGAACAGCATCACCAGGACGGCTACGAACACGATCGAATTCACCGGGGTCCGCCATCGGGGGTGAAGGCGGGTGAACCATTGCGGCACCAGGTTGTCCCAGCCGGCAGTCATCGGCAGGCGCGTCAGTCCGGTGAAGATCAGGCTCGCCCCGGCGATCGCCCGCGCGATCAGCAGCAGAATTGCGAAGGGCGCCGCCCACGCACCCGCCCCTGTGGATCCGAATGCCAGCCGCATGGTCTGCGGGATGGGCCCGATCACGTTGATCGGCTGCCCTCCCACAAAGGTCAGCACGGAGCTTGTGCCGAGTATGAACATCAGCGCGATCACCGGCGCGGAGAGCATCACCGATTGCCCGATGGTGCGCGCCGCGCTGCGGCATTCCCCGGCGAGGATCGCGACGTACTCGAACCCGCTGAGCGCCCCCACCGTCATCTGTCCGAAGACCGCCAGGCCGAACCAGTCGAGCTTCGGCCACTGCCAGGGGATGGGCTCGTAGCGTTGAATGGAGCCGCGCAGCAGCGCCCAGATGGGCAGGCCCAGCAGGATGACGTACGCCAGCAGGATCATCAGGCTGCCGATGTTGTGCAGCCACTTGCCGATATCGAGCCCGCGGATCGCCACCAGCGTGATCGCGGCCATTACGCCCCCGGTCAGGGCCAGGGTCGCGGCCTTACTTCCGGGCAGCCACGCGGCCGAGGGGCCGATCATATAGGAAAGATCCGTGGGCACCACGAA
>PMTT01000256.1 GCA_003167275.1 Bryobacterales bacterium | reverse complement strand
GGACGCGATCCGCGAATACCTCGAAGTCGCCAGGCAACTGGCCGCGTAAGGCTTTCTTGTGTTTTATCCGTGTTAATCGGTGTTCATCCGTGGCTAAATCTTTTGTTTTTTGCAGTTTCCCCGCAAATCTGGTAGAACAAGATCATGCTGACCAAGTACCTTCGGGCCGCGATGCGCGGGGCCAAATACGAGTTGCTGGAAGAGGGTGGGTATTACGGTTCTATACCGGGTTTCGAAGGGGTATGGGCAGATGCAGTCTCCTTAGAGGAATGCCGGGACGAACTCGAAGAGGTCATCGAGGAATGGCTGCTGTTCCGCTTGTCGCGCCAGTTGCCAGTGCCGGTTCTCGATGGCGTCGACTTCGTGGTGCGGGAAGTTGCCTGATGCCGCGAATCGGACCGATCCAGCGTTGCGTTTTTTGCCAGGATTCCTCGTGATGCCGGCATTGATCGGGCGGAGTGGGAGAAGTTGTAGACCGTTGGGCAAATCTTTTCCTTGCTTGACATCCATTATGATTGGGGCAGGAGGCTGTGGCATGGTCACGATTTCGGCTAAAGGACGAGTGAAGGACGACGGCACTCTGGATCTACACGTGACCACCGGTCTGCGTGAGACCGACGTGGAGGTACTGCTCGTGGTGGAGCCGCTGGTCTTGAACAACGAGGCGGAGGCTTCGGGAGAGGGCGGTTGGCCAGCGGGCTACTTCGAGAAGACCTTCGGCAGCCTGCGGGACAATCCGATCGCGTACGAGCCGCCATCGCAGCTTTGAGACGCGCCGGGAGTTGCGTTGGCATATTGCTCGACAACGAACAACTGCGTGGAATCCCGATCGACGGGTATCTCAATTCCAGCGAACATCGGCGCCGCCAAGCGGCTCGCTACCGGAAGCGCCCCTCCGGAGCGCCGACGACGAGGCCGTCGAATCGCCGGTGTCCATCCGACGTTTTTCTCGTGATCGCTGACATCTTGCGAATATCATCGAGACGGGGTTACCCTGAAAATCGATGGCGGTCACGCCCATTACCCCCAACGTGCCTGTAGACGACTACCTCAACTCGAGCTACCGTCCGGAGATGGAGTACGTGGATGGCGCTCTCGTCGAACATGGGATGCCGACAATCGCTCACGGCCTTCTGCTGACCATTGTCGGCGCACATTTTCATGTTTTGCGCCGGCAGTTCCGATACGCAGCCCTCATGCATCCTCGCACCCAGATTGCGGAACGCGCGCGATATCGCGTCCCCGACTTGATGCTCTGCCCTCTGCCCTTGCCCAAGGGCAAAATCGTGACATCGGTGCCCTGGGTCGTTATCGAGATCTTGTCGCCCGACGACAAGTTCCCCGAGCAATTCCAGCGTTTCCGCGACTACAAGCAAATCGGCGTGCGCCACATGATCCTCCTGGACCCGAGGAACTCCTGGCCTTCCGTTTCGAGGATGGCTCCCTGCTCCAGTCACATTACACCGCGCTCGACCTGGCCACTGGCGCCGTGCCCTTCGACACCGATGCTCTATTCCGCCAACTCCTGGAGGAACGCAACGAAGGGAGCGCGTCGGCGAGGCAGGCGGTTGCGCCTGGCGGCTCCCTCCCCTTAGCCAGATGGCGGAAATGGATGGCTACGAAGCCTCGCGTGAAATCCGCCGTCACGAACCGGCCGGCGACCACACGATCATATCATCGCCATGACCGCCGAAGCCATGGCCGGCATGCCAGGCGGCCGGCATGGACGACTAACGGCCGCCCGAGAGCAAGTTGGTTTGTGCTTGCCCACTCAATAGGAAACGGGCCGAGAAAACGATGCAAACGGCGGCGACGAGAGCAGACTGATACTATAGTGGCCGCGGCCACAAGGCAAGGCTTGCCGCAGATATCGCAAGCTTGGCCCCTGAGGAGGTAGTGGAATGGAACGAATCGCCATTTGTTTACTAGTTTGCCTGACCTTTTTGCTCTCAGGCGAGCGGGCAAGGCGGTATCATCACGACGGTCGCAGGTAACCGTAAGTCTGCCTTCTCGGGTGATGGCGGACCCGCGACTTCGGCGACGTTGTCCGGGCCCTACGATGTCGCCGTCGATTCTGCAGGGAATCTCTTCATCGCGGACTTCTTCAATAATCGAATCCGCAAAGTATCGGCCAGCGGCATTATCACGACCGTCGCGGGTGACGGAAATCAGGGGTTCAACGGTGACGGCGGACCGGCGACTTCGGCTGCGTTGAGCGGCCCTCACGGTGTCGCCGTGGATGCCTCCGGGAATCTCTTCTTCGCGGACAGCGGTAGTCTAATCAGGAAGGTGTCGGCCAGCGGCATCATCACCACTGTCGCGGGCACCGGAAATCAGGGGTTCAACGGTAACGGCGGGCCGGCGACTTCGGCGTGGTTGTACGGCCCTGGCGGCGTCGCCGTGGATGCTTCCGGAAATCTCTTCATTGCGGACTCTGGTAACGGTCGAATCCGGAGGGTGTCGGCCAGCGGCATCATCACAACCGCGGCGGGCAACGGAACCAATGGCTTCTCCGGCGACGGCGGGCCGGCGACTTCAGCGGCGTTCGCCGAGCCCCAAGGTGTCGCCCTGGATACTTCCGGGAATCTCTTCATTGCGGACTTCAACAATAATCTAATTCGCGAAGTGTCAGCGTCGGTGACAGCGGCGGCTCCATCGATCACCGCCGGCAGAATCGTTCCTGTCGACAGCACAGTGGCAACCATCCAGCCCGGCGAATGGGTGTCGATTTACGGCAATAATCTCGCTGTTCAACGGTGACCTGGAACGGGAATTTCCCGACGTCTCTCGGTGGTACAAGCGTAACGATCGACGGGAAGGCAGCGTATCTTTCTTTCGTCAGCCCCACCCAGATCAATTTGCAGGCGCCAAACGATACAGCCACCGGGTCCGTCCCCATCGTCGTAACAACCGCGGGCGGAACTGCTACTTCGACTGTGACGCTGGCCCAATTCGGACCCTCGTTCCTGCTGCTCGACAGCAAACACGTGGCTGGTCTGATTCTCAGGTCGAATGGATCAGGGTTTACGGCGGAGGGACCTACGACCTCATCGGGCCAACGGGAAATTCACTTGGTTACGCGATGGTTGCCGCGAAGGCAGGCGACACGATTGAGCTTTTCGCCGTGGGGCTCGGACCTACCAACCCGGCGGTACCGGCTGGGCAAGCGTTTTCCGGTTCAGCGCCGACTACCTACCCGGTGAATCTTCTCGTCAACAAGGTGAGCGTGACACCGGCCTTTGCGGGATTGTCCAGCGCTGGTCTTTACCAGATCAATCTGGCTGTGCCCGCGGGTCTCGGCACGGGGGATGTCTCGCTCGTAGCAACTGTGGGAGGAGTGCAGACGCCGACCGGCATCGTGATTTCGCTTCAATAGACGGAGCACCGAGAAATGAAGCTTTTCGCAATGAGCTCGTCATCAACTGCGCCCCGTTGCCCCAGCGGGTTCAAAGGGGGATCGCCGACCTTTCAACCGAAGGCCGGATTGCATGGGCGCATATGCACGGCATTGCGAGTATTCAGGATCGATTGGGCTTCCGCAGCCGGGAGGAGATTGTGGGCTTCGCGACCATCGCCGCGGAGATGCTTCAACAGGGAATGAATCGTTCCTGGGTCACGAGACAGCAATCCGATGGAACCGAGAACGTGAAGCCGACTCCTGCGTCGAATTGAATCGAAAAACGGCGCGAGCCGGCTCCTTTTGGGGAGCTGAGGAGACCACTCTCCAAAAAGCAAACTTACGCAGTTGGGGGGCGCAGAAACGGCTAATTATCGGCACTTCAACGGTCGCCCGCGGCCGCACAGTAAAATGAGGACGTTATGCCGACACCTTTCGAAAGCGCGCAATTGAATCTAAAGCTGTTCGAGCTTCGCCGCGACCCTGTGTTGCGGCAGGCCCGCGACTGGTTCCTGCTGGAATTTCATCCGCAATCGATGGCCGATTTTATGGCCGAGGTTTCCGGAAGCCACAATACCTGGATCCGCATGGTTTTGGGTTACTGGGAAATGGCGGCGTCGATGGTGACCACGGGCGCCATCGACCCAACGGCCTTCCTGGCAGCTCACGGCGAGATCTTCGGGGCGTTTAGCAAAATTCAGCCTTTTCTGGCTGAGCTTCGGGCCGCGCGGGGAGAGCCGGGCATGGCCGAGCACCTTGAGAAGGTGGTGATGAGCGCGCCGGATGCCGAGGCGATCCTGAAGCGGCGGCGCGAGGCGCTACGCGCCTTCTACGCGATGCGGCAGCAGAAATTGCAAGCCGCGGGATAGCTGTAGCGGATCGACGCAGAAAAGGTGGAATCCGGGCCCCTGCGCCCAGGGAAATGAGCCCCCCTCTTTTTCCGCAACTGCGCAGCCGTGGGTCACAAAAGCGTTGCTCACCGCCATGAAGATGCGGAGAACACCCATGGCGCCGGCCGACTCCTCCGTCGAGTTGAACGGCGCAAGCCGGCTCCTTTGGGAGCTGGGGAGCCCCCTCCAACAAGCAAACTACGCAAGTGGGGGAGGCAGAAAAGGTGGAATCCGGGCCCCTGCGCCCAGGGAAATGAGCCCCCCTCTTTTTCCGCGACTGTGCAGCCGCGGTATAGAAAAACCCCTCCCGCCGGCAACCTGGCAGGGCTGACCGCGATCGGATTCACCGACTCCCTGCCGCCGGGCCTGGCTGTAGCGGTCCCCAAACGGCCTGTCCAACTCCTGCGGCGGTAACCGCTACGCAGTTACTGAACTCCAGGCCTCTTTCTCCGAAAGGGCCTTTAACGCGATCCCCTCACAGGGGAAGTCGCTTAAAGGAGGAAGTACATAGAACCAGTCCACTACAGGCCGTGGCCGCAGAATCCGGTGAAAGCCGGGGCCTTGTTTATCCGGATTGTCGAAAACCACGTCGAAGCGCTCAAGGAACGGCATTTTTGATGCTCAGCGCTGGAACATACGCGTGCATGGCGCGGACCAGGCACTTCAGGCTTACGGTGGTGCCGAGACAGTGCTCGCCACTGAGACACAAGAGGCCGTCATACCCGACCTGAGTTTTACCCACCCGGTGCACCGTCAGCACCACGAGGTTGTGAGTTGAGAACGGTCTCCGTGGCTACGGGTTGTGCAGCGACGGCGCGCTCCGCCGGCTTCCCGCGCTTTCGGGCCCGTACGCCATCACGCTCGGCCTCCAGCCGGGCACGCATTTCCGCCGCCCGTTGTTCGAACACTTCCTTCCGCATGAGAAACCAGAATATCCTTGGGGCAGCGGTGGCAACAAGACACCCCATTTGCCTGGGACTCTTGCACCGCCTTTCGAATCGACCTTGCAGGCTCTACGGCGTACTAAATTAGGAACTGATGCGACCAACCGGCGCCCACCAACATCCCGGAGTCATCCGATGACCGAGCCCACGTACCCAGCCGCTAGGGCGGCCGCCGCCCGAATCGGTGCGCATTTTGCGCGACACCTCTCTGCGCTCAAGCCTCAGCAGAGCGGACAGGCTGCGACGGCGCCCGACACTATTGCGATTGAGGCGATCATCGAGGCGGCTTTCTGGGCCAGCCTTCGGCGCGAGGAAGGCTATATGCCGCGCATCTCGCTGGCTTTCGTTCCGCCTGGAACTGGGAAATGGTCTCTGAAGTTTGAGCGTGGACTGCCGCTCGCAGCGCAACCACTCACGCGGCTTGCGCCCGCCGTGGAGCGCCCCGGCATTCACCTCGGCGTCTGGCGGGATGGTGAGCAGTTCTTCGTCTGGGGAGCCACCCGCAACCTGCCTGAGTTCTGCCTCGTGCTCGAGGTGATTGCGCCCGGTCTGTTGGTTGTTAAGCACAGCCGCGGCGACGGATCCGAAAAGTTTGTGAATGTCGCCGTATTGCAGGGCGACGAAGTCAAAATG
>PMTT01000546.1 GCA_003167275.1 Bryobacterales bacterium | reverse complement strand
TCGCTCGGTTGGTCGGTTACGAGTCCGACGCTTCGTTCAGTAAGGCGTTCAAGCGAGTTGTCGGGGCCAACCCTGGTGAATACCTCAAACGTGGTTTTGAAGACTAGGATCATACCGGAATGGCGGAAGATTTTGAAGCGGAAGATTCTGACTTTGGCGGCGGGGCCTAGATGCCATGGAAGTGTGTTCTTCCACTCAGCCGCGGATAGCGTCAACCCGAAGTAGGGCCGCTTCCGGGGATTATCGTCACCGCCGACGATACGTCTCAGCACGTCCAGCGCGTCAACCAAACGCGCACTGGTCGACGGAGACTCAGAGAGTTTCCCTTTGAAGAGGCTTTCGAGCAGGATGCGGTGGCTTCCCCAGGCGCGATGGTTGTGGTACATGGCAAACACCTTGGGCGCCTGCATGATGTGGAAGCCGGCTCCATCGAAAACGCTCATCGAAAATGCCGTCAGATCCTCGGTATGGGCGACCGCCAGAATCTTTCCGGTGCGGTCTCCCAAAACCGACCAGACCCGGTCGGACGTCAAACCATCCTGCTCATGGAAGGTCGTGAATCCGGCCGGTTCCATCATCATCGCGCCGGCGCCTTCGGTCCCTGCCCACAGGTTGCCGGCCCTGTCGGTAGCGAGCGAGGTTATGGACCGGTCAGTGAGCCCCTGCGATCGCGTGAGGCGCTGGAATGAGCCGCTGCCGCCCGGAAGCATGCGAAGCAGTCCGCTGACGGAGCCCGCCCATAGAGCGCCGTCCGATCCTTCCGCCAGGGCCATCACATTCCGCCCGACCGGATAGGCTTCGAGGACGCCGGGCTCTCCCGTCGTGCAACCGTCGCGCATCAGCGCCAGTCCCCCGCGGACTCCCGCCGATAATCTTCGGTCTTTGCCGAGGAGCAGGGCGTTCCCATAATCGCTCGGCAAGCCGTCGTCCTTGGCGATCCTTCGTACCGCTCCATCCCGGCCGATTACGTAGACCCCGGAAGCGGTCGACAACCAAAGCTTTCCACACGCGTCTTCCACGATGTCCGTAATATCGATGCCCCCGAATCCAGGGGGTGGGTCTGGTAAAGCTTGCCGCCGAAACCTGGGGCCGGGCAGCATTTCGAAGAGTGCGGTGTTAGACCTTGCGAAATCCGCGGCGGCGCGCGGCCTGTAGCTCTCGTTGCTCGCACGAAGGCCTCACAAATACCCAACTCGCATGGTCGGCGCTTCATGTATACTACAGGAACTATGAAAGTGCTGTTTCTGGTTTTTTGGGTTGCCGGAGTACTGGCCACTACTGCATCGGCTAGCCTGATCAACTACAACACCACCGGGTCCACCCTTTCCTGCAACGGTGTCGCTGGCTGCGTGCAAAACACAACTACGTCGATCACCATTGTTGGAGGTCTGACTTTCACCTATAACACCGGGTCCGGCTCGAATGTCCTCACGCCGAGCATAATCAACCTGGGCAACATCGTCACAACAGGCACTGGCACGAACGTCAACGTAACTGGTCTCCTGCTTACCATTAACGTCAACTCAACGCCTCCTGGTGCGGGTGGCACGCTTCCCAATGGCGCCATTTCCGGTAGCATCTCTACCAACAGCTCGGGAGCGACGCTCCTCTTTAGCCCGAACAATACGACCACGGGTTTCGGAACTCTTCCAGGAGTCAATATTGCGGGCGGAGGCCAATCGTTTACCTACCAGATCCTCAATCCTAGCCTCGGTCTCCAGGCCCCCACGGTCGGAAATCCGGTTGGTCAAAGCAGTATTCAGGGTGCAGTGACCGATACGAGTGCCGCTACACCACCGACCATTACGAAGGCGTTCGGCGCAGCAAGCATTTTGGTGAACCAGACTACGAGCTTTACTTGACGATCGGCATCAGCAACAACAGCCTCGTAACGATGACGGGAATAGGCTTCATCGACACCCTGCCGGCAAACATGGTAGTGGCGAGCCCGACCGGGTTGACCAACACCTGCGGCGGCGGCGTTGCCTTTCCCACGGCGGGATCGAGCCTGGAACTGGCCGGAGGGACGTTGGCGGCGCAAACCCAATGCACGGTCTCCGTGAACGTCACGGCGTCGGTGGTTGGAGTTTATACCAACACGACTGGCCCTGTTAGCTCGTCCCAAGGCAACGGCACTGCTGCTACGGCCACTCTGAATGTCTTAGGTCCACCTTTCATCACCAAACAATTCTTCCCGACGAACATTCCGTTGGGCGGGACTTCCCTGCTGACCATCTCGATCGTCACCGGCAACCCAACCCCGGGTCTCACCGGAGTAGGGCTGATCGACAACTTGCCGGCGGGCCTGGTAGTGGCGACGCCCAACAACCTGACCAACAACTGCGGCGGCACTGTCACGGCCACGGCGGGATCGAACGCTATCACCCTGACGGGAGGGGCGCTCGGGCCAACCACTGTCTGCAACTTCTCGCTGAACGTCACGGGCACGACCGTGGGAACGAAAACCAACACTACGGGTGCCGTCACGTCGGACCAAGGCACCGGTAACACGGCTACGGCTTCGGTCAGCGTTGGCCTGTTGACTCCGCCCACCATCAGCAAGGTGTTCGGCGCGGCGAGCATTCCGGTTAACGGGACCACCAGCCTGACGTTCACGATTACCAACCCTAACGCCGCCACGTCGATTAGTGGAGTAGGCTTCACCGACACCTTACCGGCCGGCCTGGTAGTGGCCACGCCCAGCGGCGCGGCCGGCACCTGCAGCACGGCCGCCCAGGGGGTGGTCACAGCCGTGGCGGGATCGGGGAGCGTGAGCATGGCGACTGCGAATTTGCAACCAAACCAGTCATGCAGCTTGTCGGTGAACGTCAAGAGCACGCAGCTAGGAGTGCTGGTCAACACGACGGGCACGGTCACCTCGCTGGAAGCCGGCCCCGGCAACACGGCTACCGCGAGCATCACAGTGCTGGCTAATTTGATTCCCACCTTATCACCCGCGGCGCTGGGTGGATTCGCTCTGTTGTTGGCGGGATTGGGAGCCGTTCTGGCGAGAAAAGCGCAAACCCCAGTGAACTGATCCGCCCCGAACAGCACGGCTCCGTCGGCGCTACTCGGCCTTGCGCGGACACTAGAGTTCGGCGTTGCGCGATCAATATAATTGGAGAATCATGCATCGCATCGCCGCTGCTGCCCTTAGTGTGATCGGCCTGTTTAGTGGGCAGTTAGTCCGCGCCCAAGCGCCAGTTGCCAGCCCAGCCTCCGTGAAGTTCGAGGTGGCATCCCTTAAGCCCAGCCAACCGGGCGGCCGCGGAGGCGGCATACGCCCGAGCCCGCGGTCCCCATGATTACACCCATCTGCGTCGCCCGCAGCGTGAGCGTGGGCGACATGGTGACGCTGGCGGAACTGGCTGCTGAGTCTGTGGCTTTGGCGAGTCCGAAATCCAGGACCTTGACGACACCCGCAGCGGTGACTTTGATGTTGGCTGGCTTGAGCATTTTCAACCTTGGCCCATTCTCAACCGGCTTGGGTGCATTCACATACCCGAACTTAACCGTCTATCCTGGTCTTATCGTCGCCCCTGGTGCTGATATCTCTATCAACTCCGCAGCCACCGGTGCCGAGGCCGCTATTGATCCGAACGGTGCCATTACCAATTTCGCTGAGGCATTTGCCTATTCAATCGCAAAAGGTGAAAGCGGCCATTTTGATTCCGGTGACCGCCTTCGTTTTGGACCCAGAGTTGGGGTACTGATGCAATCGTTACACTTCCCGCCTCCGCTGTCGGTGCATTAACCACAACGGGGTTGGCCGCGCATGCCCTGCGGTTGGCACTGCAGCAAACAAACTGACCGCCACGGAGATCCGGAGGCACTTCGGTGGATGTCCCGCAACGTCCCAAGGTTTCTGCTGGAGGCGTGTTCTGGTAAGCCAGGTCCCGTCCGAGGCCGTGGCGACCGTGATGACTAGGCGGACTCTCCAACAGCCGAGAAACAGCAGACATGCGGCATCTGGCCGCTAGGCCTCTTGAACGGACTAGAGATGCGCCAAGCGCCCGATTTTATTAGGGGCTGAAGCGTTTCCCGACCTTTAAGGTAATGTTTGTTGTACCTCTCACGCATGCCACCATCGACACTTCCACTGCTTTCGTTAAGTCCTTTTGCAGCCTATGGTTAGGCTGAATCCTTTTTGCCGTTTCGCGGAAACATCCCCCGCATAAACTCCGGTACCACAATGACCTGCAGAGGTGGGAATCGGAAACGAATCCTTCTGCGGCTGGTGATGTGCGCCATCACCCCGCGGGGTGCCGCACCCGCACCCGTCCATTTGGGGCATGCTCAGATCGAGGACCATCGCTTCGAAAAAGGCATACTCGATAGCGGCGACAGCCTCCCTGCCGTCGGCTGCTTCATGAACGGAGCACCCCACCTCCTCAAGGATGCGCGCCAGGACGCTCCGGGCATCAGTTGCTACCAGGAGCACCAGGAGCATGACGGCGTATGGGGGAGGCACTTGGGCGTATACTCTTTAGAGAAGTCGGTGTCGAGAGAATTTCGGCTGATTTCCTGTTAGGAATCCTCAAGAAAAGAGGGAAGCCATGATCCTGGCGCTTTCTCGGTTCAAGGTGGCGAATGGCATGGAAAACTCCGTGGCGCACGCGTTTCTGAACCGTCCCCGGCTAGTGGAACTTGCCGCGGGCTTCCTGGGTCTGGAGATATTCACCGACAGCAATGACGCGTCAATCTTCTACCTCTCCACCCGCTGGACCACCGAATCGGCTTTCCGCCAATGGCACTCCAGCGAAGCGCACCACGCGTCGCACAAGGGCATCCCGACGGGACTCAAACTCGATCCGGCATTTACGCAACTTGTCGTCATGGAGCGTCTATGCGACTGAATTCGGCGGGACTTGCGGCCAGCCGCATCCTCACGGAACGCCGCGAGGCGATCGCTGAGCGCGTTACCCGCCTTTACTTCGAGGCCCACCCGCAACTTGAACAACGTTGGAAAGGGGCCCGGCAAAAGTGTAGCGAGGATAACCGCTACCACCTCGACTACCTCTGCGAAGCCCTTTCCTTCGGGCGGCCTGCCCTGTTTACCGAATACGCCGCTTGGGCCGCGACGCTGCTGGCGCGCCTGAACATTCCCGGCGAAGCGCTGGCCTTCAATTTGGGGCTGCTGCGGACCATTTTGGCTTCGGAACTGGATGGTGCGGGCGGTGAACTGACCTCCCAGTACCTGGACGCTGCACTCGCGAAGATCGAAGCCGCTTTGCCCGAGCTTCCCGGGTATATCGAGGGAACCGGGCCGTCCGACGTTCTGGCGCGCGAATATCTGGGGGCCCTGCTGCGAGGAGAACGGCACGAAGCAAGCCACCTCATCCTCGCCGCAGTCGACGCCGGAACTTCGATCAAGGATATCTACCTTCTCGTTTTCCAACGCGTGCAGCGCGAGGTAGGGCGGCTATGGCAGGCCAACCACATTGGCGTCGCCCAGGAGCACTATTGCACCGCCTGCACCCAGTCGATCATGTCGCAGTTCTATCCCCGAATCTTTTCGGCCGAGAAGAACGGCCGCCGACTGGTAGCGACTTGTGTGGGTGGAGATCTGCACGAGATCGGGGCGCGTATGGTGGCCGACTTTCTCGAAATGGAGGGATGGGATACGTTCTTTCTGGGAGCGAATACTCCCATTGCCGGCACGCTGCAGCAAGTGGCCGAACGAGCGCCCCACGTGCTGGCGATTTCGGCCACCATGTCGCTCAATGTACAAGCCGTAGCCGATCTGATCGCCGCCACTCGAGCCGCTGGAAACCCGACACGCATTCTGGTCGGAGGGAGACCTTTCAATTCCCTGCCCGGCTTGTGGAAAGACGTCGGTGCCGACGGCTACGCCCCCGACGCCGCCGAAGCTATCGCCGTGGCGAGAGGCTGGAGCGCTTGATTCCCGCGTCCCCGCGCCCTGCTGGCATCGCCCTCATGTGCGACATCGAAGGGCGCATCGTGGAGATCCTCGGCGATCAACTCGGCTTGGCGGACCGATTTCCCGCTGGGCGCATGTTCAGTTCGGGCTTGGACTCGGGCAGCTTGTCTAAGAGCCTCAGCTTCCTGCAGGAAATCCGCGCACGCCAAGCCACCTTCGAATGGGAGCTCCAAATCGGCGCTGGAGACGGGCACGTGCGCACGCTCTGCTTCGACGGTTGCAACGTGGACGGTCGCCTGCTGATTCTGGGCGCGGCGTCGAGCCAGGAACTGATCGGCTTTCTCGACGACCTGATGCGCATCCACAACGAACAGGTCAACTGGGTCCGCTTCGGGCTCAAAGAGATGTCCCTGAAGGAGGCCGCCGCAGGCCGCTTTCAACACGACCTCTACAATGAGCTTACTCGCCTCAATAACGAGCTTGCCAACGCGCAACGCGAACTCGCCAAGCAGAATTTCGAACTCGAACGCCTCAGCCGGCTCAAGACTCAGTTTCTCGGCATGGCGGCGCACGACCTGCGCAACCCCATCGGTCATATCCTCACTTGCAGCGACTTTCTGCGAGAAGAACTTGCCAACGTATTCACAGAGGAACAACTCGACTTCCTTTCCATCATCCAGAGTTCCAGCAAGTTCATGTTGCAATTGGTCGAAGACTTCCTGGACGTCTCCTCGATCGAGTCGGGCCATTTGCATTTGGATCGAGGCATATCGGATCCGTGCAAGCTGCTCGAACACAACGTTCGTCTCAACGCCATGTTGGCGCAAAAGAAACATATCCAGGTCACGCTTCAAATCGAAGGCCCACTGCCCGCGCTTGCGCTTGATGAAGGGAAGATCGCTCAAGTGCTAAACAACCTGATTTCCAACGCGATCAAGTTTTCGGAGCATGGGACCACGGTCGCAGTGCGCGCTGTGGCCGAAGGTAGCGGCGTGCGGATTGCGGTTCGCGATCAGGGGCCCGGTATTCCCGAGGGAGAACACAGCAAGCTGTTTCAGCCCTTCGGCAAGACCAGCGTCCGCAGTACTTCGGGTGAGAGCAGCACAGGGCTCGGCCTGGCTATCGTCCGGAAAATCGTGGAGGGACATGGGGGACGCATCTGGGTGGAAAGCCTGGTTGGCGTGGGCTCAGTTTTCATCTTCACGCTTCCGGGTATCGGGTGACGATTAATCTAGAGTCCGCATTCTCGGTGCCGACGATCACGAAATCGAGTCCTGAAGTCTTCCGATCCTGGCCTCTACAAATGGGCTACTGGTGTTTCGATTTCAAAGGATGTAACGCTCTCGGGTGGCCCGAACGATGTCTGGATCTTCCAGGTGGCGGGTACGCTGAAGGAGGCCAACGGTACGCGGGTGACTCTGGCCGGCGGGGCACTGCCCCAGAACATCTTCTGGCAGGTCGCTGGCGCGGTGACTCTTGGAACCACCGCGCACTTCGAGGGCATCGTACTGGCGAAAACCATGATCGCCGTGAACACTGGAGCCTCGGTGAACGGCAGACTGTTGGCGCAGACAGCGGTTACTCTTGAGATGAATGCGATTACCCAGCCCGCCCAGTAAGGACGTATGCTTTTCATGTAGGTTTGTCGGCCACCGTCACCGGTAATATCAGGGGGTTGCAGATTTCGGTCTGTAACCCCTTTGTCGGGGCTTCTCGCTTATCACAAATGGGTTGGACCTCCCTGCTGATGGGTCCAACAGTGAGGAGGCCCACAACGTGTTCAGGTAGAGACTATTTCACATGGACCAATTGGCGGCGATTAGATCAAATGAAACACGGGAGCGTCCCACGGCGCTGGACTGGGATGCGCTCATTCACAAGGGGAGGCCCCGGTTCGTGGCGGCGGGCGTCGCGCAACATGGCTCCAAACAAGTCCTGCTGGCTGAAGACGAGCCAATGGTTGGCAATCTGATGCAGCAGTTGCTGCATTCGTGGGGCTATGGCGTGTTCTCGGCCGGCAATGGCCGGGAGGCGATCGAGATTGCCGAAGAACACAAAGGCCCAATCGACCTGCTTGTCTCGGATGTGACCATGCCGGAGATGAACGGACCAGAATTAGCGAAGAAGCTGAAAACCAAACGGCCCAGGCTACAAGTAATCCTTTTATCCGGATACTCGCCTACGGAGATTGTCCTCCAACAGGGGTGGAAATTCATTCAAAAGCCATTTCAGATGCAAGACCTTAGGGCAGCCGTAGAGGACATCTGGAAGCCTGAAAGCGGTCTTTGACTCTGTAACAATACGCCGGCCCTGCGCCTGGTGAAATCGCAGGCTTGATGCAGATCAACGTGCCGCTTCCCCTCGGTCTCAAAACTGGGAGCACAGTGCCGGTCGCAATCTTTGTAGGCACTGCGTTCTCGAGCAGCCAGGACAACGTCACTATCGCCGTGCGGTAATTCAGGAGTCGAGCCATGAGAATCAACTTTGCTCTTCCGCTGTTTCGGCATGATTCCTCGGCGAGTGGCCCTCGGCGGTCGGTTCGCCGAGGGCCAATACGATGGCGCGTCCAGCTATCCCGGCTATAACCAGGTGAACTTTCGGATGCCGAGTGGCGTAACACCGGGAAACGCCGTCTCCGTCCGCTTGATCTACCTGGGCCGGCCAAGCAATGACGTCACGATTGGCGTACAGTGATTTTCAGAGGAAAACAATGAGAACCAGCTTTGTTCTGCTGCTCGTATTAGCCGCATCCGCTCACGCAGAATCTCCTGGCGCCTTTACCGCCGCCGCCAGCATGACCACGCCCAGGTTTTTTCACACCGCAACGCTGCTGACCAATGCCAAGGTCCTGATCGCGGGAGGGTATCGTAGCTGCATGCGAGCAATTCTTCTGATCCTACTGCTTGGCGTCCAGAGCTGGGCGGAAGGGGCGTTCGGATCCTGGAAGATGAATCCGGGCCGCTCAACCTTCCTGAAAGACGCTCAGCCGAGGAGCCTCACGGTGCGGATTGAACCTCATGCCAACGGTGAGGTATTCACCGTGGACAAAGTCGAGCGGGATGGGCGGGCCACCAGCGACAGCACGATCCTCTATCTCGATGACAAGCCGCGAGATTTCCAAGACCTCGGTTGTGCGGGAACTCAGTCATCCCGGCGCGTGGATGGCCGGACGGTGGAGATCCTGCGCAAGTGCTCGACTGGGGGATGGACACGGTTCGTCAGGCGATTGACCAGGTACAGAGAGCTGGTTCTGGAAATCACCTCGCAACAGGCTGACGGCCGTCGTGTCGAGCGTCGAGTAGTGATGGAGAAACAGTAGCAGATGAGAAGAGGATCATCATGAGATTCGTTCGGGTTGCTCTTGGACTCTTGTTGTTGAGCATTTCTGCCGCTGCGCAGCAATATGTAATTTCGACTGTTGCGGGCGGGGTGCCGCCACCGACACCAATACTCGGAGTGGATTTAGCCACTACGCCCTACGGCGTCGCAACCGATGCCGTGGGTAACGTGTATTTCACCAGCGACAACTGCGTTTTCAAACTGGACCAGACTGGCATTGTCACCCGCGTTGCGGGCAACTCCCGACGGGGTTATTCGGGGGATGGCGGGCTCGCTACCAGCGCCCAACTGAACTATCCGATCGGCGTAGCGGTGGACGGGGCTGGCAACATGTTCTTCGCGGATGCACTCAATTTCCGCATCCGCAAGGTCTCTCAAAGCGGAATCATCACTACAGTAGCGGGCAGTGGCACACAAGGCTATTCCGGCGATGACGGACCGGCCACCAGCGCGCAACTTGGCTATCCGCAAGGTGTGGCGCTGGATGCTGCGGGCAATCTGTTTATCGCGGACTCCGCCAACGGTCGCGTTCGCAAGGTATCGCCTAGCGGAATCATCATCACGGTGGCGGGCAACAACGCACCGGGCTCTTCGGGCGACGGGGCCCCAGCCACTAGCGCGCAAGTATCGCCAGCCGGGGTGGTAGTAGACAGAGCGGGCAACCTGTTCATCTCGGATCCGTTCAACGCCCGCGTTCGCATGGTGTCCTCCCGCGGAATCATTACCACGGTGGCGGGTAACGGCACGCGGGGTATTTCCGGTGATGGTGGGCCCGCAACCAGCGCGCAACTCTATGCGCCACAGGGCGTGGCGGTGGACGAGGCGGGCAATCTGTTCATCGCAGATTCCGGCAACGGCCGTCTTCGCAAGGTATCCCCCAGCGGGATCATTACCACGGTGGCAGGGGGCGGGAAGAACGTCCCCGGCGACGGCGGGCCAGCGATTAGCGCGCAATTCGACGCGTCCGGTGTTGCGGTGGACCGAGCGGGCAACCTGTTCCTTTCAGACTTGGGTTATCAAAGTATCCGGAAGGTCTCGCCCGATGGAATCATTACCAAAGTGGCGGGAAATGGAAGGAGCACTTTCTACGGAACCTTCTCTGGCGATGGCGGCCCCGCAGTGAGCGCCCAACTGGCCTATCCGACTGGCGTGGCGGTCGATGCCGCGGGTAATCTTTTCATCGCCGAGTCGGGCCGTATCCGCAAGGTCTCCTCAAGCGGGATTATCAGCACAGTGGCGGGCAATGGCGTGTCGGGGTTCTCCGGCGACGGCGGGCCAGCCACCAGCGCGCAACTGAACATGCCGGAGGGTGTCGCGGTCGACGGCGCAGGCAATCTTTTTATAGCTGACGTGGACAATAGCCGCATCCGCCTGGTCTCCGCAGACGGCACGATAACCACAGCGGCGGGAAACGGCACCTGGGGATTCTCTGGAGATGGCGGTCCAGCGACCAGTGCTGCACTGTCTTTTCCGGAGGGCGTGGCGGTGGACCGCGCGGGCAACGTTTACATCGCTGATGGGGAAAACCACGCGGTCCGTGTACTGCGGCCGACGAACCTGCCGGTTTTGATTGGCGCGGTGGTGGATGCCGCGAGCCAAAGCGCGACTCCGGTTCTCCGGGCAAGATTGTTGTCATTTATGGGGCTGGCCTCGGTCCTGCGCAGTTGGTCCAGAATCAGCCCAGCAACGACCGATTCGGTACCAAGGTTGCCGGAACGACGATCTTCTTTAATGGAATCGCAGCGCCGGTTTTGTACGCATCGGCCACCCAAGTTGCCGCGGTCGTGCCCTATGCCCTCAGCGGCAAGACGGCCCAGATCACGGTTACGTACCAAGGGCAGACATCCGCGGCCTTTGCTGTTCCAGTTGCTTCCTCAGCGCCGAGTCTCTTCACGTTAAATCAAACCGGCGCCGGCCAAGCCGCAGTTATCAATTCGGACGCGACGGTCAACACTGCGACGAATCCCGTGAAGATTGGAGACTTTGTTTCGCTCTATGCCACGGGTGAAGGCCAAACCGCGCAGGGCGGCGTGGATGGCAAGCTGGGAGGCTCCGCCCCTATCCTACCGGTGAAGGTGACGATCGGCGGAACTCCAGCAATGGTTCAGTATGCGGGCGGCGCGTCCGGGCAAGTCGCGGGTCTGATGCAGGTCAATGTACAAATCCCGAACGGAGTACAGCCGGGAGGGTATGTGCCGGTTGTCCTGCAAGTCGGCGAAGTGTGCACGACGCCGGGGGCGGTGTGGATCGCGGTAGCGGGGAATTGACATTGGAGCAGATAGGAGAACGAGGGTCGATGGGACTTCGTGATTCCCGAGTGAAGGGGTGAAAACATGATTTCGACCGTCCAAAGAATCCCTACGTTAATGAAGTGCGGTTTTGTTCTCACGCTCCTCCTGGGAGTAGCTGGCCTAAGCCAGATTGCGATGGCGCAAGGACCGGGCACCTTTACCGCTACCGGCAGTATGACCACAGACCGGTTTGGTCACTCAGCCACCGAACTCGTTGACGGTCGGGTCCTGATCGCCGGCGGAAACGGCTTCACGACCATTGTCACCAACAGCGCCGAACTTTACGATCCTTCCAGCGGAACCTTCACTGCCACAGGCAGCATGACCGTGCCCCGGTCCGGGCACTCGGCAACCTTGCTGCCTGATGGCAGGGTTCTAATCGCAGGGGGTAATACGGGATCATCCAGCGCGGAGCTTTACGATCCTTCCAGCGGGACCTTCTCGGCGACAGGCAACATGGCCGCTGCTCATAGCCTTGTAATCCTGCTTAACAGTGGAAAGGTCCTAATGACCGGCGGTTTCACGCGAGCGCCGCCTTGGACTGCTCCCAACGCTGAAATCTATGACCCGGCTACGGGTACGTTCACTGCTGCCGACGCCTACGCCGGCGGGAGCCCCGCATGGCTGTTGATGGCGACTCAGCTCACGGATGGGAGGGTCTTGATCACCGGGTGCACGACCGATGACTCCGGTTATTGTGCCTACGGTGTGGATGTGGCCCAGATCTTCGATCCTGCGACCGGCACGTTCAGTCTTACAGGTGCGTGTTGCTATTTGGATAGTACGGCGACCCTGCTCCCGAACGGCAAGGTATTGTTTGCCGGTGGCGAGATCGATGTCTCGTGGTACTCCGTCGCCGTCCTGTACGATCCCTCCACCCTAAGAGTCACTCGTACCGGGGACATGACCAGAGCGCGAGTTGCCCACACCGCCACACTCCTTCCCGACGGCAGGGTCTTGGTAGCCGGGGGCGGGTTCGAGACCGAGCCCCCCTATGGCACTAATCAAACAGCGGAGAGTTACGATCCTTCCACCGGAGCTTTCACTTCCATTGGCAACATGAACGCGCGACGCTCTTATCACGCAGCCGCCCTGCTCAAGGATGGTAGAGTTTTGATCGCTGGCGGCGTCTACCAGAACGGTACACTTGATGGCGGGGGAACCCTGTCGAGCGCCGAACTCTATAGGCCGCCTGTATTAGTTCCCGCGCCCGTGCTGCTCTCACTCTCGGGCGACGGGCGAGGCCAGGGCGCGATCTGGCACGCGGAGACAGGACAGATCGCTTCCTCTCAAAACCCTGCCGTTGCCGGAGAGGTTTTGTCGATGTATACCACCGGCCTGGGTGACGGGAACATGATTCCGCCGCAAGTAGTCATCGGGAGCCGGTTGGCCGAAATTCTATTCTTTGGTAATGCTCCCGGGTATCCTGGTTTCAACCAAGTGAACGTCCGCGTGCCAAGCAGCGTTGCGCCGGGATCTGCCGTTCCCCTTGCGTGTGAGCTATCTGGGGCGGTCGAGCAACGAAGTCACGATCGGCGTGCAATGACAGAAAGAGAAGAGATGTGATTCGAAAGGCAGCTTGAAAGTAAGCGTCGGCATGAAGGTAATGGTTGCTGGCTACGCGCTGTGCATTCTGCTGCCCCCAGTCTGCCTTGCGCAGGCCCCGGTAGGAACCATTGCGGGCATGGTGCGCGATCCCTCCGGCGCGGTGATCAAGGGAGCGCACGTGCAGGCCGTCAGCCGTGCGAGCAGCCAAGCGCGGAGGACTGTCACCGCCGAGCCGGGCGATTTCAGCTTCCCCGCTCTCCTTGTGGGCGAATATGATGTCAGCGCCGAGCGTGCCCCAGCAGCAGTTGAATGGTCGGCAGATTCGTACCGGCCTCCAGCAGGTGATGGGCTGGATGAACGCCAGCGCCGTTAACCAAGCGCGCGTCCTCTGCGGAGACTCTGAGACGCGCAGCCCTGAAAGGCACAGCGAGGAGACGTGGGCGAGCCGACGGGTAGCCCTGGGAAGCCTGAGAGAGCCGCTTTGCCGCGGTATTGGCCATTTTGCAGCAAGTCCATGCCGCCCCGCTGTTAACCGGAAGGCGAGAGAGTTCGAAGTCGAGATATTTGGCTCCCCAAACAGAATTCGAACCTGCGACCTTTTGGTTAACAGTGATTGTGCTTGACGATTGCGAATCGCCGAGTGACGAACTGGGGGAAGTCGCGGGGCCGCACACCGTGTCGCGAAGCTTAACCCTTCAGGCTGTTAGCAAACGTGGCAATTCTGCTGGCGTCTGCAAGGTCCGTCCTACTGGTCGATTTGGTGTGATAGAGTCGTCCCTGAAGGAAATAAGGCATGCCAAACAAAACCCCGCGGCCTTTGCGCTAACGACCGGTTTGAGACACGTAATTGGCCGTTGCTCCGCAAGCACATCGCACCCTAAATGGGGGGATAATCCTACCGAGAGGAAGTTGGACAATGGATGACCAAACAGCCGCCGGCATAACGGGAGAGCTCGTCACCGAGACGTTCGAGTACGACGGTGGGCGGCAGGTCACGGTGTACGTCCCGCCGGATCCGCCCGAGGCAGTCGTGTTCGCCGGTGACGGTCAGGGGATCTCGCAGTGGGGCAGGTACCTCGAGGCAGCCGAGGTACCGTCCACGATGATCGTCGGTGTACACGGGCTGGCCGATGAGACGCGGCGGCTCCAGGAGTACTCACCGGTCTTTGACGCGGAACGGTTCGCGGCACACGAGAGGTTTTTCGTCGAGGACGTCGGCCGATGGGCGCGGTCGCGGTTCGGAGTCGCGCTGCCCGCTGAACGCACCGCGGTGTTCGGTGTCTCGGCGGGTGGAGAGCTCGCACTCGCCCTTGGGCTTCGGCATCCGGACGTCTACGGTGCGGTCTTTTCCGGCTCGCCGGGCGCGGGTTACAAGCCGACTGGCGTGATGCCGAGTTGGATTCCGCGCGTGTACCTCGTCGCCGGCACGCTGGAGCCGTTTTTCCACGACAACGCGACACGGTGGGCGGTGGCACTGCGAGATGCAGGTGCCGATGTCGTGATGACTGAGCGAGCTGGGTCGCACGGTGGCGCATTCTGGCGAGAAGAGCTCCCGCTGATGGTGGCGTGGGCATTCGGACGATGACACATCTCGGTGTCTCTGGTGGTACCGAGCGCCACCGCCAGCAGGCGGCCGTTGGGCGAGATTGCCGGCACGCACCTGGCAGGGCCGGGGCTCGAAGTGGTAGTGGAACGCCGCAATCAAGCCGGGCCATGCGATCTAAATCCCTTGAAACTAGGAAATTGGCCGCCGGGCAGGTCAACAAAGGACCCCGTAGTGGCGATGGTGAATGATACGGCCGGAATTACTTGCCTTCCGGAACTCGCCGACGCAGTTCGTCGGCGAAATTGACGAGGAAGGTCAGGTTATTTGACGCAGCGTCCCCCACTCCGGGCACAGATGCCGGGACGAAGGCCATGCGCTTACCGTCCGGGGCCAGCGCGAAGGTCCAGAGAGTGGCCAGATTGATGGTGCGGATCTGGGATGCCAGCCACGGACGCGGCTTGCCGGCGTGGAAGCCTCCGCTGTCCGCCGACCAGTCAACCACCATCAGACGCTGGTCGTTGTCGCGGAAGAACAACTCGTGCGCGATCCGGGACCAGATGGGCAGGGCACCGCTTCCGTTCGAAACTTGCGACCGTCCGCCGGGTCCGGGAAAGGGACGGACGTAGATCTCGTCTTCACCGGTTTCGGATGACTCATACGCCAGCCAGCGGCCATCGGGAGAGAATGTGGGGTCGGTCTCGTTGAAGGGAGTGGTGGCAAACGGCTCGGGCTTGCCTGCCTGCGGCCGGCCGGCAGGATCCCATTCGATGGGGATGATGAAGATACTCGAGGTTGCCCTCCCGGTGGGTGTTGCGTGCACGGCCAGGAGTTTTCCGTCGGCGGAGACCGCATTGACCACCGCGCCCGGCAGGAGTTGGTACGACAGGATCAGACGGGACTCAGCGGAGCCATCGGCGGGGATCCAATAGATGCCGGGACTGGGCTGATCGCGGGAACTGAAGAAAATGCTCTTGCCGTCGGGCGCCCAGTCGAGGCCGTAGTTGGTGCCCGGGAGCACGGTCAGCCTGGACACGTTATCGCGCTCCAGGTCTTTGATCCAGATACCGGCGCCGTGGCCGTTGCCGGTGCTGAAGGCGAGGCGTTTGCCGTCCGGCGAGAATCGGAAATCGAAATACGCACCCGGAGTGGAGTGCAGCGGCGTCATCTTGCCTGAGCTATCCAGCCAGAGAATGGGCCATTCCCGGCTGCCGCGTCCTGCGTGATAGACGAAGACACCGTTCGAGGAGAATGCGAAGTCGCCGCCCCCGCGCACGGTGCTGTCGACGTCCGGGAGAACGGGCACGGACGGACCCGTGAGAGCCAGTTTGTCGGGGTTGAAGGGAGCGGCCAGCAACGAGTCCTTCAGCATGTACAGAAGGTAACCGGCACCGGCAGTCACGGGCAGGTAGTGTCCGCTGAAGCCGCGGACCAGGTTCTTTCGCTCGCCAGTCTTCAGCCGGATGACGGCGACCTGCGCGTCGTCCCAACTGCCGGCAGTGGTGTTGTCGTGGGCCGTGAACAGGAGCGCCTGTTCGCCGGGGAGCAAATCGGGCCAGCGGTGGGTCTTCTCGTTGCCATCGAACCGCGTGACCGGCACGGGCGTTCCGCCGCCCTCGGGAATACGGTAGATCACGCCGCCGGTGCCCGGTCCGGGAATGTATATGCTGCCATCGATGCCCCAGGCCGCGCCTCGGAAGCTGAAGTTATTGTCCGCCATGGTAACCGGGTTTCCTCCGGCGATCGCGACCTTCTTGAGCTTGGATTCAGCGGTGAATCCGATCCATTTCCCGTCGGGCGAAAAGAAGGGCGCGCTGGCGTTTTCGGTGTCGGGAAGAACGGTGATCTCTTTCCGGTCGAGAGCTCGGACGCCAAGGCGCACCTTGCCGTCGCTGGAGCGAAAGACGAGGGCGAGATGGGTGGCGTCCGGGGAAAGGGCGATCATGCTGGAGTTCTGGGTGCGGGCGAGCGGGGAATTGTCGAGCACGAGATCGAGGCGGAGGAGCGCTTGCGGAGGTGCTGGCCTTGGGGCACGCCAGAGAGCGGCGGTGAGGAGCAAGGCCGCGACGCTGACCACCGCAAGTGCGGCGTAGGGCCAGAGGGCACGCCGCGTCGCGACGACGGGCGATGGGCCAGCCGGCTGTGGGGATTCGACTTCGAGCAGAAGGCGCGCACCGCTGATGTCCCGAAGCCTCTCGCGAGGATCGCGGGTGATGCACCTGGCCAATAGCTTGCGAAAACGAAGCGGCGCCGGTTCCAGATCGATGTCCTGTCGAAGCACCGCGGCCAAGGTGTCGGAGACGCTGTCACCATTGAAAAGCTGCTTGCCGGTGAGGAGTTCGTAGGCCACGACGCCAAAACTCCAAATGTCGGCGCGCTTATCGATGTTGTGGCCGCGGGCCTGTTCCGGGGCCATGTACGCGGCGGTGCCCATGATGGCGCCGACGGTAGTGGCACGCATGGTGAGGGTGGGCGAGGCGGCGGGATTGTCGGAAGTGGTGGAGCGGTCGGAGGAGAGGGCTTTGGCGAGGCCGAAATCGAGGACCTTGAGGCGGCGGTCGGGAGTGAGTTTCAGGTTCGCGGGCTTGAGGTCGCGATGGACGACGCCCTTCTCGTGCGCATACTCCAGGGCGTCGATGAGTTGTTCGATGAGCGGCAGCGCTTCTTCATCGGCCATTGGTCCGGAAGGAGCATTGCCCTCCACAAGTTCCATGACGATGGCGCGTTCTTCGACGCCGTAGATGGCGGCGATGTTGGGATGGTTGAGCGAGGCGAGGACTTGGGCTTCGCGGGTGAAACGGGCGAGGCGGTCGGGGTCGGCGGCGAAGGCATCGGGCAGAACTTTGATGGCGACTTCGCGGTTGAGCTTGGTGTCGGTGGCGCGATATACGGCACCCATGCCGCCTTCGCCGAGCTTGGCGGTGATCTTGAAGTGGGCGATTTGGGAGGTCGGGGTCACGAGTGCCGGGCTTTTGGCATCGTAGCACTTCCGGACCAACGAGTGGCCCAAGCAAGTCGTAGAGCCCCAGAGAAATGAGCGGCAAGCCACTCGGAACTGCGCGATGGCTAAGTACCGCGTTTCGCAAGTACGGTCGCGTGGTTTGCCAAAGGCGAAACGCGTCGAGACGAGCCCTTCAGGCGCCATCCGGCTATAGACCGCTCATCTTCTGGAAGCGCGCGGATGGCCGATTCCTGCTGGTGCTCTCCCACGGCAGCTTGGAAGCCGGAGTGAAGATGCTTTCGATGTTGAGATTCAGCACGCCCGGCAGCGACAGATCCACAGTAGGGGCGTTGAGTGTTACTGAAGGAGTGATCTTTAGACTGAACAACACGCGGGGAGTATCTTCCACGTAAATGTTGCGGAACACAGAAGGAATCAGTGAACCGTATTTGGTGCCGGGGACCATCAGTGAGGCGACGATCGCGGAATTGTCGAAATTCAGAGTGGTGCTAGTCCAGGTCGAAATGATCACCTTGGAGCTCGTCTACTTCATCATACGGCGCGATGAACAGACGCGAATGGCTCAGGTGCAGGAAAACGTTGGTCGCCACGCTGGAATGGCCGAGAGTCGCTTGGACCAGGTGGATTGGCGCGCCGCGCGGCTGCGCATTCGCGGAAAAGCTGGTGATCCAGCCGGCCGCCGAGCATTCCTCGCTGGTCTATAGCGGTGGCGTGCAGATGCTCACGGTAAGCCCGCGCAACCCGGCGACGATCCAGGTCGGCAACCGCATCGCGGGGCGTCACGCCAGATCCGGGATCATTTTGAGCCGGGGCTCGTAGGAACGATTCCAAAGCTCGCGAGCAAGCCCACCGATGCGGTGGCAAAAAGTTGGGGAGAACAATCCAGCGGACCTTCGAACTGCGGGCCGAACTCTTTCAGCCGTTCCATGGCAACAGCCTTCGACGGTTCGTCCTGTTGCATTTCCGGCAAGCAGTCCGATCATCTGGTGAAGATATGGAATTCCGCAGTCGAAGTGATCGCGAACGTACTCAAACTCCACACGAGCCGCGTCACGGGAACCTGCGGCCAAGTGATGCATCGCCGATCGAATCCGAATTTCACCAAGAGTCGAGCGTGTCGCGCGACAGGAGGACCAGACTTTCGCGAAATCCTCTTTCGTCCACTTCGTCATCCCGGCGAGGTCGATCGAAAGGTATTCGGGGCATCGCGGGCACCGATCTAGCACGGCTGCTTGGAGTCCGCTGGCAAGCCACGATTGGGCAGATTGGGACAACGTCTCCACTTTGAACTTAAGCACCTTACCGGCAGTGCGCGTCGCGCGCAGGTAATCGCAGGCGGCGAAGAGACTGGAAAAAAGCAGCATCGCNNCCAGGATCTCCTTTGCTCTGCGGTTGACCAACGCTGCCGCGGAGTAGGGAGAAAAATATGCGGTCCTTGGTTTCCGCGTCCATATTCGGGTCCCGCATCACGGCTTCCGGCCTTACGGCGGCTGCCGCCGCGTCGCGCCGCAACTGGCAGATGTGCCCGCCGGAGGTGCAGCCGGCCATCGAACAAGCCTTCCGTCTCTTTGGGATGGTTTCAACAGAGCCATGAGTACTATTCTCATCATCAGAGATATGACCGACCCCGAAGGACGTAGGCTGATCCCGCCACGGGTTCAAGACCCGTTTCGACACAAACCTGTCTGGGCTGCCTACAAATTTTCGAAGGGCTTTCAGTACGCTGAAGCCCGCAACTCGGAGTTTTCAGAGCTCACCGCAGCCAAGGCGACCGCTGATGCTCTCAACATCAATCGCGGCGGCGTTGAGGACTGCTACTTTAAAGTTTACCGCCTGGTGCCACCTGAATATACAGTGCGGTCGTGCGCAGGCTGGCGTGCCCCAGCAGCAGTTGAATGGTGTGCGAGCTCGTCGGCGATCAGGTGCTGCCTCCTCACGAGATCGGAATATATCTCCGCAATGGAGCGCGTAATGGTGGCCGCTTCACCGGAAGGCTGGAGGGTTTCGGCCTCCTTGGATGCCCGTATCGCTACCGTCAGCACCTCGGCGCTTGGTCTGCCATCGAGTGCTGCTGAGACAGCACCTGCCACCGCGGCAGCCGCGCAAACAGCCATTTGTCCGCCATGGGTAGGGATAGCGCACTCATAAGCCCCCCGGATCAGCTCATCCAGCCTGCTCGACGAATAGAACACGCCGATCGGCGCCGTGCGCATGGCTGCTCCGCAGCCGCCGCCCTCCGAAGCGATTCGAGATGGGTCACCACTCTGCACGAAGGCCCACAGTGACACGCCTGGATGGAGGGATTTCTTGCATTGCAGCAGCTCTCGTCCGATCGCCTTGTGGCTGACCCGACCCTCACGAAGGAGTGCTCGCGTCACTGCCAGCGTCTGTTCCGTATCATCCGTGGTCTCGCCGATGCGCCATTCATAGCGTTTGCCGGCATAACGAGGAATAACTTCTCCAGGCTGGCCGTGGAATCCCGTGATTCCTCCGGGGTACCACTGCTGGACATCGGCCCTGGAAAACATCTCCGTTTGCTTACCTATGGCATCGCCGGTTGCCAGTGCCTTGAAACAGCCGATTACGCGTTCTTGAAACCGCATAAGCTGGGTTCGTCAGTAGCCCGCCCAATAGACAATCATCAACCGGCCCAAGGCTTCAGGTTTGCCGGTAATATAGTCCGGACGCCCCGGCATCGGCTCCATCGCGTGCAACACTCCGTCCTGAACACCCCAGGCCAGCCGCGCGTGGCTGATTTTGCCGCCGATGAACTCGACAAACATGAAGTACCCGGCGCCATTCAGATAGCGGGAAGCCGCATCGACGGTAAAGGTGCCTGCGTTGTAGAGATCGAAATCCAGGTTGAATTTGTTCAGAAACTGTGAAAACGAACCACTGTTCGTGTCGAGTCCGCCGTTGGCAGTCCCGTAGTTCTCCTGAAATTTCTCCTGGTCTGTGTTCGGCCAGTAATAAGAAATATAGCTCCATGACTCCATACAGGCAGCCCAGCAACGCCAACTCTCCCCCTGCTTCACGACCGGCGGCTGCACGCTTCCCATTCAGGTTTCTCCTTCGATTTGCAGAAACGAGGCGACGTACGGAGAAATCGCCCCGCCGATACCTCATACCTGGGAAATACGGAAAGCGCAGGAAGATTTAGCGGAAATTTTAAACCGCCGCAACCGCTGTTCGCCCCGGAAAGGCAGCGGGCGAGCAGGAGGAGGTTCGAGCGCTCGTCTGCAGGGCTTCCAATCTGAAGTAGCTCGAATTCCACCGGCTGAAGGCCCTGGTCCTGGATAGCGCCTCCTCCCGCATTACGAAGCGGGTCTACAACTTGGGGCTGGACGAGTTCATCTCTTTGTTCGGCCAGGAAGCGCGCCCTGGCTTTACCAAGGCCGCCGTGAGCGCCTGGCGCTCTACCCTTGAGGCCTGCGGCCCTGGGTCGGTTTCGATCAACGTCCGGATTACCGCTTTCCGGAAGGTGGCGGTCGAGGCGGCAGACAACGGGCTGCTGGCGCCGAAGCGCTCCGTCGGTGGCTGGATCCTCAACGACGAATCGGATCCCGAAGCGCGGTCTTTTCCGTCCTGTCCAATCCCACGCACCCACCGCTGTTAAGACTTTCTCGCCCGAGTCGTAAAAGTGCGCTACGGCAACCTGCGGACGACCTCCACAACGAACTCGGCGCAGTACTGGCCGGCAACACGCTCAAATGTGGGGTGGTTGTACTCCGAATCCGAGATCATTCGGAGGGCCCAAGTTCTCCAAGCGTGAGCGAGGCGCCATGAATCTGGACCGGTTCTACGCCATCAACCAGATCGAGTACTGTCGAAACTTCGTCTTCAAGCGTCACTTTCCCATTCACCGAATCTTCGAGCGATCTTGCGAGATTGGATTGTGGCGGCTTACGGCCAACAAAATCAGCGAGATCTTCGGCACCCGCATCACCAAAAAGCTGAAGGGGAAACTGCATACTACGCTGGAGCAGGTCGAGCACGGTCATCATATCTTTCGGGCCTATTTCAAGAACGCCTTTGTGAAGCAGTACGAGAAGTTCTCCACTTTCCTGCGCAACGAGATTTGCTCCAACAATCTGTCCGATTTCAATCTGAAGAAAGGCTTGGAACATCTGGCCGCGGTGCGGGAGAAGTTCCTGGCGATTACCGACCGATTCGCCACCTTCCAGGCACAATGCCTAAACGTCCATGTGGAGTTCCCACTTTTGCAGCGCCTGGCGCTACCGATCACCGTGGCAACCGCGAAATACCCCGGCATCAAGATCCACGATACGCGCATGATCCGCCTCATGGAGGTCCTGCTGCATGGCGGCACTACTGTCGGCGGGTGGACCGCCAAGCAGATCCACGAGGCTGTCCGAACCACCTTCGAGATCCCCATAGCGCGCTACGGTCTAAATCAGCTCCGCTACGATCTACGCAAGATGAAGGCCCATGGGCTGGTCGAACGCGACGGTAAACGGTACGCCTACCGGCTAAGCGACAAAGGCACCAAGTTCGCTCTCACCTTCGTGCTTTTCCATCAGCGCCTATTCGGTCCGCTTGCCAATAGCCTGTTTCACCACCAACCTGACAGCGCTGCCCGGCCCAAAAGCAAACTCGAAGCCGCGTATCATACGGCCGACGCGGCCATTCACAAAATCATCCAAGTCCTTGAAACAGCGTGAGATTTGTTGAAGTATTTCTGTTTATGATTGAAGACGTAAGAAACTAATACCCTCACACGCGCCGACCTGGACGACTTTCTCTGCTGCTACAATCCGGAGAATCGCCATCAGCGAATTGAAACTGAGCGGTTCCGATGCTTCTCCTACGAAGGTCTGGTCAAGCGCGATAAGGCCAATCTAGATATCTTCTGGCTCAGGGACGATAGTCTGGACGATTCGTCCGATTTGCCTGACCCCGCCGTTCTGGCAGCCGAAATTGTCGAGGACCTGCAAGCAGCCCTCGACCAGTTCGCACAAATCGCCGCCGATCTCGGGGCGGGAGAACGCGACGCCGGCCCATCTTGAAAGCGGCCTAGTCAGGATTGTGAGCGGCAGACCGCCTCCTTGCGGGATTTTCGATATGCTGACCGTCGCGTGCTGGGCCGATAGCGCCTTCGCCAGTTTCTCTACTACGTCGTTTCGTACGGCTTGGCCCCGGATCATCTTCTCAATAGTCTTGCGGTCCGGCCCCGAATGGTTCGACGGGTCGGAATTGCTCCACCCGCGTTCGACTAGCCGAGCTTTCAGCCACGATGCACGGTTCGGGAATGGCGGAATTCGAGCCCCGTAGCGTCCGGAGATTCTGGACGCGGGTCACCTTGTCGCGCGCCGTGCCGTCGTCTTCGGTGAGCTTTGCCTCTATGAGCGCGGCGGGATTGAATTCATCCGGCACAATGAAGTCCGGCGTCTGATCAAACCCGGTAATTTTCTCTGCGCGTTTCGTTTCACGGAAGCTCACCTTTGCGGCGGTGAGTACATCCTTGACTGCGCTCTCCACGACCTCCCCGACCAGTTCGTTCACCGAATCGCGATGTGTGGCGAAGGGCCGCCCCAGGAACCGTTCATAAAGCAACACAGGATAGGGGACTCCCAAGTCTGCGACCGCCTGAATGCTTTTCAGTCCTTCTTTCGTATCGGCTTTGTCGAGACGGTGGATGACGGTCGCGATTTCCGACCTGTCGCGCGTCAATAGAATTGCTACGCCGGCCTCGATCATGGCCCGGATGCGCTGATCGGTCAGAATGGCGCGAAGGGGCCGCGGCGTGAGTGGCTGCATCCGCATAAGCTTAACCCTTCAGGCTGTTAGCAGACGGGGCAATTCTGCTGGCGTCTGCAGTCCTTGGTCGAAGGAGATCTTTCGGAACGGCGCGCAGCCGGGTGCACCAGATCGCTGGTGATGCAATTCGACGGCGAGGTGCAGCGGGCACGGAACGTTGAGGCTGGACCAAACATGCACCCTCGGCGGCCGGACGGGGGGCTTCGAATGTCCTCTTTCGTCGTCGGTCACCTATTTGAGCCAGATGTTCTGATGCACACCTGGGCCGACGCGCTTACCCGCATGCAAATGATCCCTTCCAGGCCGAAACCTCCCTGACTGCAACCTCCTCGGGGATGTCAACCGGAGCTTTGGCAAATGTCTTCAAGCAACCGCTTTATGCACCCCGCATCCACCCTGATGGTACGGCTTGCGCCGGCTGGTCCAGCTCGCTTATCTCCAAGGACCTGAGCCCCCACCGCGGGTTGAGTGGATCGCAAGACAGCGCGATTCGGCTCCGTTTGAGAGGCGCGGAAGCCCCTCCCTAAAAAGCACAAACTTTCACAGCTCTCTCCAGGCAAAACCGAATGAAGCCGTCGTCCACATTCCCGTCATCGAGCACGATGTGGCCTGCACAACGGGAGCAGGAATGGTTGGCGGGCGCATCGTGCCACACCCGCCTGATGGCGGACGGCACCTACCTGGAAGGTGCACAGGGCAACAAACCAGACGGCGTCTTGACAGATTTTCCTACCGCCCGGCCGCCCAATCGCAAATTTCTCGACTTCCTCTGGATCAATTTCGGAGTTCCCTGGATCGAGCAGCGGGCGGACTTTGAGCAGTCAATGATGGCGATCCCACATGCAGACCAATACGCGGGTGTGCTTTCCCGCGAGGGCACCAGTGTCATCCACCCGCCGCACGTCCCGTCGCTGATCGGGGCTCAAGATATCAAGTATCTGGATGCCACCGGTTTGAGTCGCCACCGCTCGATTGGGGACCTAATGCGATACGCAGTGGTGAACATGGGCCTGGATACTCTCGCGCGCTTCGGGGATTTCCAGCCAACAACATCTCAAAGCGCGTCAGGAATGGGCAGCGAGGATGGCACCCGCTATAGCGACGAGCAGCTCTACGCTCTAGGACTCGATATATACTCGCTCCGTCCTCCACCCAACCCAAATCCGGCGGATGCCAGCGCGCGCCGCGGGGAACAGGTCTTCAAACGGGAAGGTTGCCCCGGATGTCACACTCCGCCGCTATATACGAGCAATAAACTGACCCCGGCGACCGGCTTCAAGATTCCTGACGATCTCCGCAAGACCGAGAACATCCTGAATATCTCGGTGGGAACCGACCCCGTGCTGGCGATGCAAACGCGACGTGGCACCGGATTCTATAAAGTCCCCTCTCTCCGCGGTGTCTGGTTTCGCAATGGCTTTGGTCATTCCGGGAGTGCCGACAAGCTGGAGGAGTGGCTGGACCCAGCGCGCCTCAAGGAGGATTACGTAGCGAAGGGCTACCATCGCAGCCCCGGTCCGATCCTCGGCCACGAATTCGGGCTGAAGTTGTCGCCGGAAGACAAGCAGGCGCTGATCGTATTCCTCAAGACGTTGTAAGCCAGTGGGCGTAGTGGTGCTGCCCCAGAACACGATCCGCCGGGGCTTCCGCCGACTCCCGCCATTAGAAACAGCGGCAAGCACTTCCGTCCTCGAATCAAGTCGTTCGTGGAGAACCGCTCACGCCATACCCGATTATGAACGCCCGAACAGAATGGTTTTCCGCCGCCAAGTGACGTGACCGACTGGCGTTATCAGCGCCTATTTCAGTTTTGGCTGAGCCGTGGGCAAGCCCTCTTCCCACTGGTTGTCTGTCAATTGGCGCAGATCCGACCCTCGGCTCGCATGGCGAACAGGTCCGCGTACGGCTGATCGCCGCTACACAGCATCCCTTCGTCCTTCCATCCCATCCGGCCGCTGGAAAAGATGTACCATTCTCCGTCGGCCGACCACGCTCCGTGAGCATTGTTACCATGGTCGTGAGTGAGACGCTTGATCCCCGTGCCGTCGGGCCTGATCGTGTAGATTTCGAAGTCGCCGTCGCGAAAACTGGTTGCCGCGATCAAGTCGCCCTTTGGGGACCAGCCGGGAAAATCGTCATAACCGGTGGTGAGTTGCGTGATCTTTCCATCTTCGACATTCACAATCCGTAGGCCCTCTTCCGCGCCAGCAACGCGGTACACGAGACGCTTTCCATCGGGAGACCAGCTCGGGAGCGCGGCATTCGCATGCTGGGAGGTGATCGTTCGGAAGCCGCTTCCATCGGGTTTCATGATGGCGATTTGCGCCTCGACAGCATGGTCAGAGAAAGCGGCGCCAGCCCCAAATGCAATCGTCGAGCCGTCGGGTGACCATGTGGCGCCCGCCAATTGGACGCCCTTGCTGTCATAGACGCCTTTTGAAGGGTAAATGTCGTTGACGTTTTCCCGCCTTACGTCCATGAGTAGGAGCCCTGGAGTTTCGGCCAGAATAACTTGATCGCCCCGAGGCGACCAAGCTGGAAAAAAGCCGGTACGAAACAGACTGAAATCACGATCGAGGCTAAAGACGGGCAGCATGCGCGCCGGTCTTGACTCGATTCTCTTGTGGTAAACGACCATTTTCCCATCCGTCGACCACGAAGGTTCTTTCATGTTCCCGCGATGCCCGGATCATCACACGAGAAAACATCGCGCGTTGCTGCCGATCCTGCAACGCAAGCAAAGGCGTCAAGCTCCTTTCAGATTGGCTCGATTCATCCTATTGCAAGCAACGCGGCATCAACAAGGACACCGTGGCAGCAATCGTGAAGTACGCATTAGAAACCTCGGACTGAGCTAGGAAACGACCGTTTTACAGCCTTATCTTGTTTTGGCAGAAGTGGAGGCGGCTTCGCTGAAAATTCTAGTGATGCCGGCCAATCGACATTCATCTACAACGCTGACCGGTATTGTACTGTAGATGTTATTTTGTCCGGTTCTGCGGGTGCATTCTACCGGAAAAGAATTCTTCGAGATGCGGATCATCGAAGAGGACGATGGTACCATCGCATTTCAGCGCGAAGTAATGGGCTCCCGGATTCACGAGGTATGCCTTGCCGCAAACCACGGCGGCCGGCGTCAGCTTGTTGATCCAGTCTTTCGGGGCCACCCCGTACGTGACGATGCCGCTGATAGTGCCCTCGGTGAGCGAGTTTTCCGGCTCTGCGTCCCACACGAGCTCGTTGTCGTGCATGTTGTCCCAGCGATAAACGGTAATCGAGCTGGGGGATACGCCGCCGTGCTGCGGGCATTCGTTGCCGTTCGACAGGCAAAGCTCGACGGTGTCGCCCTTTTTGCTTGCCGCCAGGTGCCAGGAGAAACTTTGGCAGCTATCCAAAGAGAGGGCCAGGCAGCACGTCAGCAATAAGGAAACGGCGATGTCGGTGTTGTTGGCCTGCATGAGGTCCCCTGTCCGTTGCGAGAACGATGACATGAATGCTGAGGGCAGACGCGGAATGTTATTGAGGACGCGCGCCCAACAAGAAACATCCCTAACGAAAGGCCGACGCAAAACCCGATCGCTGCCAGTTGCACCATATCCGCACCGTGCAGCCCTGCAAGCCGCGGGTTTCCCAGACTGTTCACCAATGGCGCAACCCCCATCGCCAAGACGGCGAGCGCTGCGAAGACCGTCCGCTTTTTTCTTCCTTTGGCTTCCACGACAAACAGCATATCACCGAAGCGTTCCAAGAAGCACCCCTTCGAGACAGCTTCGAAAGGGGCTTGGCCGTTGATGTCCATCCAGGATTACAATGTGTGGAGTGGGAATTCCGAACGCTATCACGCCGACATGGGACGCTCTTCGTGAGCAAGTCGTGAGGCTCCATTTGCAGTGGAGGCTGCACGAGGAGCTGTTCGTGAAGGAGGAGCGGCGCAAGCTCCTTGACGAGGTTGCAGGGACGTTCTTCGGGCTCGTTCAGCAGAACTTCTTGCTCGACGTCCAACTCGCCATCGCCAGATTGGGAGACCCGGCGCAACAGGGCTCGAACAGCAACATAACGCTGCACAAGCTCGCGGCCGAGATACGCGCCCTGTATCAAGAACCCCTCGACCCGCCAGTCCAGGAGTTCTTCGCGGCGCTTGCGCGTGCACTAGCCGCATTCGCTCTGGCTTCGGAGAAAGTCCGGGAGCGACGCAATAAGTACTTTTGCCCACTCCGACTACGACCATGCCATGGGGAACCATCCCGTCCCAATCCTTACCCCTACGCGCGCCGAGATCGAGGGCGCCCTAGC
>PMTT01000645.1 GCA_003167275.1 Bryobacterales bacterium | reverse complement strand
CAGACCGTGGCGCCGAAGATGTACATGGCCGTGGGCATTTCGGGCGCGATCCAGCACCTGGTAGGGATGAAGGGCTCGCGGACGATCGTGGCGATCAATAAGGACCCGAACGCCCCGATCTTCGAAGTTGCCGATTACGGGATCGTAGGCGACCTGTTCCAGATAGTACCCGAATTGATCGACGCGATCAAGAAGGCGAAGTAGAAACCCGCGGATTGGCTGAGGGAGCGGCCTCAACCGTTGAATCCACCATATCCCGAAAGCAGTTCCGCCCCCGAACCCCCCGAACGCCACTCTTGCATTTCGCAGACGAAAGTTGGATACTGCCCTCAGAGTTCGTTCGATTGGGAAGGAGGCTCGGAGATATGTTCCGAGTGGCCTTGGCAGTATTGCGGCGAATGATGCGTTTGCTCAAATCGCTATTCGAATTAGATCCGGTTTACCGCATCCGCTAATGTGGCCGGGCGAGATCGTAAACCGGCTTCTGGATGCAAGACAGGGCGCGATGGACCGCGTTTTCAGGCGGTGAGCACCATGGGCCGATCCATCATTTCGAGGACCTGCCCCAGCAGTTGGGCTCTCCGAAATGGCTTCCGCAGGAAGCCGCGAATGTGCCCGGATGTGGGTACCACCCGAAGGGATTCCTCCGCTTCGAAGTCGGTGAGAAACAGCGTACGCATTCCGGGAGAGATCGCGTCAAGCTGTCCCACGAGTTCCGGCACATTGATTCCAGCGGCCGAGTCGATGATCGCAAGATTCACGGGATGTGAGCTTTCACGGCAGCACCTGACCGCTTGGGCGCCACTGCTTGCCGCCAAGATGGTGAATCCGGCTTTCTCCAGGGTGGTCGAAACCGCTTGGAGCACGGTCTCCCGATTATCGGCCACGACCACTGCGGTGTTGTGTGAATCTTCCGTTTCCATACCTCCCATCATACCCTTCCGNNTTGGCGCTGGGCCGCGCCCGTAGATTCGGGTCGGTTTCACGCCTAGAAAATTGCGATGGGACAGGGAAGGGCATCGACCACCCGCGTGAGATCGGCGGGGCACAGCAACATCTGGCAGCCGCGGATGCCCGCGCTCACCGAGATGACGTCCCAGAGTTCGGCCGTTTCGTCCAGATAGAGCGGGTAAGGCCTCTTCGTGCCGACCGGGGAAACGCCTCCGCGGATATAGCCCGTCAAACCGAGCACTTCCTTCACTGGGACCAGTTCCACTTTCTTGTTTCCGCTGGCGGCGGCAAGAGCTTTCAAGTCCAGTTCGGTATTGGCGGGAATACAGGCTAGCACCACCCCGGTGCGATCGCCACGCGCCACCAGCGTCTTGAAGACCTGTTCGGGCGGCATACCGATAGCTTCAGCCACCTGCAGAGCGCTGAGGTGTTCCTCAACCACCGGGTAATGGCGCAGTTCGTATCGCACGCCCGCCTGGTCCAGGAGGCGGGCAGCATTGGTCTTAGCCGGTGTAGCGATGGGGATCTCCTGAATTCCATCATACCCAGCCAGGCTTGTGGGGCAGGCGGTCTCCGCCTGCCCGGTCTTGGTGGGACATGCGCTTCCGCCTGTCTCGCCCGCTCGCGGGCGATTCTTCCACGTCCTCCCGGTCACCAACCGTGGCGCATGACGGCCTCGCGGGCCAGCGAAATCACCATGGGGTGGACCAGGGCTCGATACTCGTCAGTGTGCATGTGGACCACGTCGCGATGAGTACCTGCGTTGAATGCGATCACTTCCTCTTCCGCCAGGGTGCTGTCGAGGTAGACGGGCATTCCGTACAGATTTCCCATGGGCGGCATGGCTCCCAGCTCACAATCCGGAAACAGCTCGCCGACCTCCGCTTCGGTTGCAAGGCGTGCGTGAGTGAGCCCCAAGGTCAGGCGCACTTCCTGAAAATCCACCAGCCGGCTGGCGGGCACAACAATCAAGTGGTATCCATCGTCCCCGTATACGACGACGGTCTTGGCAACCTCCCGGCTGGGCAGGTGTTCGGCCGAAGCGACCTCGCGGGCCGTATAGGCTTGAGGGTGGGTTGTGTGCGTGTATTCGGCGTGGTTCCGGTCGAGGAATACGCGCAATGTCTCTAAAAGCGCCATAAGAACCTCCGCTGATCGAATTGTACGCCCTTGCGGGGTGGAGTGGGGCAGCCAATCCTGGCTGCAGCCGCCTTTTCAGGCGGCAATTGCCATTGCCTCAATTCTCCCCTGAGCTATTTGCCGGGCACTGGAGCGGCGGGCTCAGGACAGGCCGGGAGGCCTGTCCTACTTGCCGATGCAGAAGGTGGAGAAGATGCGGTTCAGGATGTCGTCGGCGGTAGTGGCGCCGGTGATGGCGTCGATGGGCCGCAGACCGGCGTACAGGTCCAACAACAACATCTCATGAGGGATATTCGCCTCGACCGCGCCGCGGGCCTTTTCCAGCCAGGTCGAAGATTCGCGGAGGAGTTGCTCGTGACGGAGGCTGGTGATGAAGCCGGTTTCCACTTCCAACGCGTGGTTGGGCGCGACCGATTCCAGA
>PMTT01000337.1:3315-5285 GCA_003167275.1 Bryobacterales bacterium | reverse complement strand
CCGCCCTGTGGTATCCAGGAAAACCGTACGACCGGTGTTGGTGGAACGGGCCATTGGGCGGCGAGTTTCGATGGCTCGCCACCGTGTCAGATCGGCAATGCCGCGCAACGCCTGCGACCGCCCAAACCACGCATCGTTGGAGAGAATCGCGAACAACTCCGCGCCGCCGCGGGCGTTCTCGGCGAAATCGGCGGCGTACAACTCCTCGTAGCAGATGGCTGGCGCCAGTTGGACGGTCTGTCCCAAATCGTCGAGATAAGAGAAGACCTTAGACTCGCGCCCCGGCTGGAAGGAACCGCCGGCGCCGAGGCGGTACTCGATCCTCCTCAGCCAGGGGAACCGATCGGCATACGGCGCGTACTCGATGAACGGGACCAGCCGGCGCTTGTGGTAAGGAGCGAGCATCCGCACTTGATCCGCTCCGCTGCCCGGCGGGCCCGGAGTCAGCAGCATCGCGGCATTGGAAAGGAGCCGGTTTCGAGAGGCGCCCGGGGCACGTTGCGCGTCGAAGGCGCCCAGCAGCACGGGTGTACCCCAATCCGCCACCGCGCCCGCGAGAAAGTTGCGCACATCCACGTCCGTGTCACCGTGCGCGCGCCGCGATCGTCCCGCCAGGAAGCTGCGAAGCTGGGAGGTGGGCCCGGTCAGGACGGCGACCGGTATCGCGCCTTCGGGCCAAACGATCAGGTCCGGCTTGTCCCCGGCCCGCGCGAACTCGGCCATGGCTCGATCGGTGCTGTCCACGATGCCCTCAATTACGTTGACGGCCAGGCGTTGGTCGGGACGCGCATCTGGTGAGGCGTTCGGCTGTGCCATCATCACCTTGATTCGCTGGGTGTCCGGCGCGTTCCGCTCCCGGGCCTCCTCGCCGGCGATCCGGTACGCCGAATAGGCTGCGGCCGGGACCAGCATCGCCAGCCCGACGGCGGCCACGCGCCACGTCCGCCCGGTACTCTGCCCGACGACGGCACGATACAGGAGGACATTGAAGAGCATCACCCAGCAGGAAACGCCCCACCCTCCAAAGAGGTCCGCGAACTGAAACAGCCAGACGAAATCAGGCTGCGTGGAGGCGAGTCCGAGCCATGGCGGCACGAGCTGCCAATGCCCGCAGGCCCACTCGGAAAGGGGCCAAAGCAGCGGCATCGTCCAAAGGGCAGTCCGCCATCCCAGCAGCTTCCGGAAGATCGCGAAACCAACCCATGGAACGGTCATCACCAAACCGGCCACGGCATAGTACACCAGCGCGAACCATTTCAGCGCGATGACCATCCCCCACCCTGGTCCCACGGCAAAGGCAGTGAAAGCGGCGATGCCCCCAAAGGCGAGAATCCTGCGCGGCCCGGCCGATGGTCCCAACCACAACAGCAGCGGCAGGAAAGAGACCCACGCCAGTGGCGCGAGAAAAGACGAGACTGCCATTGGGCAGGCGAAGCCCAAGAGTGCGCCGCTGCTCAATGCAGCCATTAGCCCCGCCGCGAACCGGTGTCCGCTCGTGCTCATGCTGGAGACTGCCTTGCGGGATTTGGGAGCCATTTGGTTCAAAACGGGCAACGCCGCGGGCGATGGAATCCCCCCACGGCGCCCTCTACAATGCGCTGCGGTTTTCCCTCTGGAGGGCTAAGGCGAGGTTTTCCGGCCCGGGCTGTCAGACCTAAAGCATTAAAAAGCGTTCATCTCGGAGCATAACCGTTCGTGCGGGTGAGTTCTGGCATGGCTCTGGTCCTGGGAGTCCCAGACACATACGGCTATGGCGGGGGCCTTTGGCGAAAGGTATAATTGACCACAGAATCTCGGTCAATGAATGATGACGTCCTGGCGGCGCCCGGGGTGACGGTGCTGCTGCACGCATGGATTGCCGGCGACGCGTCTGCGCTCGAACGGTTGACTCCCATTGTTTACTCGGAGTTGCATCGGCTGGCCCACCGCCAGATGGCCGGCGAACGGGCGGGCCATGTCCTGCAACCGTC
>PMTT01000337.1:0-3288 GCA_003167275.1 Bryobacterales bacterium | reverse complement strand
GCTCAGGTCCAGGTGTTCGAGATGGATGAACTGTCCAAGCCGCAACCGTCCATTTCCATGGAGCATCTCGTCGCCATTGACCAGGCATTGACCCAACTCGAGGCGCTGGACCGGCGCCAGGCTCAAGTAGTGGAATTGCGCTTCTTCGGCGGCCTGGAAAACCTCGAAATCTCGGGCATCCTCGGCATTTCGGAGAGTACGGTCATCCGGGAGTGGCGGCTGGCACGGGCGTTCCTGTTCCAATCGCTGGGTTCGAGGCCGTGACCCCGGAGAGATACCGCCGCGCGGGCGAGCTGTTCGACAAGCTGATCGGGCTCCCCGCCGCCCGGCAGCAGGATTATCTCGATGTAGCCTGCGGGTCGGACGACGACCTTCGACAGTATGTAGCCGGGCTTCTGGAAGCCGAACAGAAGGCGCCCGATTCGTTCCTGGCGCGCCCCGCGGTGGAGGATGCCGTGAACCGGATTGCGGAACGGGCGGCCGCCAGTCCGACGGTCACTGGCACGCAGTTGGGCGCCTATGTGGTCGGGCAGCAAATCGGCGCCGGCGGCATGGGAACCGTCTATGAGGCCCGCGACGTCCGCCTGGACCGGAAAGTCGCGATCAAGATCCTGCCCCCCGCCTTTACCGGCGATTCCGACCGGATCCGGCGGTTCCGGCAGGAGGCTCGCGCGGTATCGCTGCTCAATCATCCGAACATCGTCTCGATCTACGACGCGGAGCTGGAGCAGGGCCGCTGCTACATCGCCACGGAGTTCGTCGAGGGCAAGACGCTCCGCCAACTGGCAGCCGGACGGCCGATCGACACCAACCTCTTGCTGGACCTGGCGATTCAGATCTGTTCGGCGCTGGGTGCGGCGCACCAGGCTGGAATCGTGCATCGCGACATCAAGCCGGAAAACGTGATGGTCAGGCCCGACGGGATCGTTAAGGTGCTGGATTTTGGGCTGGCGAAGCTGACGGATCCGATCGCCGGCGAGCAGACGAGGGATCCTCTGAATGCCACCGCAACTCTTCAGTCCCGCCCTGGCAGCATCGCCGGCACCTTGCATTATCTGTCGCCGGAGCAGGTCATGGGTAAGCCGGCAACGCCGCAGAGTGACATCTTCAGCCTGGGAGTGATGTTGTACGAACTGGCCACGGGTGTGCCGCCATTCGCGGGTCCCACGGAAGGGGTTGTGTTCTCCGCCATTCTCAACCAGACGCCAGCCCGTCCTTCGACTCAGCGCCCGTCTGTCAGCCGGGATTTGGATGCCCTCATCATGCGGACTCTCGAGAAAGACCCGGAGCTTCGCTTTCAAACCGCCAACGATTTGCGTTCCACACTGAAGTTGCTGGTAAGAGGATCGCAGTCGGGCACCAGTGCCGCGCCGCCGCCCGGAGCCGCGATTCCTGCCCGCGTCCCCGTTCGGCGCTACGCGGCCTGGGTGCTGGCGGCCACGGCTGTGGTGGTTGCGGCGGCCGGCTGGTTGATCTTACGGCCGGCCCCGGGAACGCTGCCAAACCAGTTCACGCGGCTGACCGACATGCCCGGCGAGGAGCTCTATCCCAACCTGACGCCGGATGGCAACCAGTTCTTTTATGCCAGCGCGGCCCGCGGCAAGTGGGATATTTACCTGCAACGCACCGGGGGCAGCGCGGCGGTCAACTTGACCGCCGATTCGCCGGATGACGATACCGAGCCTGCGCTCTCCCACGACGGATCGCGGATCGCGTTCCGCTCCGAGCGCGGTGGCGGAGGGTTGTTCGTGATGGAAAGCACGGGCGAGAATCCCACCCGAATCGCCCCGCGCGGCCATCTGCCCGCGTGGTCGCCCGGTGGAAAGTCGATCGTCTACTGCGATGAGACGTTTAACGTCCCAAGCGAGCGCGGCCCGCCGGCCTCCCGCTTGCACGTGATCGATCTGGCCTCCGGTGCTCAACGGGATCTCCAGACGGGTGACGCCATACAACCGAGTTGGTCGCCTCATGGTTACCGGATCGCATATTGGAGTATGGTTCACGGGAGCCAACGAGACATCTGGACAGTGGGAGCCGAGGGAACGAAGCCGCTTGCCGTAACCGACGATACGGCGTTGGACTGGAACCCCGTCTGGTCGCCCAGCGGGGAGGAACTGTACTTCATCAGCGACCGCGGCGGATCGATGAACCTTTGGCGCGTGAGGATCGACGAGCGCACGGGTGAGACGCGTGGTGCCCCACAGCCGTTTACGCTGCCGGCGTCCTACATCAAGTTCCTGCACTGGTCCGCCGACGGGAAGAAGTTCATCTATACCCAGGCGGAACGTCGCGTGACTCTGGCTTCCATCGAGTTCGACAGAACCAGGATGGAAACGATCGGCGACCCCGTCCCGGTGGCTGCGGTCAACAACAACATCACCAATTTTTCGTTCTCCCCGGACGGATCGAAGATCGTTTACGACACCGTCGGCGACCCGCACGAAGACCTCTGGATATCCAATCTCAATGGTTCCGGACGCCGCCGGCTGATCGCCGGAGGTCTCAATCGCGCACCGGCCTGGTCCCCTAATGGGGAGGAGATCGTGTTCTTCTCGAATCGCCGCGGGCTGTACGACCAATGGCTGATTCGCCCGGACGGCAGTGGATTGCGGCAGTTGACCGCGGTGACATTGGCCGGCAATCAAATGCAGGCAGCCGTTTGGATCGACGGGGGAAAGCGCATCCTGGTTGGCCGCCAGTCGGGAGGTCCGTCGATTCTCGATCCACATTCTGGCTCGCCGGCGAACGATCTGCCGAGTCTGCCAGGCTTTGAAGGCGCGGGCCGTGGTTTTCTGTTCTTTGGCCCTCCCGCAAATGGCATGTTGATCGGAGATATCGACGGCACCGTACGTGTGATTGGCCGCTATTCCGTCACGGCCGGCAAGCTCGAACGGTTGGGCATCGAAGGTGCCCGTCCGGTTTGGGTCCCCAGCGGAGGCGATCGCCAGTTTGTCTTCAAGCGCGGTACTACTTGTTATTTGTACGATTTGGATTTGAAGCGCGAGAAGCGGCTGTTCTCGGTTGCGCCCAACAAGATCTATGCTCTTCGTTTCGACCAAAGCGGGCGAAGGATTTACTTCACGCAGACGATCAGGGACGCGGACTTGTGGATGGGGCAGATGAGGTCGGGGCGTTAGGCCTTGGATGCCTTGATGTGGCGCGGACACTTGTGTCTGCAGCGTCGAGACTCGTCTCGACGCGGTTGCGGGTCGGGGCGAGAAGTAGCGGGAGATCCCCGGTCCAAACTGCCGACGGAGTGGCCGGACGAAAAGCGTCGAGACGAGTCTC
>PMTT01000581.1 GCA_003167275.1 Bryobacterales bacterium | reverse complement strand
CAGCGGGCTGGCGCTTCCCGTGTATCCCAAGGCGTCGTGGAAGCCGACCGGGACGGAAGAGCCGACCATGGCGATCCTGCTGCTGCTAATGGTCACCGTGGGGATGCCGTACTTTCTGCTCTCCACCACGGGACCCTTGTTGCAAGCCTGGTATTCGAGGAGCTTTAAAGGAGCGATGCCATACCGGCTGTATGCCCTCTCGAATGCCGGATCGATGTTCGCGCTGCTGAGCTATCCGTTTCTGTTCGAGCCAACGTTGACCAGCCATCAACAGGCGTGGATGTGGTCGGCGGGGTATGGCGTATTTGTCTTGCTGTGCGGCTTTACGGCGTTCCGGTCGGGTAATAAGCCGATAGCCGGGGAAACGGCGGGGGGCGAGACGGTGGAGCGGCCGGGGGTGCGGCAATACGCCATGTGGCTGGCGCTGCCGGCGTGCGCGTCGGTGCTGCTGCTGGCGATTACCAGCCACCTCCAGCAAAACGTGGCCGCCATCCCGTTTCTCTGGATGCTGCCCCTGAGCATCTACCTTCTAACCTTTATATTATGCTTCGAGGGCAGCGGCTGGTACCGGAGGAATCCGTACTTGCAATTACTGGCGGTGGCGCTGGCCAGTATGGCCTTCGCGGACAGTGTGGATGCAACCGGAAATGTGCCGATCAAAGTGCTGGTGCCGTTATTCGGGATGGGCCTGTACACCTGTTGCATGGTGTGCCACGGGGAATTGGCGCGGTTGAAGCCGCATCCCAAATACCTGACGCATTTCTACCTGATGATTTCCGCGGGCGGCGCGGTGGGCGGTCTGCTGGTGGCCTGGGTGGCGCCGCACATCTTCAACGCGCTCTACGAACTCCAGATCGGCCTGGCGGCCTGCGCGTTGCTCACACTGATCGTGCTGCGGCTGGGCGGCGATTCCGAGGGGCCGGGGGACCGGTTGACCACCGGGGCGGCAATTGGGATTGTGTCCACGTTTATCCTGGCGGGGATTCTGTGGCTGCTCGAGATGTACCGGCACGACTCCCTGCCGGCGTTTATCCAGAACATGCCGTCGTGGTCGCTCACTTTGACCTTCCTGTTGCTGTGCTTCGTGCAGTTGCTGCCCTACACGCCGATGGACTGGTTTCCCAAGCTTCTGGACGCCTCGCGGGTGCTCTGCGGGGCGGCGGCGCTGGTGGCGGCGGGGGTGGTGGCGTATCGGATGCGGGGACCGCTGGAAACAAACGCCAGCAAGATCTGTGCGCGCGTGGTGAAGAACTGGAGCGAGCCGGAGAACTTCCTGGTCTATGTGCTGGTGGTGGTGCTGGCGGTCTGGGCAGCGATGGTCCTGGCGGCGCTGCACGAGGGGCGTTTGCGGGGGAAGTGGGCGGCCTTCGCGGCGGAGCTGGTGGTCCTGGTGCTGATCGGATACCTGACCTACCAGGTGCGGAATCTGACCGGCGGTTACCGGCTCTCGGTGCGGAATTTCTATGGCGCTTTGCGAGTCAGGGATTCGCAGCCGCCGACGGACTTCGATGCCACCCGGACGCTGACGCACGGGACCATCAATCACGGGGAGCAATTCCTGAATCCGGCCCGGCGGGATATGCCGACTACGTACTACGGTCCGAACACGGGCGTCGGGGTGGCCATTCAGGAGAAGCAGAAGATCGGGGCCATCCGGGTCGGGGTAATCGGGTTGGGGACAGGGACGATCTCGGCATATGGGCGGTTGGGCGATTATTACCGGTTCTATGAGATCAATCCGCTGGTTTTGCGGCTGGCGCATACCGAATTCACATTCGTACCAGACTGCAAGGCGAAGCTGGACGTGGCCATGGGGGATGCGCGGCTCTCGCTCGAGCGCGAGCAACCGGAGAATTTCGACGTGCTGGCGGTGGATGCGTTTTCGAGCGACTCCATACCGGTGCACCTGCTGACGCTTGAGGCAATGGGGGTGTTTTACCGGCACCTGAAACCGGACGGGATTCTGGCGGTCCACATTTCCAACCGGTATTTGGATCTGGAGCCGGTGCTGGCAGGGCTGACAGCGGCGACGGGGAAGGTAGCGCGGGTAGTGGACACGGAAGACGACCCGACGGAGGACGTATTTGGAGCAACGTGGGTCTTGGTTACGTCTCCAGCCAGCGGATTTAGCGAGTCGGTGATCAGCCGGTCGGCGGCGATCGAGTCGCGGCGAACTGTACGTTTATGGACAGACGATTATAGTAATCTCTTCCAGATCCTGAAATAGGGTAGGATAGAGCTACCGCGTCCGGACCCCCGTTTCAACGGACTGAAACGCACGTCGGCAACGATGTTTGCGCAACAGCACGTGAAACAGAGGCCCAGGTCTGTTATTCCCAGGTGCAATTGTTGTATCATCAATTTGGCCGAGGAACATCATGGACGCTGCTCAGAAACTACTGAAGAATACCGCTTTATTTCTCGCGACGGCGCTGCTCATCGCGGTGCCCGGACGCGCACAATCGCAATTAATCGTAAGCTCTACCACGGTCGCTTTGAATAACGACCAGGCGCAGTCGATCCAGGTGACGACGTCGGGCACGTCGGTTTTGACATACAGTCTTTCGGGTGTGCCTTTCTGGCTGACCCCGGACAGCACCAACAACTTCACCACTCCGGACTCGCTGTCTTTCCGGCTGAGCAATTCGACCTGCGGTACCTGCACTGCGACCGTCACGTTGAGTGCCACCGGCAGTGCCCCCGTTTCCGTCACGGTGACCTATTCGCCAGGCACTACAGGGGGCACCGGAACGCTGATCGCCAGTCCTTCGAGCCTGACGTTCAGCGCGTTCTCCGGTCAGAGCGCGGGGTCGCAGAACGTCAGCGTGTCGACCACCACAAGCACTGCGGTCAGTATTACGAACATCGCGAGCGACCAGCCGACCTGGCTATCGGCGGCCATCACGGGCGGCAGTTTTTCGGTCAGCGCCAACAATCCCGCCACGCTGACGGTGGCGGCCAGCGCGTTCAGCCTCTCGAACGGGACGTACACCGGCCACATTACCCTCACTCCTAGCGTCGGGACCGCGACCACGGTTACGGTCACCTTTAATGTTGGGACGGGGACCGGCGGCACCGGGACAATCATCGCGAATCCTTCGAGCCTGACCTTCAGCGCGGCCTCGGGTCAGACCGCCGGGTCGCAAAATGTTACCCTCTACACAAACAGTTCCACCGCGACCAGCATCATCGGGGTCGCGACCGATGAGCCTTGGCTGCAGGGGGTCATTACCGCTGGCAGTTTTTCAATCAGTTCCACCAGTACCGCCACGCTCACGGTGGCGGCCACCGCGGCCAGCCTCACGAACGGCCAGTACATCGGGCACATCACCATTACCCCGGGCGTTGGCTCCCAAACCGTGATTACGGTCACATTCAACGTGGGGACGGGGAGCAGCAACGGGACGATCACCGCGTCTCAGGGGAGCCTGACTTTCAGCGCGAATTCGGGTTTTGCAGCGGGGCAGCAGAACGTCACCCTGTCGACCAGCAGTTCCAGCACGATCTCGTTTGGGATCAGCTCCGATCAAACCTGGCTGCTGTTTAGCGTGAACACTGCCAGCATCAGTTCCTTCACTCAGGCAACTTTGGCGGTCTCAGCAAACGCGGTCAGCCTTGCGAATGGCACCTACACCGGGCACATCACCATCACTCCGAGTTCCGGCACGCAAACCGTGATTACGGTTACCTTCAACGTGGGGGGCGGCGGCGGCAGTCACGGGACCATTACCGCCAGCCAGACTTCGTTTAGTTTTAGTTACCCCAGCAACACGCTGTCGGGGGTGGTCACGATCGGCAGCAGCAACGCCGCTGTGACCAGCTTCAACGTCAACATCACCAGCCAGTCGAACTGGCTGCTTTTCCAAAACGTAACGGGCTCGTTCAACAACGTGTCGTTGGGACAGTTTTCGGTCTCGGTTTACCAGACCGTGGCGGCCACCCTGGCAACGGGAACCTATACCGGCACCATCACGCTGACCAACCCCTCGAATGCGAGCGATACGACGACCATCAACCTGACCCTGACGGTCAACGGCGGGTCGGGTACCGGGGGTGGCACACTCACGGTGAGCCCCACTTCGCTTTTGTTCACGGCTTCACCCGGGGGGGCGTCTCAATCGCAGAATCTGACGGTGACCGCGGCCAGCAATGCCACAGTTACGCTCAGCGCGGGCAGTTATAACGGGGTATTCTTCAACGTGTCTTCGCCCTCCTGCAGCGGGACCCCGAATTCGACGTTCACCTGCACGTTTGCCGGAAGCCAGACCGTGACCGTCACGGTGAATCCGGGCGTCATTTCGGCCTTGGGCAACTACAACGGCTACCTCACGTTTCAAACCGGCAGCACGTCGGTTCAGGTTTCCCTGCAGTTGAGCCTCACCAATCCAGTGACCACGCTGACCGTGAACCCGACCGCCCTGACATTCACCGCGGCGGCTGGCAGTGTCGCGCAAGCTCAGAACGTGACTGTGGCCGTGCCCGGCAGCGCCCAGGTCACCGCCACCTTGTCGAGTTTCAACGGCAACTTCTATAGCGTCACGTCCCCCAACTGCAACTCAAATCCATCCACCAACACCGTCTGCAGCTTTAACGGAGATCAGACGCTGAACGTCCAGGTGAACCCGGCCACCCTGACCAACCCGGGCACCTACAATGGCGTTATTCAGCTTACATCGGGTGGCGTGACGACCAACGTCACCGTGAGTCTGACCCTCACTGCCGGTACAGGCACCGGAGGCAACACCAGCTCGATAGCGGCTCCCGCTTCGCTATCGTTTGCATACGAGACGAATTCGACGGGCGCCCTGCCCCAACAGGTAATTACGGTGGGGCCGGTTGGGAGCTTCACCGTCACGTCGAGCGTGACCACCGCCCAGCAATGGCTGGTGGCGAACACGGGAAGCACCACGGGTCCGGGGTATGTGATTGTGTCGGTGTCCCCTCAGGGGCTTGCCACGGGGACGTACCAGGGGACGATCACGATCAACTCAACCAGCGGAACCCTGGCGATACCGGTAAACCTGCTGGTATCGAGCGGCGTGGTGATCGAAGCGGTTCCCGGAACCATTTATTTCAACTACCAGGCGGGGTCCGCAGCGGTGCTAGACAGCTTGGACCTTGTCGCCAGCGACAACTCGTCCACGCCCGTTACGGCGTCGACCACGACGCCGTGGATCTCGCTCGGGGCGCCAACTTCTAACACCACACCCTCGGCCCTCCAGTTGACGTTGAATCCTTCGGGGCTGTGCAACGGTTTGAATGCAGGCTCGATCACGGTATCGGCTCCCAATGCGGCGAATAACGGATTTACGATCCCGGTGGTGGCTCTGGTAACCGGCAGCACGGTAACTACAAACTGCAACACCGGCGGCACCGGCCCGCTGACGCTGGGGGCTTCGTCACTGACCTTCAACGCGCAGGTGAACGGGAACCTGCCGTCCTCACAGAATCTGACGGTGATCACACCGTCGACCAGCACTGTCTTTTCGGTGAGTTCGACGATTCAGAGCGGATCGTTCAACTGGCTCAGCATACAGCCCAGCGGCACCCTGACGGGAAGCCAGACCCTGGTGGTTTCCGTGAACCAATCGGGTCTCGTCCTGGGGACCTATACCGCTACGATAACGCTGAACACGAACGGGGTCGTCCAGACGGTCCAGGTCACGCTGAACGTGAGCACCACGGGCAGCGGGAGCAGCCTGACGGTCAGCCCCACCGCATTGAACTTCACGGCCGCAACCGGCGGAAACGCACCGGCCGCCCAGACGCTTTCCGTGGCCAGTGCCACGGGCGTGAGCGGCGCGGCCTACACGTATCTGGTGCAAGGGAACATTCCGATCACGGCGAGCGTGAACAACGTCCAGTTGCAGAACGGCCAAAGCCTGACCACACCGACCACCATTACGATTAACGTCAGCGCCACCGGGCTGGCGACAGGGACCTACAACGGGACCATCACGCTCACGACGAGTACTGGGAGCATATCGATACCGGTGACCCTGACCGTCACCGCGGCGTCAGTCTCGGCGTCCCCCACCACCCTTTCGTTTACGTACAATGCGGGCTCGGCGGTGCCCTCGCCGGCAACCGTGACCGTGTCGGGCAGTTCGGGACTGGCGTTCACCGCAACGGCCTCCAGTTCGGGCAACTGGCTTGCGGTTTCGCCGACGGCCGGGACTACGCCTGCCAGCCTGAGCGTGTCGGTCAGCCCTGCGAGCCTGACTGCCGGTACCTACACCGGCACGATTACGGTGGCAGGGACCGGCAGCGCGTCGGGCACCACGACCATCACGGTCACGTTGACCGTGACGGCGCCATTTCCCACGATCACGAGTGTGGGCAGTGCAGCCAGCTACCTCGGCGGATCGCTCTCACCGGGAGAGATCATCACGATCTTTGGAACGAGCATCGGACCGACGCCCGGGGTCACCTTGGCGCTGGACTCCACAGGGAAAGTTGCCACCTCGCTGGGAGGAGTGCAAGTGGTGGTGAACGGCTTCCTGGCGCCGATGGTTTACGCGAGCAGCGGCCAGGTTTCGGCGGTAGTTCCGTACGAAATCTGCGCCACCAGTTGCGGACCTGGAACGATTGCCCAGGTGGTGGTCAAGTTCCTCGGCCAATCGTCGAACGGGATTCCCACGCCGGTAGCAGCTACCACCACGGCGATCTTCACGGCGAATGCGTCGGGAAGCGGGCCGGGGGCGATTTTGAATGCCAATTCGAGCGTCAATTCGCCGGCCAACCCAGCAAATAAGGGCGACACGGTGGCGATCTACATGACCGGTGAAGGCCAGACGGGCCCGGGTGGGGTGACCGGCAAAGTGACGACCGTGTCCGCGACGGGTCCGTTGACGCCGGTACCGCTGTTGCCGGTGGCGGTGTTGATCGACGGGCAGCCGGCGAGCATTTCGTTTGCCGGAGAAGCTCCGGGCCTGGTTTCGGGTGTGATGCAGCTCAACGTGCAGATCCCGCCGAATGCGAGGTCGGGCGCCCTATCGCTGGTAGTCTCGATCGGCGGGGTTAGCAGCCAACAGGGTGTGACCGTGTCGGTGAAGTAGGAAAAGACAGCAGTCGATCTGTGGCACGGGCATTCTTGCCTGTGTTGGGTTTCTCTTCCGGATTTTCCGGAGAAATCAACACATGCAAGGATGCCCGTGCCACATTTATGCACGTTTAGGGCCTCGCGTGCGTCTAACCCTTTGTGAGCCCAGTACGGCTGTTCATAGGATTGCTGGCAGTGTCGGCAATCGCCGGGGACGCGAAGTTGGACACCCTCCTGAAGGGTGTCGAGGCGCGTTATAACCGGGCTAAAACCCTCCAAGTCCTTTTCCAGGAAGACTATACGCCTCCCGGTAAGCCGCGCGCGACGGACCGCGGCATCCTCATGCTGCGCAAGCCGGGGCGGATGCGCTGGGACTATTCCCAGCCCCCCGGGAAGTTGGTGGTCTCCGACAACAAATTCCTGTGGGTATATACGCCACTCGACAACCAGGTGCAGCGGTTGCCGCTTCAGGAGAGCGACGACACGCGGGTGCCGCTAGCCTTCCTGCTAGGCAGGTTGGACTTCGATAAGGAGTTCAAGAACCTCCAGGCCCGTCCGGAACGGGGCGATACGCGCATTGTCGCCGAGCCCAAAACCGATAACCTGCCGTATTCGGAAGTCCAATTCCTGGTGACGCCGGACTTCCGCATCCGTGAAGTAAAATGGACGGGATTCGACGGCGCGGTGATGGACTTCACCTTCGACCAGGAGCGGCTGGAGCCGTCGTTGGATGCCAAGCTCTTCGTGTTTGTGCTGCCCAAAGGGGCGACGCTGGTGGAGGCGGGGCAGTGATGGCGGGAGCAAGGTACACGGAGTCGAAACGGTGGGGAGAGAGCGCGACCAGGGGGTCGCGNNCGAGGGCGTCCGCCCCACTTTGGAGGTCGGCGGGAATGGCTGAGTTTGTGTTGAAGTACGCGGACGGGCGGGGACAGATTCACCAACAGGTGGCCAACGCCGTCACGGAAAAGGAACTCCGGGAGCGGTATTCGCAGCAGGGGTTTCTGATCTATTCGATCAAGCCGCGAACGGGGGCGGCGCTGGTCTCGGCCGGGTTCTTCAGCAAGAAGAAGAAGCTCAACCTCGAGAAATTCCTGATTTTCAACCAGCAGTTCGTCACCTTGATCCGGGCGGGATTGCCGATTTTGAAGGGGCTGGACCTGCTGGCCGAGCGTTTGACCGACCCGAAACTCACCCCGCACATCAAAGCGGTCCGCGATGAGGTGCGAGGCGGCACCTTGCTTTCCGAAGCCTTCCGGCAGCAGGGCGTTTTCCCCAAGATGTACGTGACCTCCGTGATGGCCGGCGAGAAAAGCGGCAGCCTGACCGAAGTCTTGGACCGCTACATCGCCTACCAGCGCATCGCCCTGGCGGTACGCAAGAAGGTGATGGTATCGCTGATGTACCCGTGCGTGCTGATCGTGCTGGTGCTGCTGCTGATGGTCTTCCTGGTCACCTACGTCGTACCGACGTTCGCCACCTTGTACACCACCATGCAGGCGAAATTGCCGACGATGACGGTGTGGCTGATCGCCATAGGGACGACGGCGCGGAGCTACATCCTGGCCTTTATAGGCGCGATCATCTGCGGGATTTTCCTGTTCCGGTGGTGGGCGCGGGGGGAGTCGGCGCGGTTGAAGATCGATCGCGTCAAGCTGAAGCTGCCCATCGCGGGGGAGATCTGGCTGAAATACCAGGTGGCGCAGTTGGCCCGCATCCTGGGAACGCTGCTGACGGGCGGCATCCCGCTGGTGCAGGCGATGGAGACGGCCGCGGATTCTCTGAACACGCCGCTGCTGAAGCGGGCGATCGAGGCGGCGGGCAAGAGTGTGCGGGAAGGACAGCCGCTATCGGGATCGCTTAAGGCTTCGAAAATGTTTCCCGGCCTGGCGACCGATATGATCGAAGTAGGGGAGTCGACGGGAGCGCTGCCGGCCATGTTGAACAGCGTGGCGGAGTTTTTCGAGGAAGACGTGAACACGCGGATGACGGCGACGCTCTCCCTGATCGAGCCGGCGATCATGATCGTGATGGGATCGTTCGTGGCGTTCGTGTTGATCTCGTTGTACCTGCCGATTTTTTCGCTGGCGGATACGATTCACGGGTAGGGAGAGAACGGAGCTAGCGGAGAGCGGGATTGGACGCGGAGACACGGAGATCGGAACGCGGAGAAGGAAAAAGAGATGGAGAAAACAATGAACGGGCGAAGGGATTTTGAAATGTGTTCTCCGCGTTCCGATCTCCGTGTCTCCGCGTCTCCGCGTCCAAATTCTCCGCTCCCTCCGTTCCCTCGGTTCCCTCAGGAATGATGTATGGCGACGATTGACAAAGTCAGGTTGATAGATCCTTCGGCCGATGTGGAGCAGGCGCGGGCCATGGCGGCGCGGTATCGCTGCGAGTTTGTGGACCTGCGCGAGGCCTCCATCGACCACGATCTGTTCCGGTCGATACCGGTGGACCTGATGTTCCGCTATAACTTCGTGCCGATGCAGGCACGCAACGGAACGCTCGATATCGCGCTTTCCGACCCGCGGAACCTGAACCTGATCGATGAGTTGACGCTGCTCCTGAACCGCAAACTCCGGATCAAGGTGGCCACGCTCTCGCAGATCGCCGAACTGCTCAAGAAGACCGAGCAGTCGCAGCGCGTGCTGGAGGAAGTCACCGAGGGCTTCACGCTGGACGTGGTGGCGGAGGATGGGGACCAGGACGAAACCCTGTCGATCGACAAGCTGACGTCCACCGATACGGATATCGCGCCGGTCATCAAACTGGTGGATACCACCATCTTCAACGCGCTGGAGCGGAGAGCCAGCGATATCCACATCGAATCGCGCGACCAGGAAGTGGCCATCAAGTACCGCATCGATGGCGTGCTGCACTATGCCATGCCGCCCATCGCGAAGGACTGGCAGTCGACCATCATTTCGCGCATCAAGGTGATGTCGGAACTGGATATCGCGGAGAAACGGGTTCCCCAGGACGGACGTTTCCGGGTGCGGTACAAGAACCGGCTGATCGATTTCCGCGTCTCCATCATGCCCACGATTCACGGCGAGGATGCCGTGTTGCGCGTGCTGGATAAGGAGTCGATGAGCGAGAAGTTCGCCAAACTTTCGCTCGACGTAGTGGGGTTCAACGAGGCGGACCTGGTGAAGTTCCGGCGCTACATCCAGGAGCCCTACGGGATGGTGCTGGTGACCGGGCCGACGGGGTCGGGCAAGACGACCACGCTGTATGCGGCGCTGAGCGAGATCAAGAACGACGAAGACAAGATCATCACCATTGAAGACCCGGTGGAGTATCAGGTAAAGGGAATTACGCAGATCCCCGTAAACGAGAAGAAGGGGCTGACCTTTGCCCGCGGCCTGCGGTCGATTCTGCGCCACGACCCGGACAAGATCATGGTGGGCGAAATCCGCGACCAGGAGACGGCGCAGATCGCCATCAACTCGGCGCTGACCGGGCACCTGGTGTTTACGACGGTGCACGCCAACAACGTGCTCGACGTGTTGGGGCGCTTTCTCAACATGGGAGTGGAGGCGTACAACTTCGTTTCGGCGCTGAACTGCATTCTGGCGCAGCGGCTGGTGCGCGTGATCTGCGAACACTGCAAGCACCGGGTTGTGTATCAGGATTCGCTGTTGATTGAGGCGGGGCTCAATCCGGCCGAGTGGCGGGACATTCCGATGATGGAAGGCACCGGCTGTTTCGAGTGCGGCGGCACGGGTTTCCGGGGCCGGTCGGCGATTCACGAGTTGCTGGATTTGACGGACAAGATCCGGGAACTGATTTTGGACAAGCGGCCGACGACGGAGATCAAGCGGGCGGCCAAGGAAGACGGCATGACGTTCCTGCGGGAGTCGGCCGTATTGAAGATGCGGGAGGGGATCACGACGCTGCGGGAGATCAATAAGGTGACCTTCATTGAGGGATAGATGCAATGGGATGGAACGAATTTACCGCCGAGACGCCGAGGCGCCGAGAAATAAATGAAACTCAAAGGCAAGGATTGAAGAGCGCCAAGGGAGCAGAGGTAATCGTGGCCGAGGGCGGATGGTTTTGTGGGTTCGAGGAATCGGCCTTGGTTTTCTCGGCGTCTCAGCGCCTCGGCGGTGAAAATGCGGTCGGGATTACGACGGCTCGGGTGGTTGATGGCGTGACGTCTATTGAGGTAGAGGCAATGGGATGGAACGAATTTACCGCCGAGACGCAGAGACGCCGAGGAAAATTCCTCGAACCCGTCGGACAATCCGGCGCCCGGCCACGATTACCTCTGCTCCCTCGGCGCTCTGCAATCTTTGCTTTGGATTTTTCTTTCTCGGCGTCTCAGCGCCTCGGCGGTGAAATCTAATGCTCGATAAGCTCAAGTCTCTCCTCCAGGACCCCCCGCCGAGTATGGCGTTTGAGATTTCGGAGGCGGGGATCGCGGCGGCCCGGATTGGGGCGCGGGCGGAATTGGAGTGGCATCCGTTGAAGAGCGGTACGCTGGCGGTCTCGCCGCTGAAGGAAAATGTCGTCGATTCGGACGAGTTTACCTCGGCGGTCCGGGCGCTCGCGGGCACCCAAACGTCCCGGAAACGGAAAGATGTCGCGCTGATTTTGCCCGATTTCAGCGCGCGCATCTCGGTACTGGATTTCGACAGCTTTCCGACCGACGTCAAGGAGCAGGCGGCGCTGGTCCGATTTCGCTTGAAGCGCAGCGTGCCGTTCGACGTGGAATCGGCGGTGGTGAGCTATTGGGCGCAGACCGGCGCGAACAAGCGGGTGGACGTGGTGGTGGTCATGGCGCCGCTCGAGATCGTGTCCCGGTATGAGGCGCCGTTTCGGGCGGTGGGGATGATTCCCGGTCTGGTGACTACCTCCTCGGTGGCGGCGCTGGAACTGGCGCCGGAAGTGGGACTCAACGTGATGGCGAAGCTCACGGGTCACGTGCTCACCGTGCTGGTCCGGCAGAAAGGCGCCTTGAAGCTGGCGCGCTGCCTGGAATTGCCGTCCACCGACATGTCGGATGTGGCGGCGGTGCTGTTGCCCACGTTTGTGTATGTGGAAGACAACTTGGGCGGGCGCGCGGAGCGGTTAATCCTGTGCGGATTCGGCGAGCGGGCGGACGAAGCGCAGCGGCGTTTCCAGGAGGAATTGAGTGTGGAGGCGGAACTGCTCCGGTCGCCGCTCGGAACTCCCGGCGAGAATAACGCGGGGCTGCTGGGGTATTTGCGGTCGATCGCGAAGAACAACTGAGCGGGCGGTAACACGGGCATCCTTGCCTGTGTTGGTTTTGCAGCCGCTCGGGAAGCCCATACAGGCAAGAATGCCCGTGTTACGGGGGTGGTTTTTGGGTTTGAGGCAGGTAGCATGAAGATTCCTATCAATCTCGCGAGCCAGCCGTTCCGGCGGGACCGGGCGATGCTGATCGCTTCCATCGCGGTGAGCTTATTGTTGTGCGGCACGCTGTCGATTCTGATTTCGCTGGCCCGGGTGGATAACTCACAGCTTGCGGATTTGCGGCGCGACGTGAGCCGGCTGAATCAGCAGATCCTGCGGGCCACGGCCGAACAGACACGGCTGGACGCTGTGCTGCGCAAACCGCAGAACGCCGAGGCGGTGGAGCAGAGCGTCTTCCTGAATACCCTGTTGAAGCGCAAGGGAATCAGTTGGACCCGCATTTTCGCGGACCTGGAAAAGGTAATGCCGTACAATGTGCGGGTTATCCAGATCCGGCCGTCGGTGAGTGCCCAGGACCAGGTATCCCTGGATATGACGGTGGGAGCCAACGACATGGCGCCGGTGATCGAACTCTTCAAGGCGTTGCGAGACAATTCGCTATTTTCCTATGCCGACGTCAAGATTCTGCAGCCGCCGACGCAGGCGGATCCGTTTTTCAAATGCCGCGTGAGTGTGGATTATGCCCAAAAACTTTAGCATGGAAGGCCGCATGAAGCTGGGTGGAGTGACGGATCCGCGGGTGGTGATGCGCGTGATCATCGGTCTGTTGCTGGCGGCGAACCTGGCGGCGGCGGTGATCGCGTTTAAGCCGTTTGGCGGGTCGGCGGACGACCTCCGTCAGGATCGGGAGCGGCTGGCTGCACAATTGGCGCAGTTGCAGGAACGGATCAAGACCAGCAAGGGACTGGTAGACAAGGTGCAGACCGCCAGCTCCCAGGGCGACCAGTTTGTGTCCAAGTACTTCATGGACGTGCAGACGGTGTCCTCGTCGATTCTCATCGAGCTGAGCCAGACTGCTACCGAAGCGAGTATCAAAATGGGGCAGGCGACGTTCGACCACCAGGCGATCGAGGGGAGCGACAGCCTGGTAAAATGGACAATAACGGTCGGCTTCGACGGCACGTATGCCAACCTGACGAAGTTTATCCACATGGTGGACAAGTCGCCGCGGTTTCTGATCATCGAGAGCATGCAGGCGGCCGCCCCGCAGGCGCAGGGCGGGCAGTCGCTGAACGTCACGCTGAAGATCCTCGCGTTCGTTAAAGATGTGCCGGGAGCGGTCATATGAGCTCGGAAACCGCCGATAAGAAGACCGTGTTCGGCATGCCCTACAATGTGGGCATTGGCTTTCTGTGCGTGCTCGGGGCGGTGTGCCTGTACGAGTTCTACAGTAACGTGTTGGCGGGGCCGGGCGTTCCGGATGCGGTGAAGAGCACGGCGGCGATTGCGGGTGGGTCGGCCCCCGCGATTGCGATACCGGACGCTTTACCCAGTACGTCGCGGAAGCCGGCCTCCACGCTAAGGCGCAACGCCGAGGAATTCAATCCGGCGCTGCACTCCAAGCGGCCGGAAGACCGGATCGACACGAGCAAGGTGGACCCCACTTTGCGACTGGACCTGCTGGCGAAGGTGCAGGGCGTGGAACTGGCGGGCGGAGCGCGGAACCTGTTTCAGATAGGGGCACCGCCGCCGAAGGTGGAACTGCCGAATGGGCCTGAGACGCATGTGAGTTTAATCGGTCCGAAGCCCCCTGCGCCCGTCCTGCCACCCCCTGTCCAGCCTCCGGCCGCGGTGCTGCCGATTGCGCTTAAGTACTACGGCCTTTCGACGGTGCGCAGCAACGGGAAGACGACGGGCTTTTTCATGGATGGCGAAGATCCGCTGATCGCGGTTGAAGGGGATATGATCAAGCGTCGGTACTTAGTGATCAAGATCATGGCGACCTCAGTGCTGGTGGAAGACACCGAATCGAAGCGCCGGGAGAATCTGCCGATCACACCGGAGGCGCAGAGCTAGTATGAGCGCCAGAAGCGGACTCGCTGAAGAGCATGGAGGGATGATGGGGAAGCGGCGCGTGATGACGGTGAGCCACCCGCCCACTGGTTTTCGACCTGTCCCACGGAGGCGTGAGGCCGGATTCGCGATGCTGCTGGTGTTCCTGATGGCGGCGGTATTCGCGATCATGATGTACATGGCGTTGCCGCGGATCGCCATGGACGCGCAGCGGCAGAGGGAAGCGTTGCTGATCGCGCGCGGCGAGCAGTATAAGCGCGGGATCCAAATGTTCATGAAGAAGAACAATCGGTGGCCGGCGACGATTGAAGAACTGGAGAGCCTGAACAACCAGCGGTTTTTGCGAAAACGGTTCGTGGATCCGATGACCGGCAAGAACGAGTGGCGCATGATCCACATCCAGAACGGCATGTTGACCGATTCGGTGCTGAACAAACCGAAGCCCACCGATCAGACTAACAATGCCAGCAACTTTGTATACGGCACCTCCTCTATAACCGGGGATAACGGTATGGGACAAGCCGGTGGGAACATTGCGCAGGCCGGCATGAACCTGGCGAATCGCAAGCGGGCCAGCGATGGTGTCCCCACACCTGGGATGGGAGGCAACCCGGGTGCACCCAACGGACAACCCATCGACCCGAACAATCCGCAGCAAGTGCCGGGTATGCCCGGCGCGCCGGTGGATCCCAATGCACCGCAACAGCAGCCTGGGATGGTGAATGGCCAGCCGTACCCTTTACCTCCAGGCATGGCGCTACCGGGACAGGTGCCCACCCAGGC
>PMTT01000029.1:363-4813 GCA_003167275.1 Bryobacterales bacterium | reverse complement strand
CTGAAACCTGCCCCACCTGGAGAGAGTTGGAACGCTGCAAAGAGGAGTGCAGGGACATGCGTCACGTCAACCTCATTGAAGATCTCATGAAGGATCTCACTTACGCCGGCCGGACGCTGCGCAAGAGTCCGGTATTTGCAGTCACTGCGGCAGTCACCATCGCGCTCGGCATTGGCGCCAGCACGGCGATCTTCAGTGTCACCAACGCCGTGCTCCTGCGCCCGCTCCCGTACCGCGATCCCGTCCGTCTGACCATGGTCTTCCGGTCGGATCTCGCAGGCCCGCTCGGCCCCCACAACTACCTCTACTCCAACGCCGACTTCTTCGATCTGCGCGACGGCACCCGGTCCTTGTTCGAGGACATCGGCGGCGTCGCCGGATTCCGCGCCTTCGTCCCGCGCGAAGACGGCAGCATGGAACAGATCTCGAAAGCCCTGGTCACCTCCAACTTCTTCCGCCTGATGGGCGCCCGCATCGCCGTCGGCCGCGACTTCACGGACTCGGATGCCGTCCCGCAGCCGGCCGATGCCGCCATCCTCATTCCGCCCGGCAGCGCCGCCATCCTCAGTTATGAGTACTGGCAGCGCCGCTACGGCGGAAGCACCGCGGTCCTCGGCCAGCAGATGCCCGGCGCAGAAGGCGTCACCTCCGGCCCACGCATCGTCGGCGTGCTGGAGCGCGGCTTCCGGCTCTACCTTCCGTCCGGCCCCACCGTCAGCGCCACCCCCGATTTCTGGGTAGCCAACAACGTCGGCTATGACAACGCCCATCGCAACCTGATGCTGGTCGGAGCCATCGCTCGTCTGAAACCCGGTGTCACGCTCCGGCAGGCGCAAGACCGCATCGAATCCCTGACCACGGAGTTGCGCAAAAACTCCATCGACCACACCGCCGTGATCCGCCTGCAGCCGATGCAGTCCTACCTGGTGGAGGACGTGCGCTCCGCCATCCTCGCGCTGATGGGCGCGGTGATCTTCCTTCTCCTGATCGCCTGCGCCAACGTCGCCAATCTCCTGCTCGTGCGAGCCTCGCTCCGCGAGCGGGAGTTGGCCGTGCGCACGGCCCTGGGAGGCACCCGGTGGCGCCTCGTCCGCCAACTGCTGGCGGAAGCCCTGCTGCTCTCGGGCCTCGGAACGCTGCTCGGCCTGGGTATCGCCTGGGGATGCATCCGGACACTGGCGGCTATTGCGCCGGCCAATCTTCCGCGCATCGAGTCGACGTCCATCGACTGGCACGTCCTCGTGTTTGCGGTAGCGTGTGGGGCATGCTTTAGCTTGCCCATGACATGCTTCAGCATGCCCTCGATCCAAGTACTGAAACCTTCGCAATCTAAAGCAGTCCCTACCCCCGCACGCTTCCTCCGCAACGCCGTGGTGATCGCCGAGGTCGCGCTCTCGTTTGTCCTGCTGGTCGGATCGGGCCTGATGTTCCGCAGCTTCCTGGCGTTGCAGCGCATCGATCCGGGATACGCTACCCACAGCCTCCTGACCTTCTACGTGACCCGAGACTGGCCCTTGCAGAAGCAGCAGGGACGCCACGCATTGCTCAGCGAAATCCAAGCCAGCCTGAAGGCCCTGCCCGGCGTCGAAGGCGTGTCGGAGGGTCTGTCCGTCCCGCTGGCCAGCGGCGCGCGCCCGAGAAATACCGCCGCACGCCGCACCGAGGCGGGGCCGCCGTCCGTCGACGGAGCCGATTTCCAACAGGTCCTGCCCGGCTACTTCGAGACCTTGCAAACCCCGCTGATCGAAGGACGCACCTTCACCGAACAGGACGACGCGTCCAGTCGCAACCTGGTAGTGATCGACCAACTGCTCGCCGCCCGGGCCTTCCCCAACCAGTCCGCGGTCGGGCAGCGCATCCGGACGCCCTTTCCGAACGGGCCCTTGGCGGAGGTGATCGGCGTCGTCAGGCACCAGCGTTTCTCCTCGGTCGCCGACCCGGGGACCGAGACCGTGTATTTCAGCGAAGGCTTCGCCGGCATCGGCGTCTCGCGTTACTGGGCGATCCGCACGGCGGGCGATCCCNNGTGCAGACCATGGAGTCGCTGGTAGACCGCGACCAGGCGGGCACACGTTTCTCGCTTCTGTTGATCGGCCTCTTCGCCGCGATCGCGGTTTTGCTGGCAAGCGTCGGACTCTACGGCGTGCTCGCCTCGCTAGTGCGGCAGCGGACCGCGGAGATCGGTGTCCGGATGGCATTAGGTGCGGATCCCGCCGGGATCTTCCAACTCATAGTCGGCCAGGGCCTGCAACTCAGCCTGGTAGGGATTGCGCTCGGCCTGCTGGCCGCCTTCGGACTGACCCGCGCGATGACCAGCATGTTAGTAGGCGTAAGACCGATCGACCCACTCACCTTCGCCGGGATGGCGTTGCTATTCCTACTAATCGCCGCGATAGCATCCTGGCTCCCTGCCCGCCGCGCCGCAAGTCTGGATCCCAGCACCGCCCTGCGGGAGGAGTGACTTGGCTTTCCGTGGCCTAAGAATTAGGGTCCATCCGGCAGGTCGAGGACCTGCCCTACGGTGGCCAACCTACCGCCTGCGGAGCAGATTTCTGACAGCGCCCTCGCCGAGTCTTCGGACTTCAACGATTCTACGGCGTCCGTCACTACCGTAACCTGCTTGCCGGCTTTCAGCAAGCCGCGGGCGGCGAACAGGACGCAGATTTCGGTCACTACGCCATAGACTACGAAGTCGGTGGCGCCGAGACGGTCGATGACACGGGCCAGGTTGGGAGCCTGGAATACATCCACCGTCTGCTTCTCGACCACGATCTGTTGAGCGCCGTCGAGCGCAAAGTCGCAGCCGCGGTTGGGAATTATCACCCGCTTTCCGAGCAAGGTACGCTCGGCCTTGTGCTGGCCCCACGTTCCGGAAATGCAATGCGGCGGCCAAGTGGCGAACTCCGGATCGTTTTCGGCGTGCGCGTCCGTGGTCGAGATCACCGGGACTCCACGGCCGGCGGCGAACTGATTCAGACGGGCAATCGCCGGAACGATGCGCTCGGCTCCGGGTACGTACAGCGCTCCGGCGGGATACAGGAAATCGAGTTGCGAATCGACGTCGACGAAGACAGTTTTCATCCGACCAGATTATGCCGCGTCCGATCCACCAGCTCGCGCAATTCGCGGCTGTAGATCACCGGCCACGGCTCCCCCACTTCCAATTGTCGCAGAGCCGGGGCGAGCTTCGCGACCGACTGAGCGGCGTGTTCGCGAGCCTGTTCCACGGTGGGCAGCGGCTCGATGAGGCGGCCTCCCAAGATCACGGGCTTCATCAGCGCCTCGCCCCTGCCGCATTCGCCCGAGCGAGCGATCACGTCGCGCGCCACGTCGCGGAAAACCTGCTTCGAGCCGGGAACCGAAATCTTGTCCTGGCTGTATTTGGCCGTGAAGCGCTTGATGCCGCTGATGTCGAGTTCCACCAGCTTGTAGGTGGCGCTCATGTGCGGGGCGTCCGCCGAAGTGGCGAGTTGGGTGCCGAGGCCGAACATGTCGATGGGCGCGCCGGCGCTCACCAGGTCGCGGATTTTGTATTCGTCGAGGTCGCCACTCGCCATGATTTTGGCTTCGGGGAGCCCGCCTTCGTCGAGGATGGCGCGAATCTGGCGGGAGAGCGAAAGGAAGTCGCCGCTGTCGATACGGACGCCCGAGAGCGGCTTGCCGAGCTTGGCGGCGTGACGCGCGCCTTCGAGCGAGTCGTAGGTATCGAGGAGCTGGACGGTGCTGTCTCCGAGCACGCGCTGCAAGCGGCGGAAGGCTTCCATCTCGCAGGGGAACGACATGACCCAGGAGTGCGCCGAGGTGCCCATCACCGGGATGCCATAGCGGAATCCGGCGAGCGCGTTGCTGGTGGCGGCGCATCCGCCGATGTAGGAGGCGCGCGCGCCCAGGACGCCAGCTTCGGGCGTGTGCGCGCGGCGGGTTCCGAACTCCACTACGGGGCGGCCGCCGCTAGCCTCCGCCGAACGCACCGCCTTGCTGGCGATCAGAGTCTGGAACGTGATGGCCGAGAGGAGGTACGTCTCCGGGATCTGCGCTTCGATGATGGGGCCGCGGATGGTGAGCAGGGGTTCGCCCGCGAACAGGGGGGTACCTTCGGGGACGGCGAAGAGGTCGCCAGTAAAGCGGAACTTCTGGAGATACGCCCAGAAGGCCGGCGAGACGGTGCGGAACTGCGCCAAGGTTCGGAGGTAATCGATTTCGTCGGCGGTGAAGCTGAGGTTGAGGAGGTAGTCGACGATCTGCGGGAGGCCGGCGGCCAGGACGAAATTGCGGTGGGGGGGGAGGCGGCGGATGGCGACTTCGAAGGTCGCCTTCTCATCGGATTTGCCGGATTCGAAGAAGCCGGCGGCCATGGTGAGTTCGTAGAGGTCGGTGAGAAGTCCGTTCATGGTTGCACTGGATCGCCTGTATATTGGGGAACGTCCCGTCTGTCCCCGTGTTTTGCCCC
>PMTT01000029.1:0-269 GCA_003167275.1 Bryobacterales bacterium | reverse complement strand
GAGACGAGTCTCGACGCGGCAGACACGAGTGTCTGCGCCACGGTCGACGGCGGACTTACTTCTTTTTCGCGGCCGATTCTTCTTTTACGTCCAGGACGGCTTGCTGTAAGCCGGCTACTGCGGCCGTATCCACTTCATAGATGCTGGGTTCGCCTTCGCGTTGCGCAAAAAAACTGGCGCCTTGCATCGTGACCGTGACTTTCTCGACTCGCTTGCCGCTGTTCGAGGTTACGGTGGCGTCGAATACCTGTTTGCCTCCGCCGGTTTCG
>PMTT01000830.1 GCA_003167275.1 Bryobacterales bacterium | reverse complement strand
CAGGTGCTCGGCGGCTTCGGAGCGGAATTCCTGTTCGACCGCGTGCTCATCCAGCCCGGCCAGCCGCTGGTCTTCGGCCGCGCCCAGGGCAAGTTCTTCTTCGGCCTTCCGGGCAATCCGGCTTCGACCATGGTGACTTTCGAGATCTTCGCGCGCGCCGCGCTGGAATTGCTCGCCGGCCAGCAGGAGACCGCGCTCTACTTGCCGTATGCGCGTCTCACGCGCGACTTCCGACACCGCACCGGCCTCACGCGCTTTCTGCCGGCACTTTTGAGCGGCGATGGCGCCGACGTCACGCCGGTGGACTGGCACGGCTCTGGCGATATTCCGTCACTGGCCCGCGCCAACGCCTACCTGGTGGCCGATCCGGGACGCGCCGAATACCAGCGCGGGGAACTCATTCGGGTGCTGCTCAAATGAACAAACTGTCGCATTACGATTCCGCCGGAACGCCGCGCATGGTGGACGTTTCGGCCAAGCCGGAAACCCGCCGCTCGGCACGCGCCCATGCATTCGTGCGCATCGCGCCCTCCGCGCTCCAGAAGATTCCGGACAATCCCAAGGGCAATCCCCTGGAGATTGCGCGCATCGCCGGCATCTCCGCCGCCAAGCGCACGTCCGAACTGATCCCGCTCTGCCATCCGCTGATGCTGACCCACGCGGATGTCGAGGTCACCTTGGAAGCCGAAGGGATCCGGATCGTGGCCAGCGCCGCCACCACAGCCCAGACGGGCGTGGAAATGGAGGCGCTCACTGCCGCGTCGGTGGCCGCCCTGACGGTCTACGACATGCTCAAGGCCCTCGACAAGTCCATCGAAATTCAGGATCTGTATCTGCTCGAAAAGACCGGAGGCAAGAGCGGGGATTTCCACCGCTCGGTGCATCATGACTAATGCCGCTGTCTTGACCATCAGCGATTCGGTGAGCGCCGGCACGCGTACGGACCGCTCCGGCCCGGCGTTACGAGAACGCCTGGAACAACTGGGCTGGCGCGTGACCGTGATGGAAGCCATACCCGACGAGGCCGCCGAAATCGGTGCCCGCCTGGCGACACTGGCGGATGGCGGGCAGATCTCCGCCATCTTCACCACCGGCGGCACGGGCGTGGCTTTGCGCGATGTTACACCGGAAGCCACCCGAGCCGTGATCGACCGCGAGATTCCCGGCCTGGGCGAGTTGATGCGCTCCCGCGGCCGCCAATCAACACCCCTGGCGTCGCTTTCTCGCTCGCTCGCCGGCACCCGCGGGCGGGTCCTGATCGTGAACCTTCCGGGGTCGCCGCGGGGCGCGGTGGAATCCCTGGATGCTATTGTAGAGTTGGTGCCTCACGTGCTGGAGTTGCTAGGTGGGCAGACCGAGCACGCGGCTGCCCGGCAGGAGTAGAATGTTTCGACTCGTACTAGTGACGTTTCTCTGCAGCTTGCTGCTCGCGCAGCAATCGTCCCAAACGCAGCAACCCGCCAAGCAAGTATCCACCCAGGCGCAGCCTCCCCAACAGCCGCCTCCCGACGCCGTGACCTTTGGCACGACCGTGGAGTACGTCGTGGCGCCGACGCTGGTCTTTGACCGCGATGGCCAGAAGGTCAGCGGCATTCGCAAGGACCAGTTCCGCCTGTTCGACAACGGTAAGGAACAGGACATCCAGGTGGACGAGTCGTTCGTTCCGATTTCCATTGTGATTGCCATCCAGGCGAACTCGCACGTGGAGGGCTTGCTGCCGCAAGTGAAGAAGATCGGGAACCTCGTAGGCCCGCTGATCCTGGGCGATCAGGGCGAGGCGGCCATCATCGCTTACGACTCGCGCGTCCGCACCCTGCAGACCTTCACTCATGACCCCGACCTGATCACCTCGCAGGTGAAGAAGATCTATCCCGGTAGCCAATCCAACCGCCTGATCGATGCCGTGGTGGATGGAACCCGGATGTTAGCCAGCCGGCCGAAGGACCGCCGCCGCATCCTGCTGGCGATCGGTGAAACCCGCGACCTGGGCAGCGAGAGCCGGGCGCGCGAGGCTCTGATCGGTCTGCAATTGAACAACATCATTTTCTACTCCGTCGACATGTCGCGCTTCCTCACCACGTTGACCGCGCCTCCCGACCCCGGCCGCCCGGACAACCTTCCTCCGGCCATGCACTCCATGCCCGGGCTGACTCCCGCAACTCCGACGACCGTGGCGCAAGCTTACGGGGAAAACGCGGGGCGCGCCGAATTCATCCCGTTGATGGTGGAGATCTTCAAGGATGCGAAAGCCATTTTCGTGGACAATCCGGTGGAACTTTTCACGAAGGGCACCGGCGGCAGCGAATTCGGTTTCCACAGCCAGCGGACGCTGGAAGAGGCTATGCTGAAGGTCAGCGAGGAACTGCACAGCGAGTACACGATCAGCTACTCCCCGAACAACAGGACGGAGGGTGGCTTCCACCACATCCTCGTGGACGTCACCGGCCACCCCGAGGTGAAGCGCACGCAAACCCGGCCCGGATATTGGATCGCGGCGCGGCCTAAGTAAGTACCTCCCGTGGCGCGGGCACTCGTGCCTGCTGCGTCGAGACTAAGACTCGTCTCGACGCATTTGACCTCTGATCACACGTTGCGTGGGGGGGCTCGCTACTTCTCCGCGCGTAGATTATTGACTACCGAAAAAACACCTTGCACCCCGTTGGCCCGGATGCCCGCCGTGTCCTTGTCCGCTTGCGTCGATACCACGCCTTCCAGCGTCACCTTGCCATTCTCGACGATAATGTGGATCGGCGGCACGGCCTGCATCGCGTAGCGGTCGAGTCCCGGGTAGCCGTAGATCGCTCGATACACCGCGACACGGGTCCGATCGTCCAACGGCGAGAGCGGCAGTACCTTGATCTGATTGTCGACTTTGTCCACGCCCTCGATCTTGAACACCACCTTGCCGGCATCGGTCTTCAGTGTCGGGCGTGTAACCTGCCCCAACAAGATCACTACCCGGCCATCGACGCGATAGGCCAGGTTGTCGAAAACGCCGTAATACGGCAGCATCACCAGCTCATGCCGCACTTCGCGCGTGATCCGATCTTCGACGCCCGCCCCAGGTTGAGTGGCAGGGACCTTGTCTTGCGGATAGGATAACCCCGAAGTGGCGGCGAATAAGGCCGCCACGCTCACTGTGCACAAACGCACGCCAGATTGTCTCATCACTGTCCTCCTTCGTAGGGTATGCTTTAGCTTGCCCACAAAGAGTCCAATCAAATTCGTAGACTCGGCAAGCTAAAGCATACCCTACACTTACCCCGCGATCTTCACCAAACTCTCGACCGCGGTTCCGTTCACCACCGCCGCAGCGTCTTCCGCCGTAAAGCTCTCCACCTTCGCGGAAATATTCATCGAGCAGAATTTCGGCCCGCACATCGAGCAGAAGTGCGCGTCCTTGAAGCCGTCCTCGGGCAGCGTTTCATCATGCATGGAGCGCGCCGTCTCCGGGTCGAGCGAAAGATCGAACTGCCGATTCCAGTCGAAGGTGTAGCGCGCGCGGGAAAGCGCGTCGTCGCGATCGCGTGCGCCCGGCCGCTTCCGCGCAATATCTGCCGCATGCGCCGCAATCTTATAAGCGATGATGCCGGCTTTGACGTCGTCCCGATTGGGCAGCCCCAGATGCTCCTTGGGCGTGACGTAGCACAGCATCGACGCTCCGTACCAGCCGATCATGGCGGCCCCGATGGCCGAAGTGATGTGGTCGTATCCCGGCGCGATGTCGGTAACCAGCGGCCCCAGGGTATAGAAGGGCGCTTCGTAGCACATCTCGTTTTCCTTCTGGACCTGCATTTCAATCTGGTCCATGGGGATGTGCCCGGGGCCTTCGATCATCACCTGGACATCGTACTCCCAGGCCTTCTTGGTGAGCTCGCCGAGGGTCTTCAACTCCGCGAACTGGGCCTCGTCGCTGGCGTCTGCCACGCTGCCGGGGCGCAGCCCATCTCCCAGTGAAAAACTCACGTCGTGCTTCTGGAAGATCTTGCAGATGTCCTCAAAGCACTCGTAGAGCATGTTCTGCTTGTGGTTCTTGACCATCCATTCGGCGAGAATCGATCCCCCGCGGCTGACGATCCCGGTGATCCGCCTGGTGGTCAGCGGAATATACTGCACCAGCACGCCCGCGTGGATGGTCATGTAATCCACGCCCTGCTCCGCCTGCTCTTCAATCACCTCGAGCATCACTTCGCGGCTGAGATCTTCCACCCGCCGCACGCGCGAGAGCGCTTCATAGATGGGCACGGTGCCGATGGGCACGGGCGAAGCGTCGATGATGGCTTTGCGGATGGCGGGAATGTCGCCGCCGGTGGAGAGGTCCATCACTGTGTCGGCGCCGTACTTCACGGAATACTGGAGTTTCTCCAGTTCGCCGTCGATATTCGACGTGACCGCGGAGTTCCCGATATTGGAATTGATCTTGCACCCGGAAGCTACCCCGATACACATCGGCTCCAGGTTCGGATGGTTGATGTTCGCCGGAATGATCATCCGGCCGCGCGCCACTTCGGAGCGCACCAGCTCCGGAGAGAGACGCTCACGCTTCGCCACATACTGCATCTCTTCCGTGACCACGCCCTGACGGGCATAGTGCATCTGGGTGCGGATTTTGTCGTCCTTACGTTTGTTTACCCACTCTGTGCGCATGATGGCTCCTTAAAATGGCCGCGGACGGACCAGGCTCATTGGCGGTCCGTCCGCAATCGGCCCGTACGGGCGCGGAATACCCCTGCCCCTACTTCTTCTTCTTCGGCTTCTTGGTTTCCTTCTTCGGGCTTCTGTCCTTGGCCACGGAAATCCTCCCTTACGTTGAGATTATACTCGCTTGCGGTGTCGACCCGCGCCGCCTTGTTTGCGAAAAGTGTGTTTGGGGATTACTTTGCGGGGGAGGCAGGCGGCGCCAATGCCACTAATTTGCGATTCTGCTTATATTCCGGGCAGCCCCCCTGGTCCGAGGACGACGCCCTCGTCGCCTCTGTGGGGCATGCTTTAGCTTGCCCTGAAATCACCAGGCCACCAGGGCAAGCTAAAACATGCCCCACGGACAGGCAAAGACGCCCGTGTTACACCATCTTCGCGTCCCGCGCAAGGTTCCGACTGCAACCGTTACATTACTTGCCTTTGCGCGTCTCGTACCTCATGCGTTACGCCCTCCGCATCATGAGGAAGTCTCCTGCCTTCACCGCCATTGCTGTTGTGACGCTGGCGCTCGGCATTGGCGCCAACACAGCCATTTTTAGCGTGGTGAACGCTCTCGTCCTGCAGCCCCTCCCCGTCGCCGATCCCTCCCGCATCGTCGCGATCACCGCCTCCAGCGCATCTCGCGGGGTCAACTCCTACCGGCTCTCGCTGACCTCCTACGAAACTCTGCGCGACCAGAACCGATTGCTCGCCATGGCCGCGGCCTTCAGCCCCGATTCCATGACTTTCACTTGCGGTGACGTACCGGAACAACTCCAGGCCGCCCGGGTCTCGCCCAATTTCTTCGATCTGATGGGCACCAGACCGATCCTCGGCCGCGGCTTCGAAGCTTCCGAAGGCGCCGCCGGAGGCCCTCCCGTAGCCCTCATCAGCCACAGCTTGTGGCAGCGGCGTTTCGGCGCCGACCGCGCCATCCTCGGACGCAGCATTCCTCTGGATCGGGAAATGTACACTGTGATCGGCGTGCTCCCACCCGAGTACCCGTTTCCCTTCCCGGGCACCGATCTGTGGATTACCCGGCTCATCAAGTACGGCGGACTCCAGCCGGAACAGATCTCCCAGGGCGCCGGCTTTCTGACCCTCCTGGCCCGCCTGGCGCCCGGCGTCACCATGGCGGCGGCAGGCGACGAGGCTCAAGCCATCCACGTGCGCTACAAACAGGAGCACCCCCGCGCGCCCGATGGCAACGCCGATAGCCGCCTGACTCTGGCGCCGCTGCAGGATACTATCGTTGTCGGCATTCGGCCCACCCTGATGATTCTGACGGGCGCTGTGGGGTTCGTGCTGCTCATCGCGTGTGGCAACGTCGCGGGCCTTCTGCTGGCGCGGGCCACGGCAAGATCCCGGGAGATTGCCCTGCGCGCGGCGCTCGGCGCGAGCCGCTGGCAGCTCGTATCGCAGTTGCTCTGGGAAAGTATTCTGCTGTCGGCCGCCGGAGCACTGCTCGGCGTCGCGCTGGCGTCCTGGGGCGTTGAGTGGCTCGTCAAGGCAGACGCCGGCAACAACCTGCCGGGCTTTCAACCCATCGGTGTGAACGTGGTGGTGCTGGCCTTTACCGCATTGGTTTCTTTGGTCACCGGCGCGGCATTTGGCCTGATTCCCGCGTTGCAGGTTTCGCGTCCGGATTTGAACGGCATCCTCCGCGATGCAGGTCGCGGAACCATCGGCGGCGGATCTCGCCCGCGACTTCGTTCCGTGCTGGTCACCGCTCAGATCGGGCTCTCCATCGTGCTGCTGATCGGCGCCGGCCTCTTGATCGAGAGTTTCCGCCAGGTACGGAATCTGAAGCTTGGCTTCGACCCCACTCATTCGCTCACCGCGCGCCTCACGCTGCCGCCCGGAAGGTACCCGGATGGCCCTCGCCGCAAGGATTTCGTCCGCGAAGTCGCGCGGCGCCTGGAAAACGAACCTGGCGTCACGGCGGCAGCCATTTCGCAGTCGGTCCCGATGACCAGCAGCGTGCTCTCGCCAATTTTGGCCGAAGGCCAGCCCTTCGTTCCCATAGGCCAACGTCCCCTGGCACAGTGGAATGGCGCCGCTCCCGGCTATTTCCGTACCATCGGCGTCCCATTCCTGAACGGACGCGACTTTACCTGGGCCGATGACGAGCAGGCGCCTCGCGTCGTGATCGTGAACCAGGCGTTGGCCACGCGCTTCTGGCCGGGCGAGAATCCCCTGGGCAAGCACGTCACCTTCACTCGCTTTCAAGCACCTTTCGAGGTCGTGGGAGTGGTCGGCGATACGCGCAGCGGCGCCTTGGAAGCTGCCCCGCCCATGACAATCTACTCCTCCTACGGCCAGTGGACCTGGCAGCGGCTGACGCTCACTCTGCGGACCCCGGGCAACCCGATGGCTCTTGCCCGTGTCCTCCCCGCGCAGGTTGCCGCCGTGGATCCGGACCTTGCCGTCACGAACATTCAGACCATGGAGGAAGTGGTGTCCGCCGCCATGCTGCAGCGGCGCGAGATCATGTACCTGATCGCCGGATTCGCAGTCCTGGCCCTGGTGCTCGCCGTGATCGGCCTCTACGGCGTGATGGCCTATTCGGTGGTGCAGCGCACCGCCGAGATCGGAATCCGTCAGGCCATTGGCGCGCAGCAGGCAGACATTCTGCGCATGGTGGTGGGACAGGGACTACGCCTGAGCGCTGCCGGCATTGTGCTCGGCGCTCTGGCTGCCGCGGGGCTCACGCGCCTGATCGAGCGCATGCTCTTTCAAATCAGCGCCACCGACCCCGCCACTTTCCTCGGCATCGCCGCCATCTTCCTCGTTGTGGGCTTGGCCGCCAGTTTCATCCCTGCCTGGCGCGCCACTCGCATCGACCCCCTCGAAGCTCTGCGCACAAGGTAGATAGCGAACTTTCCTGGGCTTCTATCGCCCAACGTACGCATCCATGGGCGACCTGGAGGAGTATCGAACGGGAACATTCGCCGCCGATTTCCATCACGCACTACCAAGACTGATCAGCGGCGCGAAATTGCTATACCGTAGCACAGCTCTTCGGGCTATCGCGTCTCGCCGACGGTCGACTCCACATGGTGGCCGGCGGCCTCTGGCGTGCGAGTGAACGTCGCAATTGCCTGGAACACCTCCGCTGATTGGAGGGGCTTTGGCACATAGCCATCCATACCGGCAGAAAGGCAGCGTTCGCGATCGCCGCTCATAGCGTGAGCCGTCATGGCGACGATCGGAGTGTGACGCAGGCTGCTTGCCTCGCTCGCCCGGATGGCGGCGGTTGCCTGAAACCCGTCCATGTCCGGCATCTGCACGTCCATCAGGATCAAATCGAATATTTCCAGGCCGGCTGCAGCAACTGCTTCTCTACCATTCGCGGCGATGAACACCGAGTGTCCGTGCTTCTCGAGCAACCGCGACGCAACCATCTGATTCACAAGATTGTCCTCAGCCAGCAATATGCGCAGCGAGCGTGTCGATTCTCCTGTATCGGCAGCAGGTCTGGCCTTTTGCTCGTTCGGCGCAGCCTGGAATTGACACGGCACCACGAACTCGAACATGGCGCCATTTCCCGGTTCGCTTTCGAGCCGTATCGTTCCTCCCATCAGATGAATCAGTTTCGACGATATGGTCAGCCCCAAGCCAGTCCCTCCAAATCTTCGGCTGATAGATCCATCCGCTTGCGTGAATGCTCTAAACACCTGCTCTTGCTTGTCGTGTGGAATTCCGATTCCAGTATCCCGGACGCTGAATCGCAAGGCTTCTGGGCACGCCACCGGCGCGAGGCGGACTTCAACATGGCCTGTCTCTGTAAACTTGATAGCATTTCCGAGGAGGTTCACCAGGATCTGCCTCAGACGGAGCGGATCCGCTACCACGTGCCCCGGAACGTCGGGGGAGCACTCGATGAGAATCTTCAATCCCTTTTTGCGAGCAGTGACCTCGAGCGACTGAACGGTGTTCCGGATCAGGGCCCGCGGCTCGAAAGGGATGGGTTCAATGCTCAGCTTGTCCGCCTCGATGCGTGACAAGTCGAGAATATCGTTCAGTAATGCCATTAACGAGGTCGCGGAATCCTGAGCGATCGCGAGGTACTCCTGCTGTTCCGGCTCTCGTGCCAGTTCCAGCGCAAGCTGTGTCATTCCCACGATTCCGTTCATCGGCGTTCGGATTTCGTGGCTCATGTTAGCGAGAAACTCGCCTTTAATGCGGCTGGCGGCGGCAGCGGCCTCCTCGGCCTTTCGACGGACTTCGATCTCAGCCTGAAGTTCCTTGGTGCGTTCGTCGACGTGTCGGGCAAGTTCCGCCTGGCGAGCATGGAAGACGCGGGCTCGCCCTCGGAGCATATAAAGAGCGCTTCCGATACCAACTACTCCTAGTGTAGTGTGCCAGAAGT
>PMTT01000539.1 GCA_003167275.1 Bryobacterales bacterium | reverse complement strand
CCCGGCGAAGAGGACCGGTACTTCCTCTACCCCTTTGCCGCGCTGGAGCGCGCCTGCCAGGCCGACTCCTGCTCGGAGAACTTCCACCGCTGCCTCCGTTGCGCCGAGGATATCTCGTCCGCTTTGTCCGACAAGGTGGCGGAGCGCTGGTGCGCTGCCCTGCCGCGCGACATTCCCCCGCTGCTCAACTTGATGCAGTCCGCGGAGAAGAGAAACGCCCTCAAGAAGGCGTTCACCTACATGGAGCGCGCCGAGCAGATCGATGGGCTGAATTCCGAGGTCCGCCGCGCCCGTCTGCGACTCCTGGTGTCCATGGCGGTCCGGCATCTCAAGGACCGCAAAGCCCGTCTGGCCGAGGGCGAATTGCGCCAGTTGGAGGCGCTCCCGCAGGCGCAGCAGGGCGACCGTCCGGCCTTCATCTTCGCGCTGCGCTGGGCCTGGGGCCAGTTGGGAGGCCCGTCGAAGGGTACCGCGGATGCGCGCCCCGAAATCGTGCGCCTGCTCGGTGGCGAGTTGGCGGCGGAGATCGTGCTCGCCGGCGTTTCCCAGGGGTGCGGACTTAGCGTCATCGAGCCCGCGTCGCCGCCCAAAGGTGTCCAACTCTCCAGCGCGATTGGCCGTGCCTGCGCCCTCGGCGACGATATGGGGATGGCATTCGAAATCCCGCAAAGCCTCTTTGACCGTCTGGAGAAGGAACTCTCCGCCAAGGACTTCAAAGCCCCCCCGGCTCTGCTGGTGGCGCTCGGAGAGGCGGCCATCCGTCAGGAACTGTTGAAGATGGCCTACGCCATCGCCGGCGCCGGCCTGGCGCAGGGCCCCGAATGCCAGGCGCGATTCCTGTATCTGCGCGCCCGCGGGATGCCGGGGTGGGAGCCCGATCGGAGTGCCGAGTGTCTCGCCGCGGCTTCCGAACTGGCGCGCCGCCAGCGCGACTCCGATCTCCTCGACCGGATCGGCGAATTTCGCGACGAAGAGATGGACTGGATGGAGCCCAACGCCAGCGCCACTACCATCAGCGTCGAGGAGATCGACCGCGTCGTCCAGCGGGAGGCTGCCGAGCGCGGCTATCCCAAATCGCAGCCGGCCCGCCGGGGCCGGGACGACGGCGAATGCCAGTGCCCGAAATGCTGCGCAGAGAGGGGCGAACTGCCCCTCCCAGTGGAACTCGTCGACATGATGGAGCAGTTCGGACCCGACATGGTCGCCCAAGCCCTGGCCGAGATCATCGGCATGGGCGGCCCCAGCGGTCTCGGCAATATCCCTCCTCTCGGCGGGAGGAAGAAGCCCCGCAAGCGGCGGAATCCGTTCGACGGAAGCGACGTCTTTCCGTTCTGAAATGCCACGATGACACACAACGATCCCTATCACGTGCTTGGAATCCCGCTGGAGGCTGGGGATGAAGAGATTCGCGCCGCCTACCTGCGGAAGGTAAAGGAATACCCGCCGGACCGCGCGCCGCGAGAATTCGAGAAGGTGCGCGACGCTTACGAAGTTCTCCGCGACCCCCGCCGCCGCACGCGCCACGTGCTGCTTTCCGCCGACCCGAATCAACCGCTGACCGCCCTGCTGGAAGGCCGTACCGCGGAGCGCCGCTTCACCGGTCCTGAGCCTTGGCTCGCCGTGTTACGGGAGGCCAAGTCCTGATGGACCGCAGTGAGATTCTGCGCCGGTTCGAGCAGTACCTCGATACCGCGCTGGCCGAAGAATCTCCGCCCGCGGGCATCCCCGCGGAGATTCTGGAGGGTGATCCGCCGGCCGAAAGCTCCCCCATGGATTGGTACACCATGTGGTCGGCCGTGACCGCGCTCACCCAGGAGGTCAGGCTGCAGGGCCGCGCCTTCAAACAGATGGGGGAGACGCTCTCGGCCGATGCCGAGCGCCGCAGCCGAAAGGAATCGCTGGGCGGGCTCCTCGAAATGCGCGAGCGTCTGCAGCGCGGCCTGGACGCGATTCGGGACCGGGCGGAGTTGCAGCCCGTTCTGTGGGACCGCATCTTCAAGGAGCGCTGGCGCCAGGTGCAGCACGCCCTCGACGTGGTCCGCGCCCTCGAAGAGGGCTATCGACTGACCCTGGGTTATCTGGATGATCTGCTGTTTCAGTTTCAGGTCGTGCCCATCGAGTGCCAGGGGCGCAAGTTCGATCCGCGGAAAATGAACGCCGTGGACGTGGAAGAGACCGAAGCGGCCGACGAGGGAACCGTCGTGTCCGTGTACCGTATGGGTTACGAATGGAATGGCGAGTTGTTCCGCCCGGCGCAGGTCCGGGTGGCGCGGCGGCCAAGGAGCGTAGCGACTAATGAGTGATCCGCCGCGAGCAATGAGTGACATGGTAGTAGGTATCGATCTGGGCACCACGAATTCCGAGGTGGCGGCATTCGTCGACGGACGCGTCTGCGTGCTGGGGCCGAACCAGAGCAAAATGCTGCCTTCCTGCGTGGGGATCTCGCCCACCGGGGAGTTGCTGGTGGGTGAGACCGCGCTCAATCAGCAGCGCATCTATCCCGAGCGCACCGTGCGCAGCATCAAGCGCAAAATGGGTAGCACCGAGACCGTGACACTGGCCGGCAAGAGCTTCTCGCCGCAGGAGATCTCCGCGCTGATTCTGCGCGAACTGGCCGAGTGGGCGCGCCGCGAGCTGAAACAGCCCGTCACTCGCGCCGTGATCACCGTGCCCGCCTATTTCTCCGACGCGCAGCGCAACGCCACCCGTGAAGCCGGCGTCATGGCCGGCCTGGAGGTGCTCCGCATCCTCAACGAACCCACCGCCGCCAGCCTGGCCTATGGGTTCGCCGACGGCGCGCGCCGCACCGCCATGGTCTACGACTTGGGCGGCGGCACCTTCGATGTCTCCATCGTCACTATGGAAGGCGACGTGACCGAGGTGTTGTCCAGCCATGGCAACAACCAACTGGGCGGCGACGATTTTGACGATCTGCTGCTCCGCCACCTGGAAGCCGAGTTTCACAAACAGCACGGCATCCATCTGGGGCCGGAGCACCGCGCCGCCCGCGCTCGTTTATGGTGGGCCGCCGAGACCGCCAAGAAGCAGCTCAGTTTCGAACCCTACGCCCGCGTGCGTGAGGAATCGCTCATCACCTACCTCGGCAAGCCGCTCCACCTCGATCTGGAGGTGTCGCGCGACGAATACGAGAAGATGATTCTGCACCTGGTGGAATCCACCCTCGATAGCGTCTCCAAAGCGCTCGACGACGCCGGGAAGAAGGCTGGCGATCTCGACGCCATCCTGCTGGTGGGTGGCTCCACGCGGACGCCCTTGGTCTCGCGCCTCCTCCGCGAGCGCACCGGCCTGGAGCCGCGGCAGGACGTGCATCCCGATCTGAGCGTGGCCCTGGGCGCCGGCGTGCTCGCCTCCCGCCTGGCCGGCCGCGACGTGGAGCGCGTGCTGGTCGACGTCTCCCCCTACTCGTTCGGTCCGTCCTACTTGGGCGAGCGTGGCGGCATTCCCTATCCCCACTGCTACCACCCCATCATCCAGCGCAACACCCCGCTGCCGGTCACGCGAACCGAGAGCTACTACACCAGCTTCCCCGGCCAGACCAGGGTGGATATTCAGATCTTCCAGGGTGACGACGAAGACGCTTTGAAGAATGTGCTGGTAGGTGACTTCCAGGTGTCGGGTCTGCGGAACGTCAGCACCACCAACGAGGTGCTGTGCCGGATGAGTCTGGATGTCGACGGCATTCTGCACGTCTCGGCGATCGAGAAGGACACCGGCAAATCCAAGCAGATTACCATCTCCAATGCCCTCCAGGCGAAGAGCGACGCGGAAATCGCTGCCGCCCGCAAGCGCATCGAGGAGCTCTACACCACGCGAGAGGAGTTCCCCGAGGAACTGGAAGGAGACGTACTGCAAGAGTACATCCATGCGCTGGGAGGTGAGGATGATGCCGAGGGCGATCCCGATGAGGACGACGTTGTAGAAGGCGACGCCGCCGAGGATGATGTCGTTAGAATGATCGAAGCCCCAGCCGAACCTGCGATCGTGACCAGCCAGCGCACCAACGGGAAAGTCATCCCCATGGATCCCAATTGGCAAGGGCTCCGCCATGAGGCCGTGACACTTGTGCAGCGCTCGCGCGCGCTGCTCCCTAAGATGCATCCCGAGGACAGGCAGGAGGCCGTGGCACTGCAGGAAACCATCGAGGCGGCCGTAGCGCGGCACGACCCGCAGGCGCTCGGCGAAGCCGTCCGGTCGCTGAAGGAGTTGCTCTTCTTCGTGGAGGGTGCCTGATGTGTCCAGTCTGCCGGGCGCGTTTCCGCGGCGCCCGCGAGTGTTCCCGCTGTGGCGCCGATCTGACCATCATCATGACCCTGGCAGCCGCCGCCTGGCGCATGCGCAAGGCCGCCCGCCAAGCCCTGATCGAGGGCGATACAGACCGCGCCCGGACCCTGGCATCGCAGTCGGAGGCAATCTGCCGCACCCCCGCCGGGCGAAGTCTCTGTACCGTATGCTTTAGCTTGCGGAGTGCCCAGCCCGAGCCAGGATGTTGACCGGTTCTGGCGACCGCATGGTTCGCAAACCGAGCCGCGCGCGTCAGCAAGCGGTGCCATAATCGCCACGAATCTTGCGGTCGAGGCACATCCCCTCACCGAACTTAACTCACGACATTCCCCAGGGTGGTTCGCGTCATCCCATGTAATGATTATCACAGTCCGGCCACTGCCTCCATTCATAGGCCGACCACAAAGCACCCGCAAATCCCGTGAAAAATGCCAAATTCGGGTTGACACCCGTTAGTTTAGGGATTACCCTTAGGAATCCTAGTACCCGTATAGTACGAGGCTTCGGAGATAGTCCGCCCGAAGCGCGATGGGCTTCGAGCGCACCCCCCGCCACAGTGCCGCTCCCGATGCCTGGACAATCCATCAACATCGAGTTGAGGATAAGTGTGTCTAATTAGTGTTTTCACATCGCCTCAAGAGTAACCCAGGCGATGGGCGTGATAACAGACAGAATGAGACCATTATGATTCACACGATAATGCAACTCCTTTTTGGTTGCCGGCACAAGCGCATTACTCGACCGATTACGCCGGTTGACAAGACCAGGCAGTCCGCACAGACTTATGTTGCCTGTCTGGATTGTGGCAAGCAGTTCAACTACGATGCCATTGCTATGCGCGTCGGGCCCGAGATATCTCAAGCCAGGGCTTCGGGCGACGCTCACTTCCAGACGTCGGTGTAATTTCCATGGCACCAAAGCAAGCGGACAAACCGAATCGACGCAACCGGTAACCGGCCGGAGATCTCAAGTCAAGTACGTCCAATGCCCGCCGGCCGGGTGCGTAACCGTTTTGGTGATTTCGCGGTTCAAGCGGGCAACCGCTTCCTGACGGTCGCGGCTCGGTTGCGATTGTTGCTGATTCAGCGTGAGTTACCGAGCCGCGACCGTGAGGGAGCGGTGTTGACTGGTGAGGAATTTCCCAAAATGGTTAAGCACCCCCGCCGGCCCACAGGAACGACAGGGGGACCTGAATGCGCAATAATGTGGTTTGTGCCCGTCAGTTCGATGTGTTGCCCAGAACATGGCGAATCCGCACCCCTATCCACCGTTGAAACCGCTCCACCCAGATACCTCTCTGAGCGCCCTGAAGATTGCCCAAATGGAGCGGCTTTCGACCGAGGTATTGCGGCTTTCGCTGGTTCCTGGGCAGCGGGACTGCCTGAAGACTCGCCCAGATGGAACCATTCTCGACGGG
>PMTT01000544.1:10273-34851 GCA_003167275.1 Bryobacterales bacterium | reverse complement strand
TGCTCTATTTTGCGGTATTCTCCATCGTGTCCGCGCGGGAGCGCAGTTGGTTCTGGGCAACGCTGCCCAGCAAGACCTTCCTGTCGGCCCTCGCTGCGGATGCCATCGCGGGCACAGTCCTGACGTTCGTCGGTCTACCGGGACTCACGCCTTTGCCTGGGTGGCAGACGCTGGCGATATTTGTGTATGCCATGGTGTCGTGCCTGGTACTGAACGACGCCGTGAAGGTGGCAATGATCAAATGGCGCGTTCCGAACGCCAGGGCCAGGAAACCGCTCGAGGTAACCCCACAGATTGCCAAGCGCGCCTACGAATTGTATGAGCAACGAGGCCGGCAGGACGGACGAGCAGCTCAGGACTGGGAGCAGGCGGAGCGGGAGATTCGGAAAGAAGGATCCCATAAATGAACGGGCTCGAACCACGCGGCGGGCATTGCCCCGAGGAACGAAGATGAAAATCCATTCAAAGGATTTCCGTGTGCGGCCAGGAGAAAAGGCCAAACTCAGCGAGTGGCCCACGGTTGTGAAGCCCTTTTACAAGTCGAAGGACGGGTATCAAAGGCTGCTGGGGGAACACATCGAGGCGTTGAACTCGCTGCAACAACTTCACTACGCTTCCAACCGTTTTGCGTTGCTGCTGATCTTTCAGGGGATGGACGCGGCCGGAAAAGACGGCGCCATCCGGCACGTCATGTCCGGGGTCAATCCGCAAGGCTGCCAGGTTTCCAGCTTCAAACAGCCGAGCGCCGAGGAACTGGAACATGATTTTCTGTGGCGCACCACGTGCCGACTTCCCGAACGCGGGCAGATCGGCATATTCAATCGTTCCTATTACGAGGAGGTGCTGATCGTTCGCGTGCATCCGGAGCTTCTCCGCAGCCAGGGGCTTTCGGAAGAATCGCATGGCGAGAAAACCTTCTGGGAAGAAAGGTATCGCTCCATCGTGAACCTGGAGAGCCATCTGTTTCGCAACGGAACGCGGACCGTCAAAGTATTCCTTCACCTTTCGCAGGAGGAGCAGCGAAAACGATTCCTCGATCGCATCGATGAGCCTGACAAGAATTGGAAATTCAGCCTCTCGGACATTCACGAGAGGAAGTTCTGGCCGCATTATATGAAGGCTTATGAAGCTTGCCTGAGCGCGACCAGTACTCATCACGCGCCCTGGTACGTGGTTCCCGCCGACGATAAGGAGAACGCCCGGTTGATTGTTTCCCAAATTGTCCTGGATACGCTCAGTGAACTTAAGATGGCATATCCCAAGCCCGACGCGAAACGGCGGCGGGAACTGACATCTATCCGCAAACTACTCACAAAGCAAAGATGAAGAAACCAGAACAGTCCTTCGAAAACTCGGCGCGGTGGTCTCGGTACGCGGCGATGAGTTCGCTCAAGGAAAGAAAGGAATTGAACCATGACAACTAGCATGTCCACGCCTGAACTGTCACACACGAATCCGGACGCGGCGGATGGAGGGGAACCGGCCAAGAAAAACAACACACTCACTCCAGACCTGCTCCACAAGATGGACGCCTACTGGCGGGCCGCCAACTATCTGTCGGTCGGGCAGATCTATCTTTACGACAATCCGCTGCTGAAGCGCCCGCTGACTCTGGCGGATGTGAAGCACATGCTATTGGGGCACTGGGGCACAACCCCCGGGCAGAACTTTATCTACGCGCACTTGAACCGGATCATCAAGAAATACAACCTCGACATGATTTACGTCTCCGGCCCCGGGCACGGCGGCCCGGCGGTCGTAGGCAACACATATCTGGAGGGCACCTACAGCGAGATCTATCCGAATATCAGTCAGGATGAGGCCGGGCTTCAGAAGCTCTTTCTTCAGTTTTCGTTTCCGGGAGGCATTCCCAGCCATGCGTCGCCGGAGTGCCCAGGCTCTATCCATGAGGGTGGCGAATTGGGTTACTCGTTGAGCCACTCGTTCGGAGCGGTGTTCGACAATCCCGATCTCGTGGTCGCCTGCGTGGTCGGCGATGGCGAGGCGGAAACCGGACCGTTGGCGACGGCGTGGCATTCCAACAAGTTTCTGGATCCGGCCACCGACGGGGCGGTGTTACCTATCCTGCACCTCAACGGTTACAAGATCTCCAACCCAACCGTCCTGGCCCGCATCACTCGGGAGGAATTGGATCAGTTGCTCCGCGGCTATGGGTGGACGCCCTACTACGTGGAAGGTCACGAGCCCGCGCTGATGCATGAAGCGATGGCCACGACGCTCGACACGGTGATCGAACAGATCCAACACATCCAACAGGACGCACGCGTCAACGGGAACATTGCACGTCCGCGCTGGCCGATGATCGTCCTCAACTCACCGAAGGGCTGGACAGGGCCCAAGGTCGTCGACGGGTTGCAGGTGGAAGGGACATTCCGCGCTCACCAGGTTCCGCTCTCCGACCCTGCTGTGAATCCCGAACACCTCAAGCTGTTGGAAGACTGGCTGAGGAGCTACCGGCCGGAGGAACTCTTCGACGAGCAGGGCCGCCTGAAACCGGAACTGGCCGAACTTGCTCCCAAAGGTGAACGGCGCATGGGCGCAAATCCCCATGCCAACGGCGGAATCCTGATGCGCGATCTTCGCATGCCGGATTTCCGGGACTATGCAGCGGCTGTGCCCTCGCCGGGAGCGGGCGGAATCGGCGACGCGCATGTGCTGGGGCCCTTCCTGCGCGACGTGGCCAAGCTGAACAATGAGCAGCGGAATTTCCGGGTCTTCGGCCCTGACGAGACGCTCTCCAATGGTCTCGAAGCCATCTTCGAAGCGACGAAGCGCCAGTGGGACGCGGCGACCGTGCCGAACGACGAATTTCTCGCTCCGGCCGGGCGCGTCATGGAAATGCTCAGCGAGCATCAATGCGAGGGCTGGCTTGAAGGATACCTGCTCACCGGCCGCCATGGCCTCTTCAACTGCTACGAGGCGTTCATCCACATCGTCGATTCGATGTTCAACCAGCATGCCAAATGGCTGAAGGTAACCTCGGGCTTGCCCTGGCGTCGCAAGATTGCCTCGCTCAACTATATGCTGGCGTCGCATGTCTGGAGGCAAGATCATAACGGATTCACACACCAGGACCCTGGTTTCCTGGACCACGTCGTCAATAAGAAAGCCGAGATCGTGCGTGTTTACCTTCCACCCGATGCCAACTGCCTGCTCTCGGTAATGGACCATTGCCTGCGCAGCCGCCACTACGTCAACGTGGTCATCGCGGGCAAACACCCGGCGCCGCAGTGGCTGACGATGGACGCCGCCGTCAAGCATTGCACCGAGGGCATCGGCATCTGGCAGTGGGCCAGCAACGACCAGGGCGTTGCCCCCGACGTGGTCATGGCCTGCTGTGGCGACGTGCCCACGCTGGAGACTCTCGCTGCCGTCTCCATCATGCGCGAGCATCTGCCCGACCTGAAGATCCGGGTGGTCAACGTCGTCGACCTGATGAAGCTGGAGCCGCAAACCGAGCACCCCCACGGGTTGAGCAACATCGATTTCGACGAGCTCTTCACCAAGGACAAGCCGGTCATCTTCGCCTTTCATGCCTACCCTTGGTTGATCCACCGGCTGACCTACCGGCGCACCAACCACGACAACATCCACGTCCGGGGCTACAAGGAGGAAGGCACCATCACAACGCCCTTCGACATGACGGTCCTGAACGAGATGGACCGCTTCCACCTGGTGATGGACACCATCGACCGGGTGCCTCGTACTGGCGACAAAGGAATCTACCTGAAGCAGCAGCTCAAAGACAAGCTCATCGAGCACAAGCAGTACATCGACAAGAACGGCCGGGACTTGCCGGAGATTCGGAACTGGAAATGGAGCAACCCCAAATGAACGCGCAACTGCTTAGAGACACCGCGACAGCCCTGGTCGCGGACACCGCCATGAACACCAGTGAAGCACCCTTGTATCCCTTGCGATTCGAGCCGATCTATCAGTACCGGCTCTGGGGTGGCCGGCGTCTGGGCGACCTTCTCGGTGCACACCTGCCCGGCGACGGCCCTATCGGCGAAGCCTGGGTACTCAGCGACCGCGATGACCATCCGAGCCAGATTACCAACGGACCGCTCAAAGGGCAGACCATCGCTCAATTGCTGGTGCAGTCTCCGGAGCAATTGCTGGGAAACCTGGCCCATCGCTTCCGCCGATTCCCGCTGCTGCTGAAGTTCCTGGACGCGCGAGAAATGCTCTCGGTTCAGGTGCATCCCGCGGATACGAACCAAGACCTGCTGCCGGCGGGCGAGGCTGGCAAGACCGAAGCTTGGGTCGTGCTGGAGGCCGGTCCGGAAAGCCGCATCTATTCGGGTCTGAAGCCAGGAACTACGGCCGGCGATGTGCGGCTGGCGCTTACGAACGGGACGGTGGCGGACCACCTCGCCTGCTTCACTCCGAAGGCCGGCGACGGCGTCTTCATACCGGCTGGGACGGTTCACGCCCTGGGTGGTGACGTCGTGGTGTTCGAGGTTCAGCAGAACAGCGACGTGACCTTTCGCCTGTACGACTGGGACCGTGTTGACGCCATGACACGCCAGCCACGGGCCCTCCAAGTCGATCGGGCGCTTGCCTGCATCGATTTTGCAAAGCAGGCCGGAGGACTGGTGGCGCCCATGGTTGAGACGGCGACGCCAGTAGAGCGCGAGAGGCTTTTCGATTGTGAGCATTTCCGGTTGTGGCGCGTGCGCGGACAATCGCCGTTCACCGTTGGAGCCGCGGGTGTGCCGCGCGTGCTGGTCTGCGTCGACGGCGCGGGGCAGGTCGAGTACGGCGCCGCCACTTATGCCGTCGGAAGAGGCGATGTCTGGCTCTTGCCGGCGTCGGTCGGAGCGTGCGGCTTTCGGCCGGACGGTGCAGTGAACTTGCTGGAGATTGCGTTACCGGGATAGTTTACAGCCGGTCGATGGCAGCGACACTGGCGTTACGTGATGAAGGGACTTGATGAGTGGATTGAAGCTGCAGCGCCTCGGACTGGTGATGAAGCCGGAGCCGGGTAATCCTCAGGAAGTCGAAGGCGTCCTGAACCCGGCTGCCGTTCGTGGCCCCGATGGCGAGCTCTACCTTTTCCCGCGGCTCGTCGCGCACGGGAATTACTCGCGTATCGGCATTGCAAGAGTGCGATTCAACGAAGCCGGCGATCCGGCAGGCGTGGAGCGGCTTGGGATCGCACTGGAGCCCGAAGCCGATTACGAGCGGCGCCCCGACGGAGGCGGCGGCTGCGAAGATCCCCGCATCACGTTCGTGGAACCGCTCCAACGTTACATCATGACTTACACGGCCTATTCGCCCCAAGGCCCGCGGATCGCCAGTGCCATATCGGAAGATCTCTTCCACTGGGAGCGTCTGGGGCTCGCAACCTATGGCCGGTATCACGGCGTCGAAATCGCCGATGTGGATGACAAAGATGCCAGCCTCTTCCCCGTCGCCATTCCCAATCCATCCGGGCACCCGGAACTGGCCATGCTTCACAGGCCGCTTTTCCCCGGCACTCGGCCGGAAGATATCGTCCACCACCCCAGAATCCGCTCCGTGGATCTCGATCGGGAAAGCATCTGGATCTCCTACAGCAGGATGGCATTGGATGGTCATGAACCGCATCACCTCGGCCCGTTTGCCTGTCATCACCGCCTGGCGACTCCAGTGTCGCCATGGGAGCGGCTCAAAATTGGCGGTGGCACTCCGCCCATCCTAACCCGGCACGGCTGGCTGATTGTTTATCACGGCGTGAGCGAATCGCCGGATCTGGGCAACGGCCACCACCACCTGTGCTACTCGGCTGGCGTAATGGTGCTTTCGAAGGAGCATCCGCACATCATCCGGTATCGTTCCACGGAGCCGGTATTGACACCGGTTCTGCCGCAAGAGCGCCGCGGGATGGTTGCCAACGTCGTATTCCCCACCGGGATTGACCGCCGCGACGATCTTGGCTCACCGAACCGGTTCGACGTCTACTACGGGATGGCCGACGACCGGATTGGCGCGGCACGCCTGGACATGCCGGAGCGTCTGCCGGCAGGCGGCGTCGCCGACCCACCGGAGGCAAAAGTGTGAGGGGAAATCTGTCGTTCGAAGTGGAGCGAGTGAAGCGCGGCCAGAGCAGGCAAACCGGTCTGAACCGCTCAAGTGCCGGAAAGGATGTCCGCCATGCAAACAGCCCCAAATGAACCCGCACCCGACCCGGCGCCAATGAAGCCGGCACACCTCGGCGCGGTGGTCTCGGTACGCGGCAGCGTCGTAGACATAAACTTCGACACGCACCTGCCGCCCATCTACTCCCTGCTTCACGCCAAGGATGGCAAGGTCGCCATCGAGGTCTTGGCCCAACTCGATGCGCATTGCGTGCGGGGAATCGCGCTCACCCCCACCGAGGGCCTCGCCCGCGGCAACTCCGTAGAGGACACGGGCGGGCAGTTGAAGGCGCCGGTCGGCAAGGGAATTCTCTCGCGAATGTTCGACGTCTTCGGGAACGCCATCGACCGCCAGCCGGCGCCGGCAGATGTCCAGTGGCGCACCGTCCATCGCGCGCCGCCGCCCCTAACGCAGCGTTCCACCAAATCCGAGATCTTCGAGACGGGGATCAAGGTTATCGATGTGCTCGTGCCGATCGAGCGCGGCGGCAAAGCCGGCCTGTTCGGCGGGGCGGGCGTCGGCAAGACCGTATTGCTCACCGAGATGATTCACAATATGATCGAGCACCAGAAAGGTGTGAGCATCTTTTGCGGGATCGGGGAGCGATGCCGGGAAGGCGAGGAACTCTACCGGGACATGAAGGCGGCAGGTGTGTTGCCCAATATGGTGATGATCTTCGGGCAGATGAACGAACCGCCAGGCAGCCGCTTCCGCGTGGGCCACGCGGCCCTGACGATGGCCGAGTACTTCCGGGATGACGAGCATCGCGACGTACTGCTGTTGGTGGATAATATTTTCCGCTTCATCCAGGCAGGCATGGAGGTGTCCGGCTTGCTGGGCCAAATGCCCTCGCGTCTGGGCTACCAGCCCACCATGGGCACTGAACTATCGGGCCTGGAGGAACGTATCGCCAATACGGATACCGGCGCCATCACGTCCATTCAAGCGGTTTATGTGCCCGCCGACGACCTGACCGACCCGGCGGCGGTACACACGTTTTCGCACCTCTCCACCTCCATCGTGCTTTCGCGCAAGCGAGCGAGTCAAGGGCTTTTCCCGGCTATCGATCTGCTGCAATCCAGCTCCAAGATGGCTACGCCCGGCATCGTCGGCGAGCGGCATTATCTTCTGGCGCAGGAAATCAGGCGGACGATCGCGCAATACGAAGATCTGAAGGACATCATCTCCATGCTCGGCTTGGAACAACTGGCTCCGGAAGATCGCAACGTGGTCGCCCGCGCCCGGCGGCTGGAGCGATTCCTCACCCAGCCGTTTTTCGCGACCGAGCAGTTCAGCGGCATTAAGGGAAAACTCGTCAGCCTGAAGGATTCGCTCGATGGCTGCGAGCGGATCTTGCGCGATGAGTTCAAGGACTACCCGGAAAGCGCGCTCTACATGATCGGGGCGATTGACGAGGCGAAGGGGAAGGTCAAAGCCGGCAAGCCCGAAGACAAAGCTAAGCCTGAAGACAAGGCCGGGCCGAAGCCCCCCGGCGATTCCTCGTCGAAAGCCAAACCTGAACCACAGTCGAAGCCAGCCACTGAAAAGGAGGCCGCACATGCCGCCGTCGGCCCTCATGAATCTTAAGATTCTCCTGCCCTTCGAGATTTTCGCCGACAAAGCCGGCGTGTCGCGCATCGTCGCTGAGACCCGCGAGGGATCGTTCGGACTCTTGCCGCACCGGCTCGACTGCGTGGCGGCCCTCGCTCCCGGGATTCTGACTTACGAAAACTCTGCCGAAGGCGAAGTCTACGTAGCTGTCGACGAAGGGGTTCTCGTGAAGACGGGCCTTGACGTGCTCATCTCCGTGCGCAACGCAATTGGCGGAACCGACCTCGCCCACCTGCATGAGGCGGTGGAGCGGGAGTTTCTGCACCTGGACGAAAGGGAACAGAGTGTCCGCTCGGTGATGGCCAAAATGGAGAGCGACCTGATCAGTCGCTTAGCGGAGTTCCAGCGTGAGTGAAAACCCGGAAAGCGGCAATGCGGGAGACCCCTTCAGCCGGGAGGTCGGCGCGAAAGCGGCACGCAAGTTAAAGGCGCAGCGTAACCCGACGCAAGGCGTGTGGTTTGGCTTGGGGATGATGGGGCTGGTCGGCTGGTCGGTGGTGGTTCCGACACTGCTCGGCACGGCTTTCGGCATCTGGCTGGACAGCCATCATCCAGGAACCCATTCCTGGACGCTGACGCTACTGATCGTCGGCCTGGCACTCGGCTGTCTGAACGCGTGGCACTGGGTGGACAAGGAAGACAAGGAGATGCGAGAGGAACAGGAGAATCACAAATGATTGAAATCCTGAGTCTGATGCTGGCTCTGATAGCCGGCGTCTCGCTTGGAGCGATATTCTTCGGCGGCCTTTGGTGGACGGTTCACAAGGCCTTTTCTTCGAACCAGCCGGCGCTGTGGTTCTTCGGCAGTATATTGTTGCGAACGAGCATTGCCCTGGCCGGCTTCTATTTCATCGCGCGTGGCCACTGGGAGAGGTTGTTGGTGTGCCTGCTTGGCTTCGTCGGGGCACGCCTGATCGTGACGCGGCTCACCAGAACCGCCCAAAGGCCAACTTCCCGGGCACAGGCGGCCAGCCATGCATCTTAGTCCCGATCAAACGATCTTCTGGCAACATGGAGTTCTCAAACTCAACGCCACCATCCTGTTCACGTGGGCGCTGATGATCGTATTGGCCGGCGGTTCCTGGATCGTCACACGCAAACTTTCCACCGGCCTGACGCTCTCCCGCTGGCAGAACCTGCTGGAAATCCTCGTCACCGGAATGGAGAAGCAAATTGAAGAGGTGGGCTTGAGTCAGCCACACCGGTATATCGCCTTTCTGGGGACGCTCTTCGTATTTGTCGGCGCAGCCAGTTTGTGCACCATCATTCCCGGCTACGATCCGCCGACCGCTTCGCTTTCCACCACCACGGCGCTCGCGCTGTGCGTATTTGTGGCCGTACCATTTTTCGGCATCGAGGAGCAAGGGGTCCGCAATTACCTCAAATCCTATGCGAAGCCAACCCTCGTCATGCTGCCATTTAACATCATCAGCGAAGTTTCGCGCACGCTGGCTCTGGCCGTCCGTTTGTTCGGCAACATGATGAGCGGGGCGATGATTATCGGCATCCTGCTCACCATCACGCCCTTCCTCTTCCCGATCGTCATGACCGTGCTCGGTCTGCTCACCGGCATGGTGCAAGCCTACATTTTCAGCATCCTGGCAGCGGTGTATATCGCGGCGGCGACGCGAGTCCGTAAACCCAAACCTGAACCCATGCAGCCGGTTCCAGCATGAACTACGACAACACAAGGAGACACTGTGGACAACATGACTATGATTGCGGTGGCATCGATTGTCATCGCCGGCATCACCACCGGTTTCGGCACGATGGGGCCTGCGCTGGCGGAAGGGAGGGCGGTGGCGACGGCGCTCACGTCGCTGGCCCAACAGCCTGATGCCTCCGCGACGATCACACGGACCTTGTTCGTGGGACTGGCGATGATCGAATCCACGGCCATCTACTGCTTCGTGGTCTCGATGATTCTGATCTTCGCCAACCCCTTCTGGAACCACGTCATCGCGCAGACCGCGGGAAAGTAACCCATGCTTATCGATTGGTTCACCGTCGGGGCACAGGCGCTCAACTTTCTCATCCTGGTGTGGTTGATGAAGCGCTTTCTTTACCAACCTATCCTTCACGCTATCGATGAACGGGAGAAGGGGATAGCCACGGAAATCGCCAACGCCGCTCGGAAGGAGGCCGAAGCCCAAAAACAACACGACGAGTTCCAGCACAAGAACGCGGAGTTCGACCAGCAGCGCGCCGCCCTCCTGAGCAAAGCGGCCAGCGAGGCGCAGGGTGAACGCCAGCGCCTGCTGGACGAAGCACGCAAGGCCGCCGCCGATTTGAGTGCCAAGCGGCAGGAAACTTTGAGAAACGAGGAGCAGAACTTACATCTCGCAATCACCCGGAGGACGCAGCAGGAAGTCTTTGCCATCGCACGAAAGGCGCTCTCGGATCTCGCCACCGTGAGCCTGGAAGAACGTTTGGGCGAAGTATTCACCCGCCGCCTGCGGGAAATGGACGGCAAAGCGAAAGAGGCCCTCGGCGAGGCTCTCAAGACGGCCTCCGGCCCCGGCGTGGTGCGCAGCACGTTCGACCTGCCTGCGGATCAGCGCGCGGCCATACAAAACGCGCTCAACGAAACGTTTTCGGCGGAGGTTCGCGTCCGTTTCGAGACCGCGCCAGACCTGGTCAGCGGAATTGAATTCACGACGAATGGGCAGAAGGTGGCATGGAGCATCGCCGACTATCTGGCGTCCATGGAAAAGGGAGTCGAGGAGCTGGTGCATGGAACCTGAGAGCCTTCATAGCGATTTCGACCGGGCGTTCGCCGGAATCGCCCAGGTGCGAACAGCATTCACGCCGAAACTGACACTACAAGAAGTAGGTACGATCACCAGTGTGGCCACCGGCATTGCCAAGGTTTCGGGCCTCCCCGGGGTGGGCTTTGATGAAGTGGTGACGTTTCCCGGTGACGTGCCTGGGATTGCGTTCAACGTGGACCCAGACGAGATTGGCGTCGTTCTGCTCGGCGAATACTGGCATCTCCACGCGGGAGACGAAGTGCGGCGCACCGGCCGGGTCATGGACGTGGCCGTGGGCGATGGCTTGCTGGGGCGCGTCATCGACCCCCTCGGCCGGCCGCTCGATGGCCGCGGGGCCGTGGTCACCAGCAAGCGCCTGCCTGTGGAACGCCCTGCCCGGCCCATCATGGACCGCGATCCAGTCACGGTGCCACTCCAGACCGGCCTCAAGGTGGTCGATGCGCTCATCCCAGTTGGGCGCGGCCAGCGCGAGTTGATTTTGGGCGACCGCCAAACGGGCAAGACCGCGATTGCGCTCGACACCATCCTCAACCAGCGCGGCCAAAATGTTCTGTGCGTCTATTGTGCCATCGGTCAGCGCGCTTCCGCCGTCGCGAAGGCCGTGGCAACCTTACGGGAGAAGGGCGCGATGGACTACACCGTCCTGGTTGTGACCGAAGGAGACGCCGCTCCGGGTCTCGCTTACATCGCTCCGTACGCCGCTACCAGCATCGCGGAGGCCTTCATGGAAGCCGGCCGCGACGTGCTGATCGTTTACGACGATCTCACCCATCATGCCCGCTCTTACCGCGAGCTCTCTCTTCTGCTGCGCCGTCCGCCCGGCCGCGAAGCGTTTCCCGGCGACATTTTTTATATTCACTCGCGTCTTCTTGAACGCGCCACCCACTTGCGCCAGGATCTAGGCAACGGATCCCTCACGGCGCTGCCCATCATCGAGACCGAAGCACAGGACATTTCCGCCTATATTCCGACCAACCTGATTTCCATCACCGATGGCCAGATCTACCTCTCGCCATCCCTGTTCGAATTGGGCGTCCTGCCCGCGGTCGACGTCGGCAAATCCGTGTCGCGGGTTGGCGGCCAGGCTCAACGAGCGGCCTACCGCGCGGTGGCAGGCGACCTTAAACTCGCCTACGCGCAGTTTGAGGAACTCGAAACCTTTTCCCGGTTCGGAGCGCGCCTGGACGAGGGTACGCGCAAGACCATCGAGCACGGACGGCGAATCCGCGCCTGTCTCAAACAGCCGGAATTCAGCCCGGTGTCCGTGCCCGCGCAGATTGCCATGCTGCTGGCATTGACGGCAGAACTCTTCGACCCTGTGCCGCTGGAACAGATGAACGACGCCTTGCACGCCCTTCGCGAGGCGTCGGCGGATATCCCCGCGGAGGTTTGCGGGCGATTGGATTCGTCCGCCGAATTGAGCGCGGAGGATCGTGAAACGATTGTCGCGGGCGCACGCAAGGCGCTGGCTCGTTTCCAGCCCAAGCCTGAGCCAAAGAAGAAGCCATGAGCGATACTGCGGCCGGTATGCGCCGGAAAATCGCCGGAGCCGGGGACCTCCAGTCGGTTGTCCGCACGATGAAGGCAGTGGCTGCTTCGAGTATCGGACAGTACGAGAATTCGGTGAGCGCACTGGCCGACTACTATCACGCCGTGGAACTGGGTTTGGGCGCATGCTTTCGGGAAGGCGGCCCGGCTCCCTTGATTCCAGGACAGAAAACTGCCGGACCGATCGGCGCGGTAGTGTTTGGATCGGACCAGGGACTGGTGGGCCAGTTTAACGACGTGGTGGCCGATTATGCGGTCGAAACGCTGGCGGCCCTGCCGGGCAAGCCCGAGGTTTGGGCCGTCGGAGCACGCGTTCATGAGCGTCTGGCGGATGCGGGTCCACCGCTGAGGGGAGTTTTCCCGGTGCCAAACTCCGTCAAGACCATCGCCCCGCTGGTCGGGCAGATTCTCCTGGAGTGCGAGGGTCGCCAATCGCATGGTGAAGTCGCTGAACTCCACCTCTTCCATAACTGTCCCAAGTCAGGGGCAATCTATGAGCCTGTCCACCAGCGACTGTTGCCGCTGGATGAAGAATGGCGGCGAAAGCTCGCCGCGGTTCCGTGGCCAACGGGGACTTTGCCCGAGGTCATAGGTGGCAACACGGCGACCTTGCGGGCTTTGATCCGCGGTTATCTGTTCGTGTCGATCTTCCGGGCGTGTGCCGAATCTCTCGCGAGCGAAAACGCGAGCCGCCTGGCGGCTATGCAACGAGCCGACAAGAACATCGACGAGTTGCTGGAGGACCTTAACCGGACATTTCATCGTTTGCGCCAGAATGGCATCGACGAGGAACTGTTCGACGTTGTCTCCGGCTTTGAAGCCCTGACACCGATGGCCTGAGGATGACATATCCCAAGACCGCCGTGAAACGCCAGGACGAATTGAGGTAACGAGACTGTCTGAAACCGTTGGCAAGGAGAAAAGATGAGTACCATTCGAGCTATTGTTTCGTCTATCGCGATCTGCACAATCGCGCTTTCCGGTGGGTGCCGAAGTTCCCGGATTCCGGACCAATCGACCGACGATGCGGCCATTGCGAAAGCTGTGAAAGCCAAGCTGGCTAAGGAGTTTGGGCGAATTGAGGATTGGCAGGTGGGGCAAGCGGAGCGAGGAGCCGATCAACAGACCGTAACCTATATCTCCGTGACTTCCGCCGGAGGAGTCGTCACTCTAACAGGCGAAGTACGAGGTAAACGGGCGAAAGCAAAGGCGGGTGAAATTGCTCGCAGCGTCGAGCAGGTAAGCAGCGTCAACAATAACCTGTCGATCGCACCCGGCTACTCGGATGACGCCGTGGGCGACAAACCGTGATCCAGCCGTGGGACGGAACCTCCGGAAGTCCAAAATGGAAATTCAGGTTCATAATGTAATTGCCTGTAATTGGCGAAGGGAATGACCGTGGAACACTCCTTGATGAAGGCGACGATCCTGCTCCTGGTTTCCGATCCGCTGGTACGTTCGGTTCTTCAGGAGACATTGGAGCGCGAAGGGTATTCGGTGCTGGGTACCGGCGACCTGGGGCAGGCGGTAGACCGCTTGAATGAGTGCGTACCCGATCTGCTGATACTCCCTAACCATGTTCAGAGCATGCCGGGGCACGAGGCAGCGAAGTACCTGCGCACGAAATGCACGAAAATGAGGGTTTTGATGCTCGGGGGTCATCTGGCTGACGATCGGCTTCGCAATCGAGCAGAGCTACAGGGATTTGAGGTCTTTCCCATCTACACCGCGGCGGAGCTGCTCCAAAAAGTGAAGGACGTCCTGACCAAACCGCGCGGTTAAACAAACGATTCGGCCCAGACCTTAAACGCCTGGGCCGAATCGTCTTTTTTCAAAAGACACTCGCTTCTACTCGAGGACCACTGGCCGCCAGGACCGGTCGGGATTGAACCGCGTCATCTGGCGGGCTTGCAGGGCCGTCCCGGCGCCCAGATCCTTTTCGTAAACCACGCCCTCGTGATTGATGATGAGAGTGCGGATTCCGGACACGCCATACTCGGCGGGCCAGGCAACCAGAGCGAAGCCGCCGATCATCTTACCGTTCACCACATAGTCGAAGGCGCCCCCGCCGGCGTCCGGCCCCTGAGATTTCAGGACCCGGAAGTAGTATCCGTGGTACGGTTCGGACCTCTTGCCCCCGTTGGCCACGTCCGCGGCCGCGGCCTCGGCGAAAGCTCGCGACACCATACTATCGCGAATGCCTTCCGCATAGAGCCCATCCTGCTTGCCGGGTGTGCTGGAGATCTTCTGCGCATATTTCAGGAGACGATCTCCATCGCGCGCGCCTTGGGCGTATTCCAATTGCGCCTCCGCATAGCCCCGGCAAACCTCCATGGCGTTCAACTCGTTCCTGCCGATCCGGCGCGCGAGGATCTCGAACCTTCCGCTCGACGAATCCAGTTGCCACTTTCCGTTCGTGCGAATCAAAGGAACCGGAAACGGCCACTCCTGCTCCCCCACCGTGAAGGTCGCCCGGTCAGGAGTCAAGTGGTCTTGGTCAATCTGGAGTTTTTCATGGGCCGAGCGGGCAAACTCGGCCCGCAGATCCTTGTCTTCGGCTGGATCGCCGGATTCGACAAAGTCCTTTCCCTCAGGTCCGAAGAGCTGGAGCAGAGCCGCCGTGTCATTGTGCTCCGCTGCCTCGATAGTCGCCTGAACGACTTCGAGTGGGGTCGCAAATGTCCGCTGGCCGTTCTTCGGTGCGGCTTCGAGTAGAGTTGCACCAAGCACCAGGCCGACGGCCACGAATTGCGCCAGCCAACGCGAGAAGCTTTTGAGATCGACAGAATTCGTTCTTGTCATGGTTTTCCCCTCCGCTCTTATCGACGCCCACCACCGTGGCCGCCAGCGTGCCCACCGCCACCACCACCACCGCTACCTCTGCTGACTCCTCCACTCCGGGCCGCGCCGAGGCTCGAAAATCCGTGGTCGCTATGCATCCTTGCCGCGCCGCCGTCGCGAACTCCGCCGAAAGCGCTTCGGTTGCTGCTGGGTTTGCTCGGCGCGATCTGTCGATTGCCCATTCGTTCGCCTCCGGATGGGGATCTGGCGCCGCGAGACTGCGCCTGTGCCGCAGACGCGCGCGATTGCAAATTCTGGCGCACGCCGCCCCCGTAACGGCTGGACACGGCGGCATTCGAATAGGGCACGCCTTGGCGATGCGAGGCATCGTGGGCCCAATTGCTTCTGCCATTCAGGCTCCCGCTGCCTCTCGAGTTGAAATTGTACCGGTGAATGAAGTTGTTATTGACAAAAATGTTGTGGCCGCCCCAGCCGGGTTGCCAACCCCAGCCGCCCCAACCGCCCCAACCGCCGCCAAAATAGGCTCCGATCGGGATTCCGAGGCCGAAACCGAAATAACCGCCAGGGTAACCCCAACTCGCATATGGATAGTACATCGGCGGCCCCCAGATGTACGCGGGATCGTACTGTGGCAGGTAGATCATCTGCGGATCGGCGGGCTCAATCTGGATGACGGGCTGCCCGGATTCGTTCGTGTTGGTTACTTGTTGCTGGGGAGTGGAGGACAATTTGCCCGACTGCTCGGCTTTGGCCCGCATCCGCTGTACAGCGTCCATCACGTCGCCCTGCTGACCGAGAAACGCGTTTCCCAGATTTGTGGTCCACGTGATGTCCTGGTTCAACCGTTTGATCAGGTCCGGAAAAACTACCAGGGCCTGTACACTCGGGTCCCAGTTTTGCTGCTCAGCGGCCTGGGTGAGGGCTGCGCCCGTGAGCCCCGGGTTCCGTTGGATCCACTGCAAGGCTTGAACGAGCTCCAGCGGATAGGTGGACGCCACCAGGATCTGGCTTATCAGCGGATCGGGGTAAAGTGCGATAGGCGCTACCAAGTCTTCGAGTTGATTGGGTGCGAGCGCCTGATTGGGAGGCGGAAGCTCCGGGGGCTTTTGGGCAAGCAGTAGTTCGCCCCCCAATGCAAGCAGCAACGCGGCACAGACAAAGCCCCCGATTGAGAAGGGCGACAAATAAGAGCGCTTCATAGATTCCAGTCCTCTCTACGCGCATTTACTGCCGTACACCTTGGAAGGCGTAGTGAACATTCCTCACAAGTGCACGCGGCGGACCACTTCCTTTCCGGGTGGGGGAATGTCTGTCTGGGATCGCCGCGGATCGCCCTGACCTTGACAACCTCAAGCTCGATTCCAAACCCAACGTATCGTCAACGCTACAATGGCATAACCGCATGGACAGCCATGGAGCGCAGACTGCACTCGCGTGGAAAAGGTCAGCCACCACGACCTGTTATTTCAATGACGCCTGAGTCGTTTGAATGCCGCTTTGACCGCTGGACTCGCGATGCGAACTTTGCAGCGTCAATGGCAAACCCTGCACTTATCGGAAAGTCGAACAGCCGGCGGGCAGGAAGTCGGCTTCGGCCGGATCCGTATCGCAACAACCACGTGTTTCGTAACAGCGGAACGTATAGTTATCCGCCCTACGCCTTTTCCGTGGTTCTTTTTTGACCGGCCTTGATCTTTACATGCAACGACCCGACAAAGGGTACAGCCTGATTGGGGCAGGGTGGAAAAGGTGCTGCCACGCGTGAAGCTGGCGGCAGGGGAGAAGTCATCCAGGTGTTTCGACGCCATTCGTCCCTCTTGCAAAGATTAGTATGCGTGGGAATTTATGGTAGCGCCGAATGTTTCAGAATGCAAGGCATTAGAAGGTTCAAATCAATCACATTGTTGGAAGGCGTTTTCCGAACCTGTAGAATTGCTGGGTAGGGGTGATTCTAATCCTCCGGCCTGTACCTGTTGAAGCCCTTTCGAAGCGGGCTCGGCTTGCTCACGATGCCTTCCAGCGCCCTGCGCTCAGCATTCTCTGCGAACGTGGCTTTACTGTGCCACCCTCTGGCCGGGAAGATTTGACGAAGGGCCTGGATTTTTGCGGACGCGTCCGTGATGAAGTGCGTTCCGGCCAAGCCCGGCCAAAGACAGGAACGCTGCTCAATAATGGCATACTTAGAGGTTTGGGGTAGTGCTAGATTCCGGCATACATCCCAAAACGACTTCCTTGGAACAGCTCTGCAATTTCCCTCTAACCGTGTTGGTTTAAAAGACTTAGGATGGAGCCACCCGCCGGGATCGAACCGGCGACCTGCTGATTACGAATCAGCCGCTCTACCAGCTGAGCTAGGGTGGCCCTTCTTATACTTGGAACAACTTGCAGGCGATGCCGAGAGGAAGCAGGATTCAATTAAACTCAATTGGTCCTTTCTGCCTCATCAACTCCTGTTTTTGATTTTAGCAGATGATCGGGCGATTCCGCAGCGACCCGGACGCCCTGGGGAACGGATTTTATGTGGTGCTCCAGTGTGGCTTTAACTCGGTATCACCGGGGGTGTGTTTGGACATCCTCGACCGTCGTGAGTTGGGTCATGTATGTCGGGCAGGTGCCGTCAAATCGAGGTTGGACAAGGCTACTTTCGCCTCGCCCGCCGGCCGCCGAATGCGTGGATCGTTCTCGTTCCGGCCACCACTTCACCACCGTGCAGGACTCCCCGGGGGATGAAGTATTCCTCTCCGGCCTTGACGGGAATCCGGCGGCCTTCGACGATCAGCGTGTAGCAGCCGTGAACCACAGTGAAGTATTCGTCATATTCGTGGGTATGCGCCGCGGAGACCGCGTCCTCGTGGCAAGTCCAAAAGGCCATCTGGCTGCCATCGGCACCGTCGAAGACGTAGCCTTCCACACCCGGGGTCGCCTGTTCGCTGGCCGCAATCCGGTTCGCCGGATTCCTCATGAACTCGGGGAAACTGTCCATGGAAGCAAGCCTACCGCGTCCCCGCCGCTCCCTGGTGTGGACGCACCAGCACCAGGCCCGAGTGCACGGGCACGCCGCCGCTGACCTTCACTTCCAGCAACGCTTCGAAATCCGGGATGCGGTCGCGCTCCCGAACGCCGAGGCGGGCCAGCAGACCGCTCACCAGGTCGGCGCGGCAGGCGAATTCCGCGGCCGCCTGCACGCCATACGTATTCGTTCCGGCCAGGACCAGAATGCGGTGCTCCGGTTTCAGGCCGGGCAACATGGCGAGTACCGCGTAGTCCGAAGTATAAGGATTGCCCGACGAATAGTAGACCTCCTCTTCGCCCGGGCCGGGATGCACGTTGACGATCCCACCCAGGCCCAGGCGCGGCTCGGAACGCGACGACTTGAAATCGAAGTGCTGCAGAGGCGGCAGTTGGCGCAGGCGGGAGTTGGCGTCCGGGGAACCCACCAGGATCAGATTGGTGGTCTGCGCTTCGTCCCAGGTAAGCAGTTCCGCCCGCTTCAGGGCCTCATTGGAAAACCGGGGATCGTCTTGGCGGGACACGTGGCCAGTCGTCATGGAGCCAGCGCTCGATTCGGATATCAGTACACGAAAATGATACGTTAATTACCGTTAAATACGCAAGCTTTGGACAGGTCGGGAAAGGGTTGGCTGTTGACACCGGCACACGAATTCGATAGGTTTGGGTTGCTCACCCGAAAGGAACATTCATGAGCCTGAACCGACGTGACTTCGGCAAACTGGCGCTGGCGGCGCTTCCGGCTGCCCGCTTGCTGGCGAAGACGAACTCTAATTTTGGCGGCGTGCAGATCGGCATCAACGCGCCTTATAGCTTCCACGGCTCGTTTAACAGCGGCGACGAGTGCCTGGACGCGATGGTCAAACTCAACCTCAGCTCCGTGGAACTGCGCGCCCAACCCATTGAGCAGTTCATGGGAGCGCCGGCCAACCTGGTGGCCTATCCGGCGGTCCGTCCGGGCGCCCGCGCCGGCGGACAGTGGCAAGGAAAGGCGCCGGGCGGTGGGGCTCAGGCAACCACGCCGGCCGGCGGAAGCGCAGCTTCCGGAACCGCTCCGGCTCCGCCCCCCAAAGGGACGCGACCGCCTCCGACGCCCGAGCAGATAGCCGCCCGCAAGGCGGCGGCCGATGAGTTGCGGACCTGGCGACTGGCGGCGTCCATGGACAAGGTCAAGGAATTCCGCAAGAAGTACGAGGACGCCGGTGTCAAAATCGATATCGTCAAGGTGGACGCCATCGACACCTTCACCGACGAGGAGATCGATTACATGTTCGGTCTGGCCAAGACGGCGGGCGCGAAGGCCATCTCCTGCGAAATTCCCCTGAGCCACACCAAACGGCTGGGGATGTTCGGCGAGAAGCACAAGATGATGATCGGCTACCACGGCCACACGGATATTACCAGCCCGGAGGCGTTCGGACGCCCGGAGAGCTGGGAGACCGCCATGAGCTATTCCAAATACAACGGCATCAACCTGGATATCGGACACTTCATTGCCGGGAATAGCACATCGCCGATTCCGTTCCTCCAGAAGTACCACGACCGCGTCACCCACATTCACATCAAGGACCGCAAGATGAATAACGGCCCGAACGTCCCGTGGGGCACCGGCGACACGCCCATCAAGGAAACCCTGAAGCTGATGCAGAAGGAGAAGTATCCGTTCCCGGGCGTGATCGAGATGGAGCACCAGATCCCGCAGGGTTCGGACTTGATGACCGAACTCGCGAAATGCGTGGAGTTCTGCAAGAACGCCTTAACGTAGGGTATGCTTTATCTTGCCCCGGAATTGACTCAAAGCGAGCGGCAAGCTAAAGCATACCCCACGTCTGTAGTGGAAAAGCGCCGTCGCGGGTCTTAGCTTGTGAGACCTTGGTGACCTTTCGTTCGGCGCAGTAGTCGAAAGCCTCAGTTCGCTGAGACAGCGATCCACACAGCTCCGTTCACCGTGGACGCATCGCCCACCTGCAGGACTACCGGCACATAGCCTCCTGGCTTGACGCCCGCCGGAATTTGAACATTGACTTGCATCAGGCCGGCAACGGTGCCAAAGACGCCGCCCTTGTACTGCACCAAGGCTGGTATTCCGTCCACTGTGGCGGTCACCGGAAGAGTTGGCGATGGCAACGGTACGGTCGCCAACTTGCCGTCCACTCCGGTGGGCGTGGTCTGTCCTTCTCCGGTGGCGTAGAGCGAAATGTAGGCTCCGATCTTCACTGGATTGGCTGCCGAGTTGAGCGTGCCATCCACGGCGTTGAGTGACGCGGCTTGCCCAGCGCCCGTCGAATTCGACGTGAATAAGCTGGGTGACGACGGGGCGACGTCGACCGAAAATGCCGATGAGGTCTGTCCCTGGTAAGCTACCGTGACGTTGACCGCGCCCCCGGAAATGGAATACGGAACAATGGCGTTAACCTGCGTCGCGGACGCATAGTAGATGGGTGCGGCGACACCGTTGAAAGATACGGTGGTTCCGGACAGTTGAGTGCCGAATGCGCCGTTGGCAGGAGACGCAGTCGCGCCTTGAGATAGTCCGAGACCAGCGCCGTAAACCACCACGATCTTGCCCGGCGATACCGGAACGGCACTTTCGCTGGCGGCGTCGACGACGGCGGTGATCAGCACAGATTGATTGGCCGGTGTCAGCAGGCGGATGGCATTGTTTCCGGAGTCCGCGATGAAGACATTGCCCGACCCGTCGGTGGCTATGCCGAACTTATTCAGTCCAATAGTAATTGGAAGGTACAGTTGTGCACTGGTGGCGAGCCCTCCATCCCCGGAAAAGCCGCCAACTCCATTGCCCGCTACCGTGGTAATGATCCCGTCGGCAGAGACCCGCCGGACCCGGTTGAAAGAACTAGTCGTAATGAAGAGATTACCCGATCCGTCAACCGCAATACCGTCTGGATTCAGAGATGCACTCGTGGCTGGCCCTCCGTCTCCGGAAAAACCCCCAATTTCAGTGCCCGCCACGGTGGTGATGATGCCGTCCGTAGAGACCTTTCGCACCCTGCCGAGAATCGGATCTGCAATGAAGAGATTGCCGGACCCGTCCACGGCGACGGCAACCGGGCCTCCGAGGGCCGCGCTCGTGGCGGGTCCATTGTCGCCGCAGCAGGAGGACGGCCTTCCGCCGCCCGCCACCGTAGTGATGATCCCTTTCGACGAGACCTTTCGGACGCGGCCGTTGGCAAAGTCCGAAATGAAGAGGTTGCCTTGTCCATCCACGGCAACCCCGTACGGGCCTGCCATCGACGCACTGGTCGCGGGACCGCCATCCCCGGAAAACCCCGGAGTCCCTGTGCCCGCTACCGTCGTGATGATGCCGTTGGCGGCAACCTTCCGGATGCGTTTGTTGTTGAAATCGGCGATGAAGATGTTGCCTGACGCATCAACGGCAACACCATCCGGACCCCATATTTGCGCACCGGTGGCGGGCCCTCCATCACCTGAGAAGCCCGCCGTCCCATTGCCCGCTACTGTGGTGATGATTCCGGTGGTAGAGACCTTCCGGACGCGATTATTGTTGTAGTCCGCAATGAAGAGATTACCGGACCCGTCCACGGCAACAGCGTTCGGACTCGCCAGTGATGCGCTCGTGGCGGGTCCGCCATCCCCGGAAAAGCCCATCGTTCCGTTGCCCGCCACCGTGGTGATGATCCCGTTTGTCGAGACCTTACGAATGCGATTGTTGTACGAATCCGCGATGAAGAGGTTGCCCGAGCCGTCCACGGCGACACCGGTCGGATTGATGAGGTGGGCACTCGTAGCGGCTCCACCATCTCCGGAGAAGCCCTGAAAGCCAGTGCCCGCCACCGTAGTGATGATCCCATTGGTCGAAACTTTCCGAACGCGGCTGTTGCCATTGTCCGCGATGAATAGGTTGCCCGACCCGTCCACGGCTACACCTTGCGGCAAAGACAACTGTGCGCCCGTCGCGGGTCCGCCATCCCCGGAAGAGCCAATAGTGCCGTTGCCGGCAACGGTAGTGATGATCCCATTCGCGGAAACCTTGCGAACACGCCAGTTTTGAAAATCCACAATGAAGAGACTGCCAGACCCATCCACGGCCACGCCGGCCGGGCTGGCGAGTTGCGCACTCGTGGCCGGTCCGCCGTCGCCCGAAAATCCGGACGCGCCGTTGCCCGCCACCGTGATGATGAGCCCGTCCGGGGAGACCTTTCGGATGCGGTTGTTGGCAGCGGGAAAGAGGTTGTAGTTGGTGTCCGCGATGAAGAGATTGCCGGCCCCGTCCACGGCCACGCCGGTGGGATTGGCAAGCTGTGCGCTGGTGGCTGGTCCACCATCTCCGGAGAAGCCGATTATGCCATTGCCAGCCACCGTGGTGATGATCCCGCTCGGGGAAATCCTCCGGATGCGGGAGTTGTTCGTGTCTGCGATGAAGAGATTACCGGACGCGTCCACCGCCACGCCTAAGGGATTCGCGAGTTGTGCATTAGTGGCAGGTCCACCGTCCCCGGAGTATCCGGGTCTGGAGTTTCCGGCGACTCGGGTCAGTCCACCGTTTGGATCCAGCTTGAATAAACAGTTGAGGCTCAGGAAGTATGCGTTGCCTGCGCTGTCTGTCGCAACGCCTGAAGGAGGGCCAATGGACACAGTGGGCCCCGCGGCTGGTGTCGAAGGTGGTCCGCCGCCGGCGATCGTCGAAATCACGTACTGCTGCGCCCGCCCCGTGCCAGCTAACAGAAGCAGTCCGCAAGCGATACGAAAAGGCTTCATTGAGCGCTCCTCCGAAAACCAACCAGCTTTCGCGGGCGCCAGCCAAACCACGCGTCCGATCATCCGGTGACCAATGATCCCACACCGCGGTCTGGCGTGTTGCCAGGCGTGTTGCCCGGATTCAGCCTGTTTGATTTTCGAGACCACCCGGGCCGCGAGCCGTTGCTCCGGGAAGAACCGAGGAAGCGGCGGTCCGGCCGGATCAATGAAAGGCGAGTCCCAACATGAATTCCGCGTAGTGGACGGTCGAGCCACTTCCGGAATGCACATGATCGCGGGCCTCGATCTTCGCCCCAATGTGGCGCGAGAACCATAGATTCGTGCCGCCGCCGAAGTTGAACAGGCTCAGGCTCGCCTCGACCACCGGGGTGGCGAAAAGAAAACTCGCGGTCCGCTCAAAGAACAGGGAATATCCGGCGGTCACGAACGGGTCCACGAGACGTTGATGCCGAAAATGGTAGAAGCCTCCTAGAGAAACCGTGCCCGTGGTCCCGCCGAACAGCAGTCCGATTGCGCCGGCATCCGCCCCAACGCCGATGCCATTCGCCCGTCATGCTCGCCGATTTCGTGGATGGTGATGATGTTGGGATGGTTCAGCGCCGAGGCCGCTTTGGCCTCCTGGATAAAGCGGGCGCAGTGGTCGGCATCTCCGCGGCGCGCTTCGGATAGCAGTTTGATGGCGACCAGGCGTTCCAGGCGCGTGTCCCTGGCTTTGTAGACCCGGCCCATGCCCCGCCTCGCCGATCTTTTCGAGCAGGGAGAAATGCTCCAGCTCGCCGCTGTCCATATTCGCTCTATTCTAGTCCTTCGGCAGGTTCCAGATTCGCTCGTAAGATCGGCATCCATCAGGAGGAGATTCAGCCTTGACTAATGCGGCCCGTCACTTCTTCTTGGCAGGTGGCAACGGGGCCGCCGCCGGGACCGGGTCCACCGAGTCGAAGCGAATCACCGACTCGGCCACATACTCCCGGCAGCCGGTGAATTCAATCTCGTTTCTCCCGCGCCAGCCGGTGGTGTTGGTGACCAGGATTTCCGCCTTTCGCGGCAACAGCACGTCGGAGGAGCCGATGCGCGTCCTGGCATAGGTGACGGACGTCGAGGTGTCCTCAACGCCCAGGCTGTCAGGGATATCCACCGCGCGCTCCTCGATGCGGATCAGTTGCAGGGTTTCGGCGTCGGCCCAGAATGATCCCTCCAGGCCGACCGTGCCCGTCCTTCCGCTGGAGGTCATCGTATAACCGGCCTGCATCTCCGATATGGCGAAATTGTAGCGGAGCGCCGGCCGATCCAGGATCCGCTCCTCGCTCCAGCCCGTGGGCCTGCCATTGTCGTTCACAAACAGGTTGCGGGCAACCGCGGAGAAGGCGCCCGAGCCGATCACGCCTCCGGACGCCAACCTTCCTAAATCCATCTCCTGGAACGCCCCGGACGCGCCCGCCGGCGCAACCAGTTCTTTGCCATCCACAAACGCCACGTCCAGCCGGATTACGTCCAGCGGCTGGAAGAAGTCCTTACCAGGTTTGCTCTGGAAGCGGTTGATAGTCTCCAGGCAGGCGAAGTTCGGAAGGCGCAGCAGTTCGGCCTTGGCCTGGCGTTTGATCCGCGACAGTTGCAGGACCCATTGGGGTAAGTCCTGACCGCACAGGGAACCCCCACCCAGCATCGCAAGCCCGACCGCCATCGGCAGTAACTTCACTTCTTCTTCCCCGCGATCTGCCATTCGGTGAATGGCGACCGTACCCCGTGGATCCTCGCGTTGATGCAGTACGGCAAACCCGACGCGAAGGCGCGCTCGACGGCCAGCCTTACCTCTTCCAGGCGTTCGATAGTCTCCCCACCGCCGCCAAACGCTTTCATTATGAGGTCATAACGGGCCCACCGCAACTCGCACCCCACGGTTGGCGCGCCGGGATTCGCGAACGACTGCAGCTCCCGCTCCAAACCCCAACCGGC